>JBGTIK010000372.1:0-22534 GCA_041745715.1 Phormidesmis sp.
CGCTTTTGAGCTTTCTTAGCCGCTTTATCCGAGGTGTTGGTCTGACTGAAACCTGGGCTCATCGCTACCTGCTTGAGGGACGCTTTCATGATCTCGCTAGCAACCATACTTTGCCAACTTTTTTCTTGCGCTTACCCTGCACAGACAATCACTACAATCCTCATCATCCGTAAAAATACGGACGGTTCAAATCGAGCATCTTCTAATCTGGTGTCAGTAGTAGTGATCTCACGTAGCCATTACTTAAAGGGGCATTCAATGGCCTGTGTTTTGTACTGTCATGATCAGTTATCGCTAAGCAACAACAGATACTTGAATTAGACGGTACGTGTCGAATGTTGTAAGTACATTAATATAAATTGTTAGGTTTTGTGCGATTAAATTTCTTTCTTTATCTGCACTTCAGCATTTTTTCGGACTAAGCGCATACAAATTTCAAAATGCTTTGATAAAGACGGTAATCACCCCTCTTGTTAAAACGCTTTTTTATCTTATTGGCGATCTACGACTGTGATAGATTTACCGCTCAAAGTTGTCCTGTTATACGGCTTAAATCGATTTTTATTTAGTAATGATGAAGCATCAATAGATAGCTTCATCATCTCTTCACAAAACAGCGATCGTCTCTCGGCTTCCTCAGGCTGTCAAGCGAACCCCAACCCTATGCCTGGTGGCTCTTGCGAGTCTTTGAGCCGAGCTGCTTTTAGAATTGATAACAAAGAGCCGCTTTGGCAAAAAATACCCCTTCAAAAAAAGCAAACTGCCAGCTCCGTTCTTTATGTTTCTGCATTGCCTCAAGTGTTAGCTAAAAGCAGCTCTTCAATGCAAAATCAATCTCTTTTAAGCATTTCTAAACGGGTTCTCAATCAATTAAGAGAAAGTCAGCATTACGAGCCCTTTTGTGAGTCAAATCACAATCCCTGCAATTTTGCTATGGCAGCTCAACTATGGTCTGATTTTGAGATAGAAACTCAGCGTTTAGGATGGCTGTCTTTTTGCCTTTCTGACGTGGGGATCGCCCGGTGGTTACAGCAGTCTCAAACATTTTGTGAAAAAGACTATCAGCTTTCTCAGCTACTCCTAAATCAGAGCTCGTTAGTACCGCTAAGCCCTTCAATTTCCTCACTCTTTTCTAAAGGATTTGATTCCATCGAGGAAAATGACAGCTGTGCAGATATTCAGACGGCTTTATGGCAAGTTCAACACACTCACGCGCGCTGCTGCGGATTATTGCGGCTTTGGCATGAGGCTCAACTAGTTAATAGCAAATCACCTCAATCTGCACAGCTAGCTTGGCTCACTGAGAGCTGTCAACTGAGGGGTAATACCCCCCAATCTTGGCAGTTGATTCAGTTACTTATTGAAACCGCCGACGATATGTTTTGGATTCCTTATCGCTGGCCCTTACAGCAACATATCTTGCTATTGAAGCGTGCAGGCGAACTGTGTCAAGCCTTTGACTGTTTTTATCGGGCTTGTTTGGGCGGGTTTGGTCAGCTTTCGGCGGCAGCTAGTGCGGCTGAGAGGGTTCGGTTTCAGGTTTGGTTTGGCTTAGTCATGGCTACCAAAAATCGACTGAACGTATTGTTGCGGCACTGCTTAGGTGAAAAAGCACCCACTGCGCTTTAGGGATTTGCGATCGCGCCACCGCTGACGAGTAAAATTTTAGAGATTCGATTTTGGGGTTCGATTCTAGAGATTATTGACTGTGCCAGTAAGAGCAATGTCCACCTTAGGTGACAAAAAGGAGAACATCCTCTATATTAGTTGAGTGTGAGGAGCGAACCAGTTAAGGCACCGAGACGAAACACGGCCAGTCGTCGGTGCCTTTTCTGATTTTAAAAGGTTCAGCAGCGCTCACAGCGTAAGACAAATCGGCATCAAGAGCAGATGCCCCAAAAGTAGAAGTATTTAAAAGTAGACGCATTGAAGGCTAAAAAAAGCCAATCCGAATGCTTCACCCTCTTTTCTTGATGACATATGGCTTGATGATATGCGGTAAGTTTCCCTTCGTGATAGCCTAAGCGCTATGAATGGACTCGGACACCAGCGACGGGTAAGCTATCGCCTACTGCTATTGATATTATGGGCGACACTTTTATTGTTTGTTGTTGAGCTGACGGCGGGTTGGATCAGCCATTCTTTGTGCTTACTGGCCGAATCGCTGCATACGTTGGTAGATGTGTTTAGTACGCTGCTAAGCCTGATTGCGGTGTCTTCGCCTCATCGCACGCTCGGTAAAGAAATTTGGGGGCATGGTCGGGGTGAAGCGGCTGGGGCGCTTTTGCTGTCAGCGATGTTGGGGTTTGCTGGCATTTCAATTGTGATGATGGCATTGAGCCAGTTTGAGCTGTTGGGGCAGGCGCTGTCGTTGCAGAGTGCTTATGCCCTAAGTACAACCTATATTCAGAGTACTTATGTCCAGAGCGCTCAAGGCGGCGTTCCGACCGCTCTGCCGGTAGCAGTAACGCGATCGCTCATCATTTTAATTGTTGTAATGGTGAGCTTAGTCGCTGCTGCTGTGCTGGCCGCCGCAAAACAGCGCAAATCACTCAATAGCTTGGCGCTGAAGCTCAACATTGAGCATTTGATGGCAGATGCTTGGCTAACTGGGTTAGTGCTGTTAGGGCTCGTTGCTATAGTCAATGGGTATCGCTGGCTAGATCCGCTCTTAGCCGTTGGGCTGGTGGTTTTGCTGATTAAAAGCCTGTGGCAAATGTTGAATAAACAGCTGCCGATGCTGCTGAAGCCCACCGCGATCGCCCCAGAAGCTATAGCTCAAATCGCTTGCCAAGTGGAAGGCGTCACTCGCTGCACCCGAATTTTGTCGCGCGGCATGGTCGGTCGCCAAGTTTGGATAGAGCTTCACTTAGCCCTCCATCCAGAATTTATGGTAATTGCCAGCACCATTGGCGAGCGAGTGGAGCGCTCCTTAAGAGAGCACTATGGCCCGGTGCGCGCCCAAATTTGGCTTGACCAAGCCTATCAAGATAGTGCTTCTAATGCCGCTAAGCCCTACAGGTAATGGGACGTAATGAGCTGGTCATCAGTCAGCAATGAGCTAAAGCAGCGGGATCTATTGATTGAACCATGAGCCACCTTCCGAGCCCATCGGACCCAAGTAGCGAATTAGATAGGGCGAGAACACTTCATAGATCAGCGTCAATGGCTTGCCCTGATGCCAAAACAGGTAGTGCCGCCCCCAAAAAGGCCCTTTTTGCTCGAACGCTGCTTCTAATGCCACAGAATGTCCAAAGTATATACCTTGAATATCGCGATACAGCTCGGTACGAAGCTGCGCCAAGCTAGCCCAAACCGGCAGGGATCGATTCTTCAAGTATTCATCCACATGGCTGGCTTCCCACCAAGATGTGGCATAAGCCAAGCGTTGCCCTGATGCCGTTCGCAGCCAGACTTGGCGACGTAAATGCGGCCCAGGCACTTTTTCGATTTGAGCAGGGGCGTCATCCCCAATCGGCTTCACCCGTGACATATCAATTACATCGACTTCCGTGGGTTCGCGAGTCAGTAGCTGTAAGTGACGCGTCGGGGAACCGTCTCCCAGCATTAATATCTGCCAAGCTGGCGAGAGCTGATCGTGAGCAAGCCCCTGATCAACAACTGACTTGTCCCCTTGCCATAAAGGTTGTAAAGAATGCCAAGCCAAGCTTTCAGCGCTGGGAGCAGAAGGAGAAGTTAAAGTCAAAACAGATACAGCAGGTGTTTACAAAGGTTTATAATTTTGTCTCATCATAACCAACAAACCACCCAGAAATGAACGCCTGACTAAATAGAACTTGAGAAAATCTCTACGAATACTTAGATATGAATACTTAGAAAATAGGTAACTTAAACCCAATAGCCCCTGCACAGCTTCGCAAAGGTATCTGTACAGGGGCTATGGTTGTCACTGAAAATATGCGGATGGCGAGACTCGAACTCGCAAGGCGTAAGCCACACGCCCCTCAAGCGTGCGTGTCTACCAATTTCACCACATCCGCAAAAATAACAGTGGCCTTTAAATTTACCCTATAACGAGTTCTTTTCAGCGGCTTTTTTTCCACAGCGCCAAAGCAGAGGCAAATTTGTCAGTGAGAGCCTAGATGAGATACTGAGCTAGAGCTCAATGCCGACAACTAGGCAATGGCCCTGCGTGATACGATCAGTTCCTTAATGACTCAGCGAAAAGTTGCTGGCTACCTGATGAGTTTTTCTAAAATTTTGATTGCCAATCGGGGTGAGATTGCGCTGCGAATCTTGCGCACCTGTGAAGAGATGGGCATTGCTACAGTGGCTGTGCACTCTACAGTAGATCGCCATGCCCTACATGTAGAGCTAGCGGATGAAGCGGTGTGCATTGGGGAAGCTGCGAGCAGTAAAAGCTATTTAAACATTCCGAATATTATTGCGGCGGCGCTGACTAGAGGAGCAACGGCGATTCATCCTGGCTACGGATTTTTAGCTGAAAACGCTCGCTTTGCCGAAATTTGCGCCGACCATAACCTCACCTTCATTGGGCCTACGCCGGATTCGATGCGGGCTATGGGCGATAAATCAACCGCCAAAGCGACGATGCAGGCGGTGAATGTGCCGATAGTGCCGGGCAGTGAAGGGTTGCTAAGCAGTCAGGAAGAGGCGGCCACACTAGCGGCAGAAATTGGCTATCCGGTGATTATCAAAGCGACCGCAGGCGGCGGCGGCCGAGGGATGCGGCTAGTCCGAGAGCCGGATGAACTGGGAAAGATGTTTAGGGCCGCTCAAGGGGAGGCCGAGGCTTCGTTTGGCAATCCAGGCGTCTATTTAGAAAAGTTTGTCGAGAACCCACGCCATATTGAGTTTCAGATTTTGGCCGATAGCTATGGCAATGTGGTGCATTTAGGTGAGCGCGATTGCTCAATTCAGCGCCGCCACCAAAAGCTTTTAGAGGAAGCGCCGAGTGCGGTTTTAGATGCCGATTTGCGTCAAAAAATGGGTGATGCGGCGGTTCGCGCGGCGCAGTCGATTAACTATGTTGGGGCAGGTACGGTCGAATTTTTGGTCGATCATGACGGTAGCTTTTATTTTATGGAGATGAATACACGCATTCAAGTCGAGCATCCGGTGACCGAGATGATTACCGGGATCGATCTGATTGCTGCGCAGATTCAGGTGGCACAGGGCGATCGCTTGCCCTTCACCCAAGCCGACATTCAACTGCGCGGACACTCAATAGAATGCCGTATCAATGCTGAAGATCCTGAGCACAATTTTCGACCTAATCCGGGCCGGATCAGCGGCTACCTGGCTCCTGGTGGCTTGGGCGTCCGGATGGATTCGCACGTCTATACAGATTATGAAATTCCGCCTTATTACGACTCGCTGATTGGCAAGCTAATTGTATGGGGGCCAAACCGGGCGACCGCAATTCGCCGGATGAAGCGGGCTTTGAGAGAATGCGCAATCACCGGCCTGCCAACTACGATTGCCTTTCATCAGAAGGTCTTGGAGAATCCGATGTTTTTAAAAGGAGAGGTCTACACCAACTTTGTGGCGACGATGATGGAATAGACTTCGACTGATGATCTTGGCCTGCGGCGGCTGGCCTTAGCCTGTGGCGGCTGTGGATCTTCAACACTTGGCAATTATGCCTTTGCCTAAGCGGCTAGTTCGTCTTCTGTCACCGTTACTTTATGGAGTTCGACGAGAGCAGTCCCTTCTACTTTATTAGCGAGATTGACGACGTAGTTCAATAAATTGCGTGAGGCGACAGCACCACTCAAAATTACAACGCAGCCACGCTGGCAGACTTTAAGCTGAACGGCCTGATCGCCAATAGCCTGCTGAAAGCATTGCACCACGCGATTGGCTAAACCGTTGTAGTCATACTCCCCGTGAATGCCGATGCGTTCCGGCGGGCTGCTGCAAAATATACTACCGTAGGGCCGCTCAGCGTTTATTGCAAATTGGCTCGGTAACTGGGCTGTAGCAGATGCCAGTAGCCTTGAAGAGTCTCTGATTGCGCCCATGATTTCTGCCTCCAAAATCGATTCTTTGCCGTTGAGTTGACACCTGATTCAAACGCTTACTGCTCAAATCACCTGCCAAACTATCTGTTAGTTAAATGTCAGGCTGTTTCTTACCTTTTCTGCTGTTTTTGTCTTTTCTACTGTTTCTTATTTTTTCTCCCTTGTCGCCTCTGAATTTTTCACTGATGCTTTGCATTCGGGTTTTAGCATCCAGACTCTTGATAGTCAGACGTTCGCTTTTAGCAAGGTTACATATAGCCATTACAAATGGCTATAAAGCTGCCCACAGAAGCCATTTTCGGATGAATTCAGTATTTCTTAATACGCTCTTTAATTGTTCTCAAAGATTGTATAAATAATACGAGGGTATTTGCGTATATTCTGATACTTTGCTTGACCTTTTACCAAAATTACGCATTTTGGCTTATCCAAACGTATGTTTTTTAACATTCGCAATTCTATTCACTACGTCAGCTTCATAGAAGTATCGTGAAGGCTGCTGCTAGCGGCACTGTCAATAGACAGAGAAATAAAGTGTCTACTACATAGACAGCTAGCAGATAATAGAAGGAGTAGATAGAACCGGGAACAGACGTTGCTAGGTAATTGCCGGATCTAGCTAGATGATTTCTGTAAGAGGGCGATCGCATAGGCTGCAATCCCTTCTTCACGGCCTAAAGGGCCTAATTTTTCGTGGGTGGTGGCCTTGATGCCGATTTGATCGGGATCAATGGCTAGGGTTGTCGCTAGGGTAGAGCGCATTGCTGCAATGTGCGGTTTGAGCTTAGGCTGTTCCGCAATTACCACAGTGTCAATATTACCGATGTGCCAGCCGCTATTTGTGACCATCTGATGCACTTGCTTTAAAAGCATTTGGCTGTCGGCTCCTGCCCATTGGGGATCGCTAGGGGGAAAGTATAGGCCAATGTCACCAAGACTCAGCGCTCCAAGCAGTGCATCCATAATCGCGTGGGTCAGCGCATCGGCGTCGCTGTGGCCCAGCAGACCCTGTGTGTGAGGGATATCAACGCCGCCTAAGATGAGTTTGCGATCGCTCGCCAGCCGGTGAATATCATAGCCGTTGCCAATGCGGATGTTCATGCTAAAGACTGCTGCTGTTGGAGCTGGTGTAGAGTTTGTATAAATCTGGGCGGCGCTGCCGGGTGCGCTGAATTTGCTGCTGTTCTCGCCATTGGGCAATCGCGCCGTGATCGCCAGAAGTCAGCACTTCAGGCACTGCCCACTGCCGAAACTGAGCCGGGCGAGTGTAGTGCGGATAGTCGAGCAAAGGGGTTTCAAAGCTTTCGTACTTAAGCGAATCGGGTTTGCCAACGGTGCCCGGTAGCAGCCGCATGACGCCGTTAATCAGCGCTAAGGCCGGAATCTCGCCGCCCGTGAGCACAAAATCGCCTAGCGACACTTCACGAGTCACTAGGTTAAGTACCCGCTCGTCAATGCCCTCGTAGTGGCCGCAAATTAGCACGAGCTGATCGTACTCGGTAGATAGCGCTTTAAACAAGGGCTGATTCATGGTTTGGCCCTGCGGTGTCAGCAAGATCACCTCACGACGAGGGAACTGCGGCAACGATTCAACGGCTGCAAAAATCGGCTCCGGCTTCATCACCATCCCGACGCCGCCTCCGTAAGGAATATCATCGACGCGGTGGTGCTTATCGGTTGTAAAGTCGCGGGGATTGGTCAGGTGGACGGTCGCTATTTGCCGCTGTAAGGCCCGTCCTGTGAGGCTAGCCGCTAAGGGGGAGGCAAAGAAATCGGGAAAGAGGGTGATAACGTCAAATCGCAAAGGAGCGGTCGGCAAATCCATAAAGTGTAGAGCGGCCCGGAAAAACGGCCCAGAAAGACGACACAAAGCGCCTAAAGGCTCTACCGAATAATACACGTTTCCTGGCGGCGACTGAACCGGCTATTGCACTTCCGGCAGCGCCAAGATCAGGTTAGTTAGTTCTGCTTGAACGGTTTTGCGCTCCAGCGTTTGTGCTAGTGACAAAGCCCGCTGAAAGGCGTCGCGAGCGGCGGCAAAGTCTCTGTTGTCCTGGTAGATTTCGCCGATGGTTCTGAGGGTGATCAGGCGCTGCCAGTCGTCGCCAGTGCTGAGGGTGAGGGTAATGCGATCGCCCAAATAGCGGGTCAGCTCTTGGGGTTCATGGCGTTGCCGGTAGATTGCGATCAGGCCGTCTAAGGCACGTAATTGAACGTAAGGATCGCTAATCTCACGGGCCAGTGAAAGCGACAGACGGTAAGCGCCAATTGCTTCTGAAATTCGGCCAGCGCTGCGGTACACATCACCTAAGTGACTGTCTGTGTTGGCTTGTTCGGCATAGTCGCGGGCGCGGGCGCGGTAGTTCGCCGCGACTTCGTAGTATTTGCGGGCATCGTTAGCCTGTCCGCGCGCAGTAGCGATCAGCCCTAAGTTACTCAGCGATAGCCCAATGCCGCGATCGCTTTCAACTGATTGAGCAATGCTCAGCCCTTCCGAAAAAGCCGACCAGGCCGTGTCGAGATCGCCGGTTTGGAGCCTGATTGTGCCAAGATTATTGACCGCAAGAATTTGATCGCTGAAGTTATTGTTGCTGCAGGCGATCGCCAACTGCTGACGCACGACCCTTTCAGCATCACGGTATTGGCCTAAGCTGCTGTATAACTTGACGAGCAGCTCATAGGCTTCACCCATTCCTTGCAGATCGCCGAGGTAATGGTAGGCATTTGCCGCCGACTGTAGCGCTGTAATGGCGTCTGTGTCATTGCCCAAAGCTAGCTGCTCAGTGCCTAGCAGCAAAAATTGATCCGCCACGTCACGTTGAGCGCGGATGTCATCTTGCGGCGGGCTATGTAGCTGCTCGGTTAGGCTCGGAACTGCTTGGGCTGCTTCTATGCTGATGCCCAAAACGCCTATACCTAAGAGGCTACCCAAGGTGCTGATAGCCACTAAAACGAAGGCAGTGAGAGGTTCAGCAGCTTTTCCTGACGCCCCCCATTCCAGACTTCCAGACCCAAGACTCTTCTGCCAGCAACCCATGAGTGATTCCTCGATCTAACGCTGTTGGCATCGCGCTAATGACGCTTGCCGACTACGCCAATAAGGTACCCAGTTTGCTAGAGTCGTGACCTTTAGTCGCCCATGAGTCGCCCATGAGCCTAGCCGTCAAGGCTAAAGATCAGATTCGTCAAATTCAATGGTGAGCGATCCCTGAGTATTTTTGGGAGTATCAGAAGTCTTAGGTGTATTAGGAATATCTGAAATATCAGGAGTCTCCAGAATTTCCGCCGCCGAGGCCAAAGCAGGCACAACTGCTAGCGGGTGGCCCAGATAAATCGCCTGCATATCTGCGGGAATAGCGCGTTCTAATGCCTGATAGGCCAGTTCTAGCTCCGCGCTGACGGCCTGCGGGGAGGTGCGATCGCCTTCAGCCTGCAAATAAGCAGCTATACGAGTTTCGCTCCATTCAAAGGTCTGGGCCATCAAAATAATGAGACGATGTTTGGGTAAAAGGCCGTCAAGGGCGCGCTCGGTGTAGCACCATAGCGGCGGTGGCGCAGCTTTGAGCGAGTAGTGAATATCCTCGACATCCGGGATCGCGGCTTGGTTGATGTAGGCGGCGGTCAGACCGATTAGCCACGCCTGTAAAGACAATTCGCCGGAGCTAGTTTTGGCGGGTGAGGCTTCATCCGTTCGTGCTGGCTGAGCTTGCAATCGCGCCAGATCGATGCCGCCTAGCTCATTGAGAATGTGCCGCCAGGTCATGGCAAATAAGTATTCAGCTTGAACGGGCGACCTTGCCGAATGCCGAATGAGCGAGTACACCACCGGACTGTAGCGACAAAAGATTGCCGTGAAGTACTTTCCATTCTTAGGCGATTGTTGAAGCTGATTCACCAAGTCGGCGTCGCTCAGGTGAATCAGCGCCTTAACCAAATCGTGATCGCATTCAGGAAACGTAGGAATTTGCACAGGATCTAAACAGAATTTTACGAATGGGGGGCGCTCAGGTTCGGTGTCCAGATAAGTGTGGACAGAGCGGTCACACTCATCAATTTTTTTGAGTGCGTTGCTCACCAGCTTGCCCATCCAGCGCCCACAAGCATCAACTAGCAATACTATACTGGCCTAGTCTACGAATGTATCTTTATTTCTCAGCCTCTATTGCATAGTTGGTAAACTGTAAAGATGATGGAAAAGCTGATGGCTGTAAAAACTCAGCGCCTGTCCCTTCTGCCTGTCGCTCTTGATTGAGCCCATCGATTGAGCCCATTGCTTAACCTTAATTTATAGGCATCGCTTTAGGTAGGCATCGCTTTAGGTAGGCACCGCTTTATATAGGCACTGCTTTTTTTGCCTGATTTTTACTGGCCAGTTTATTTGTTTACTCTCTCGAATCCGCCATGATCACGAGTTTTGCCTGTTCGTCCTATTCGCACGGTCTACTTGCCAACGTTTTTCAAGGGTTGCCTTTAGATGCGTTAGTCTCCACTCAAGGCATTATGGTGATGCTGCTAGTGGCCTATGCTGGCGCAATGTGGGCGTTTTTGAGCAGTGCCCCCAAAGTGCATACCGTGATGGTGTCTGATCTGGATGTGGCACAGCGCTTTTATGAAGGGCCGTTGAGCCTTTTGGCGGCTGATGTGTCGCTGCACTACTACTATAACTATGAGCAGACGCTCGGTACGGCGGGCGGACTTGATCCGTTTGGGGCTTCTTTAGGCGGCCTGGGAAATGGCCTGGGTGGGGCGAGCAGCGCTTATGGTAGGCCGGATGGACTGTGGTATCAGCTCAAGAAGAACACTCAACTGCATGTGATTAGCGGGGCGAGCTTAGGGACTAGCAACCGCCAGCGGCACGTTTGCTTTGATCATGACTGCTTGGAATATTTGCTGATGCAGGTGCAAACTAGAGGCATTCGCCATAAGCTGCGGCGCGATCGCCCCCTCAATTTTTTAGTCAAAGACTTCAACGGCGAAATTATTGAAATGGCCGAAGTCGAGAACTAACGTCTATCAGTCCTGGAATTGTTTGGATATTCACGGTTACGAAAGAGACAAATCTTGTTCTGTTAGCGATCGCTGGCACAATAGATAAAGAAAATAAATAGCGTGCGCTACTGGCTTTTAAGGCTAAAGCGTTCACTTTACGTTGACCTTGTTCGTAGGTTTGCAAGGCAACATTACCAGCTCACTTTAAAATTCGCATTGAGTTCGCACTGAATTTGCACTGTCGTTAGTTTAGGTATATTCCATGAATGGTTTTGCACTCATGGCCCGCTTCCAATCTCCTGGAGCAGAGATCGTTAGCATTGGCCCGCTGACGCTGCGATGGTACGGTCTGCTGATTGCCTCCGCTGTCCTGATTGGCGTCGCCCTCTCACAGTATTTAGCCAAAAAGCGCGGCATCGACCCTGAAAAAGTCGGCGATATGGTGATTTGGCTGGTGATTGCCGCGATTCCTTGCGCCCGGCTGTACTACGTTTTATTTGAGTGGCAAGCTTACGCAGATCGGCCTAGCGATATATTTGCCATTTGGAAAGGTGGGATTGCGATTCACGGCGCGGTACTAGGCGGGACGCTGGCCGCTTGGCTATTTTCTCGGATAAACCGACTTTCCTTTTGGCAGATGGCTGATGTCGTTGCACCGTCTTTAATTTTGGGGCAAGCGATTGGTCGCTGGGGCAATTTTTTCAATTCTGAAGCCTTCGGCAGCCCGACCGATCTGCCCTGGAAGCTGTTTATTCCACTGGCGAATCGACCAGCAAACTACCGGCAGTTTGAGTATTTTCATCCCACTTTTTTATACGAGACATTGTGGAATTTGGGGGTGTTTGGGCTGCTGTTAGGGCTATTTTTCTGGGGATTGAAACGGCCTCATCGGCTCAGGGCTGGAACTTTGTTTTTGGTGTATATGATTGCCTATAGCTGTGGCAGGCTGTGGATTGAAGGGCTGCGCACTGACAGCTTGATGTTTGGCCCGCTGCGAATGGCTCAGGTGGTGAGCTTAGTCGGCATTGCAATTGGTGGGATCGGACTGATATGGACTTACGGTTTGGGCAAACGGCTGCCGGATACGGTCTCACCCGATAAAGCGTCGAAACAGAGCTAAGGAAAAAGCCCCTAAGTATAATGACTGTCGGGGCTTGAATCAGGGTGCATCTATTTATAAAGATGCCGGATAGGGGGACAGGGTTAGTGGTTTTACAGATGGCTTTATTCACTCTTCATCAAAAGTGCCGAGATGTTAGTGAATGTGTAAACATGGCGCTGGATTTTGAAACCTTGCAATCAATTTAAGTTGATATGATCCGTCTCAATCAATGTCTTCGCTAATCTATTAGCATCTTTTAAGCCCCAATCTATAAAGGTTTTCATGAATTCTAACCAGCCTGTATCCGGGCTTTTACCAGCAGTTTATATAGTGGGTGCTGGCCCTGGCGATCCTGACTTACTAACAGTAAAAGCGCTGAAAATCATTCAGCAAGCTGACGTTTTGGTCTACGCAAATTCACTGGTGCCGCCACAGATACTGTCGGCAATGCGACCGGATGCTGAGAAAATTGCCACGGCTAATATGACGTTAGAAGCGATTGTGCCGCTGATGATTGAGCGGGTCAGGGCTGGAAAATCGGTGGCGCGTTTGCACTCAGGTGATCCGAGCTTGTATAGCGCTATTCATGAGCAAATTCAGCGTTTGGCTGAAGCGCAAGTAGCTTTTGAGGTGATTCCGGGTATCAGCGCGTTTCAGGCGGCGGCGGCGGCTTTGCAGGTGGAGCTGACGATTCCGGCGCAGGTGCAGAGCATTATTTTGACGCGCATTGGCGGGCGCACGCAGGTACCGGCGGCGGAAGAGCTATCTTCTTTAGCGGCGCATCAGGCGAGCTTGTGTTTGTATTTAAGTGCGCGCCATGTGGAAGCGTCTCAAGCGCAGCTGATGCAGCACTATCCGCCACAGACGCCGGTAGCAATTTGCTTTCGAGTCGGTTGGCCGGATGAGCAAATTACGGTGGTGCCTTTGGAGAAAATGGCTGAGGTGACGGTGGCAGACAATTTGGTGAGAACGACGATGTACATTATTTCTCCGGCGCTGAACTATTCGCCCAAAAATCCGGCCCATAATGGCGCTGATCAGGTGCGATCACGTCTCTACAATCCCACCCACGATCATCTGTTTAGACCCAAGCCCGCTGCCGCAAAAACGCAGGCACTTCAAACCCTAAAGAAAGAACAGGAAGAGGCAAAGAAATGAGTTATTTAGTCGCTGTTTTGAGCGATCGCATCAAAGCCGAAGAAGTCTACACCGCTTTAGAATCGGCCAAAATCACAATGGCAAACGTCTCCATACTCGGCAAAGGCTTCAAGTCTGCCGATGAATATGGCTTAATCGATCCGAATGATGAAGCCTGGAAGCAGATCAAACGCCTCGCTTTTTGGACGATTCCGTTTGGCTTTGTCGGCGGCTTTGCCTTCAATTTAATTACCGGGCTAGACACATTTCCTTGGGCTGGTGTGATCGGTAACCGTATTATCGGCGGGCTGTTAGGCGCAGGCGCAGGGGCGATGGGTGGCTTTTTTATTGGCGGCGGGGTGGGTGTTGGCATTGGCAGCGGCGATGCGCTCTCTTACCGCAACCGCCTCAATGACGGCAAATATTTGATTGCCGTCAAAGGCTCAGATGCCCTGATTTCTGAAGCTAGCCGCATCATTCGCCCCTTCCGCCCAGAAAATATCCAAGGCTACAGCGATCCATCGGCCTAAGGATATCTAGCTAATCTATCTCTATTGTTTACCTTCACTACTTGTTTACCTTCACTACCTGTTATCAGCATGTCATCTACTTCAGCTACCGCCTTGCAAACGTCTCAAAACCCTTTATTAATTGGCAGTGGCCTACCGCCCTTTGCTGAAATTGAGCCTAGCCATGTCGTACCTGGAATTGAGCAGCTTTTGAAAGATCTGGATCAAGCCTTGAGCGCCATTGAAGAGACGCTGAGCGCTAAACTGTCGGCTTCGCCACAGGCTGTAGCTACTTGGGCCGAGCTAATGGATCCGCTGACGGCCTTGAACGAGCGGCTAGGCTGGAGCTGGGGCATTATCGGCCACCTGATGGGCGTACAAAACAGCCCAGAGCTGCGCGTTGCCTACGAAAGCGTGCAGCCTAATTTAGTCCAATTCGCGAACCAGCTCAGCCAGAGCCCGGTGATTTATGAATCGCTCAAGCGCTTGCGCCATAGCCCCGAATGGGATCACTTAGAGTCTGCTCAGCAGCGGATTGTGGCGACTTCACTGCAAGATGCGGAGCTGTCGGGGGTGGGGCTTTCGGGCGAGGCGAAAGCGGAGTTTAATGACATTCAACAAGCGTTAGCCGAGCTATCGACCCAGTTCTCTAATCACGTTTTGGATGCGACCAAAGCCTTTAGCTTGACGTTAAGCTCGGCGGATGACATCGCGGGTCTGCCGCCGAGTTTATTGAGTTTGAGCGCCCAAGCGGCTCGCGAAGCCGGTACTAGCGACGCGGAAAAGGCGGCAACCGCTGACGCTGGCCCTTGGCGAATCACGCTGGATATGCCCAGCTATGTACCTTTTTTGCGTCACGCTCAGCGCCGCGATCTGAGAGAGCAGCTTTATCGGGCCTTTATCACGCGAGCTTCATCCGGTGAGCTAGACAATGGGCCGCTGATTGAGAAAATTTTGGCGCTGCACCAGAGGCAGGCGGCGTTACTAGGATTTGAGAACTACGCTGAGCTGAGCTTGGCGCGGAAAATGGCTCCTTCAGCGGCGGCGGTAGAGGCGCTAATGGAAGAGTTGCGCAGCGCTAGTTACGAGGCGGCGCTGCAAGAATTAGCCGATATCAAAGCGTTTGCCAAAACGGACGACATTCAGCCGTGGGATGTGTCTTATTGGTCGGAGCGGATGCGGGAGTCGCAGTTTGATCTTAACGATGAGGCGCTGCGGCCTTATTTTCCGTTGCCGAGAGTGTTGGAGGGGTTATTTGGCTTGGCAGAGCGGCTGTTTGGCATTACGATTGCGGCTGCCGATGGGCAAGCGCCGGTATGGCACAAAGATGTGCGCTATTTTGCGGTGAGTGATGCGATGACGAAAGCGGCGATCGCTTACTTCTATCTCGACCCGTACAGTCGTCCTGCCGAAAAGAGCGGCGGCGCTTGGATGGATGAGTGCATTGTGCGTGCTAAACAAGGCGATACGGTGCGGTTGCCAGTCGCCTACCTCGTGTGCAATCAGTCACCGCCGATAGATGATCAGCCCAGCCTAATGACTTTTTCAGAAGTCGAAACGCTGTTTCATGAGTTTGGTCATGGCTTGCAGCATATGCTTACCCAGGTAGACTATGCGGGCGCAGCCGGGATTAACAACGTGGAATGGGACGCGGTAGAGCTGCCCAGTCAGTTTATGGAGAACTGGTGCTATGACCGCGACACCCTGTTTGGCATGGCCAAGCACTACCAAACCGGCGAACCCTTACCTGAAACCGAGTATCAAAAGCTGCTGGCGGCGCGGCACTTTATGACCGGCAGTGCGATTTTGCGGCAGGTAAACTTTGGCTGGCTCGATATGGCGCTGCATTCGCAGTATCAGCCCGGTGGTGAGGAGTCGGTTTGGCAGGTGCGCGATCGCCTTGCCGCCACCACCACCATCCTCAAGCCCCTACCCGAAGACGCCTCTCTCTGTAGCTTCGGTCATATTTTTTCAGGCGGGTACGCTGCTGGCTACTACAGCTATTTTTGGGCTGAGGTTCTGAGCGCAGACGCGTTTGCTGCATTTGAAGCAGTCGGCTTAGACCAGCCAGATCAGATCAGCGCTACTGGTCGCCGCTTTCGCGAAACGGTCTTAGCGTTGGGCGGCAGTCGTCATCCGATGGACGTGTTTAAAGCGTTTAGAGGCCGCGAACCGAGCACCAAAGCGCTGCTACGCCACCGAGGACTGACCGCCGCGTAGCCTGTTCTCGTAGCGTTAGGCTCTACCATCTTTAGCTCAAATTCGAGGCTTTATAAAGTCTACAGATTTGAGCATAAGTCCGTATAACCGTCCGATAAACCGATTATTTTAGGGATTTTTGAGAGTGAGATTGGCGATCTCCCGCCCAGCAAAGTAGTCCCGATCCGGTAATGCTCACCTTAAGCCAACAGGTCTGTCAGATACTCTCTGTGAGCCAAAAGAGCGAAGTTCTGGAAAAGGTTTTACAACAGGTGCCGGATCTGCTGCTGATTGATTTGCAAGCGACAGGTCACGAATGCTTACAAAGGGTAGCAAAGGCGCTGATGCGAGGGGCTCATCGCCATCGCGATCAGGTGGCTCGCGATGGCGGCGAAGGTTTGCGATTTTGCTACCCGGCACGGATTCTAAAGGAGCTCAGCAGGTAGCATTGGCCATGCAGTTAGAAATTGAGCGGGCTCGGATGCCGCATCAGGCTTCGCTGGTGAAGCCCTATATCAGCCTGAGTATTGGCATTTGTACGCGGGTGCCTGATAAGCAGTCTTATGAGGTGCTGGTGCACGGGGCGGATGAAGCGCTGTACACTGCGAAATTGAGGGGGCGCGATCGCGCGGTCGTCAACGCGCCTGAAGGCTTAATCTCAATCGTGCAAAATCGCTGCGAATACAGCCATACGCCGAATGCTATAAAATCTGTCCCGACTAAGCTGATCTTTAACCGAGAAGCTGAGGCGCGAATGAACCAGACTGCTAGCAAAGCCAAGGTTTCAGCTACGCCTCTGACAATTGTGCCGATGCCGCTATCCGAGGTAAAAGAAGAGATTGCTAGCCAAGTGGGTTAGCCCGCTTGTGAGCGATTGGGTTAGGCCGCTTGATGGGCTAGGGCTGTGAAAGGAGCCATTAATTGGGCCAATTAATGGAGCATTGCCCCAGTCCAGTAGACTATAGCCAGCGTATCCATACGCTCAGCTATTCATGCGTGCTCGGAGGATCTGACTTTGCCCAATAGCGAATCTACAGCTAAATCACCGGTCATTTCTCGTCAAGAGCTGCGAGAATTGGTGCGATCACAGCTTCAAGCCCTGCTAGAACAAGAAAACCTCAGCGGCGCAAAAGCCCTACTCGGCCCCGTTCAGCCTGCCGACATTGCTGAAGCCATTGAAGGCTTACCAAAAACAATGCAGGCTATTGCTTTTCGGCTGATCGCCAAAAACGAAGCCATTGAAGTCTACGAAAACCTCGACTCCAGCGTGCAGCAGGCACTCATTGAGGAGTTCAAACGCCAAGATCTGATAGATATCGTCGATAAAATGTCGCCCGATGACCGGGTGCGTCTTTTTGATGAACTGCCCGCCAAAATTGTGCGCCGCCTTTTAGAGCAGCTCAGCCCCCAAGAGCGCCTATCGACCGCTCTGCTGCTAGGGTACGAAGCCCAGACCGCAGGCCGCATCATGACGCCCGAATATGTGGCGCTCAAAGAAAACTGGACGGTTGCCCAAGCCCTCGACCACATCCGGGCTCAGGCGGACTTAAGCGAAACCGTCTACTATCTCTTTGTCACCAATGCCGCCCGCCAGCTCACCGGCATTTTGTCGCTTCGTCAGCTCGTGATTGGCCAAGTGGAGCAGTCCATTGGCGAAATTATGACTCGTGAAGTGGTTTCGGCGCATACCAGCGATGACCAAGAGGAAGTGGCGCGGATGATTCAGCGCTATGACTTTTTGGCTGTGCCCGTGGTCGATACCGAAGATCGGCTAGTCGGCATTATCACCGTCGATGATGTTATAGATATTTTAGAAGAAGAAGCCACCGAAGACATTTACACGCTCGGCGGTGTTCAGTCTGGTGGCGATAACTATTTTCAAAGTAATTTGCTCGATGTTGCTCGCAAACGGGTCGTTTGGCTCTCGGTTTTGCTAGTGACAAATACGGTGACAGCAGCGGTGATTCGCTCACAGCAAGATATTTTGCAAAAGGTGGTTGTGCTGGCGGCCTTTATTCCGCTGCTGATCGGCACGGGCGGCAACGTGGGCGCGCAGTCATCTACCGTGGTGATTCGCGGCCTGAATACCGATGAGCTAAGCATTAAAGACGCTTTTGAGGTGATTCGTCGAGAGGCGATCGCGGGCGCATTTTTGGGCCTCATGCTCGGTATTGTGGTGACGCTGTGGGCCTATTTTCTTCAAGGCGGTACGCTCACCGCTCTGCCGGTGGCGATTACAGTGGGTGTTTCGCTGGTTGGTATCTCTATCTTGGCCTCTAGTGCCGGGGCCGGACTGCCCTTTTTGTTTCAATCTTTTGGCCTCGATCCGGCGCTGATGTCGGCACCTTTTATCACCACGATTGTGGACGTTTTGGGGGTATTAATCTATCTTAATCTGGCCAGACGAGTGCTGGGGCTCTAAGCGCTTTAGCCTATTAGAGTTCCGCCAAAGTTCCGACTAAGGCGGCTAATTAGTTAGGGAAACTTGATATAATCCTCAAAATCAAAACTAGAATAAAGCTGGACGCCAGGTAAATTGCGAAAGTATACAAGCTGGCAAATGGGTGATCTGTGCTGCAAAAATTCAAGCAAGATTTAAAGAATGACCTGATTGCCGGGCTAGTGGTGATTATTCCGCTGGCCACGACGATTTGGCTAACGCTGAACGTAGCTAATTGGGTGATTCGTTTCCTGACGCGCTTTCCTAAGCAGCTTAATCCCTTCACGGGGATGAATCCCTTTTTGGTGGCGCTGATAAATTTGGGTATTGGCTTTGCGGTGCCGCTGCTGGCAATTTTGCTGATTGGCCTGATGGCTCGAAACTTTGCCGGACGCTGGCTGCTGGATTTTGGCGAACGTATTGTCCAGTCAATTCCGTTAGCGGGGCCAGTTTACAAAACCATTCAGCAGCTGTTGCAAAGCGTTTTTCAAGATTCTAAAACCCGCTTTCGGCGCGTGGTGCTGATTGAATATCCTCGGCGGGGGCTATGGGCGATCGCTTTTGTCACGAGCGCTGCCGTCGGCGACTCTGGCAATAAAATGCTCAGCATTTTTATTCCGACTACGCCAAACCCTACCAGCGGCTGGTATTCCATCGTTTCTGAAGATGAAATCCTCAATCTCTCGATCTCGATTGAGGACGCCTTTAAAGTACTGCTGTCGGGCGGTATCGTCGGCCCTAATCTCGCGACCGAAGTTTCCGCAGGCTACAGCAGTGCTCACGCGCCTCGCACAGAACCGCTTGCGCCTGCTGCCGAGGCGATCGCCCCGCCCAAAGCTCCCGCCGAAGAAAGCGCCTAAATCTTATTTCTTTTTCCGCTACTGCCTTTCTCCGTACGGATTCTCAGCCATCTCTTGCTTCAAAAACGCTGATAAAATAATTAAGCTCAATTTTACACTCAATTTCTTTGGTACTCCATGAAGGCGCGCTCTATTGCCCGTGAACTCGCTCTCTTGGGCACTAGCCAGCTCCCTGACAATACTGATAAAGCCAGGCGCTTAGAGGGTGAACCTGCCGAGCTAGTGACGAATAAAACGCTCAATGCTTTGCTCATGAAAGCCTTGAAGATCCTCAGTGCGGATGCGAAAGAGACGTTAGAGACGGCGAGCGGTGAGCTTCAGCGCAGCGAACGGCTGATGTTAGAAAGTGAAACGCGCACGACGGATGCTGATGAGGTGCGATCGCGCATTCAACCCGCCTTGCCGCTCATCCAGTCGGCGATTAACCGCATTGGCAGCACGTTAGAGCTATTGCTTTTTGCTCAGCAGGGCAATAAAAAAGAAATCATCGCCGTTCGTAAGGGCCTCGAAGCTGCGGCGAAGCATGTCGAATCGGGCTTTGATCTTCTGGCTGCTAATGAACAGCTGGCGGCTGATATTAAAGATGTCAGGACGGAAATTCAGCGGGCGATTAAGGGGGCTCAGGGTGCGATCGCGGATCTCAAACAATCTTTAGATCCCACCCAATTCAAAACCCTCATTGATCACACGGACGTTCGCAGCTACGCCTGCGACCTTTTATTTAACTGGATCAGCCACTGGCAAGTAATCGATACTCAGCTCAATGAAGCGATGGAAAAATGGAACATGCGCCGTTTGGCCAGAGTAGATCGCGATATTCTGCGACTGGCCATGATGGAAATTGTCTATATGGACTTACCGACAAAAGTCGCCATTGATGAAGCTATCGAAATGGCCAAGCGCTACAGTGATGAAGATAGCTATCGCTTTATCAACGGAGTGCTACGGCGGGCGACTGATAAGCTAAAGACAGACAGCGCAGACTAGGTGAGCCGAGTTTCTCCACGCAATTGAGAGCGCAATTTGGATTGTAATCAAGAGCAGCGCCCTCATTTTTAGATAGCGTTTAGATATTAAGTGAATTTTCAGCAAATAGGGTTGGGGTAATGGCAGGTTTTAACTGGTTTAAGCGCAGCTACGAGGAGCCGGAAAAGCCCGCCGAGGAAGAAAAAGTCGCTGAAGCCGAACCCGCTGACGCAGCTCCAGCTAGCCCTGAAGACTATTTAAAGTGGGCCAAAGCCGCCTATCAAAACATTCAGGAACGCCAGGGCGCGGCTACCGTTGAGCCTGCTGAAGAAACTGCTGCGGAAGAAGTCGCTGCCGAGGAAACCGCTGAAAAAGAGGTTGCTGCCGAGGAAATCGCTGCTGAAGAAGCTGCTGTCGCCGAAATCTCTGTAGAAGAAGTTCCTGCCCAAGACGCTACCGCCGAATCCACCGCTGAAGAAGTCGCTGCCCAGGAGTCTGCACCGGAAGAGACTGCATCCGCAGCCGATGCGCTTGAAGTTGCAACATTATCAGTTGACGAGTTGCCCTCTCCCCCAACCGAATCTGAGCCAGCTGATGTAATAGAAGAGCCAGAACCAGAGCCAGCCTTAGCTGTAGCCGAAGAATCTTTAGCAGCGGCAGCATCTGATGAATCCGAATTAGTCGATTCGATATCTGTTGAGCCTGAGCCTATTGACGCTGACTCAACCGAGCTTGAGCCCATTGAACCTGAATCGACTGAACCTGAATCGACTGAACCTGAACCCGTCGAACCAGAAGCATCTGAACCAGTTGTTGCACTAGATGTCGCACCAACTATTGAAACAGAACCTGTCAGCGAACCTGCTCTACCCTTTTGGGCACAGGCCCAAGCTGAGCGCGAAGAGCGCCTTGCCCGCCTACAAGCCGAGGCGATTTTAGAGCCCAAACCTGAATCCGAACCGGCTCCACCAGCGCCCGTATACGAACCTCTTGATATTGATCTCGATGAAGCCTTCTTATGGTCGGCTGAAGTACTAGCTTCTCAAGGTCGCCGAGCGGATCAAATTTCACTCGAAGAAATTACCTGGCTCAATAAGCTCCGCCAAGGACTCGACAAGACTCGCCGAGGACTGGTCAATCAGCTTAAAGCGATCGTTGGCCAAGGCCCGCTTAATGAGGAAGCAGTCGATGAAATTGAGTCTTTGCTGCTGCAAGCCGATGTCGGAGTGGCGGCTACAGATAGAATTATTACGTCTTTGCAAGCCAAATTAAAAGAAGAGACTTTGCCGCCTGAGCAGGCGATCGCCTACTTAAAATCTCTGCTGCGCGACATGCTCGAAGAGCCGCTGCAAGGCAAACACAATCTTACATTCACACCCGAAAAAGGCAAGCTCAGCATTTGGCTAATGACCGGCGTTAACGGTGCAGGCAAAACCACCACTATCGGCAAGCTTGCTCACATTGCCACCAAGTCAGACTTCAAGTGCTTAATCGGCGCTGCTGACACCTTTCGCGCTGCCGCCGTTGAGCAGGTCAAAGTGTGGGGAGCTAGAAGCGGCGTAGAAGTGATTGCGAATCCTGGTCAAAATACCGATCCGGCAGCAGTTGTTTTTGATGCCATTAGCGCCGCAACCTCGCGCGATATTGAGCTGTTGTTGATTGACACTGCTGGCCGTCTGCAAAACAAAAAGAACCTAATGGACGAGTTGGCCAAAGTCCGCAGAATTATCGACAAAAAAGCCCCTGATGCCAACGTTGAATCGCTGCTTGTGCTCGATGCCACGCTAGGTCAAAACGGCTTACGGCAGGCTCAGGTATTTGCTGAAGCCGCGCAGCTTAGTGGGGTTGTGCTGACTAAGCTGGATGGCACAGCGAGAGGCGGCGTGGCCTTAGCGGTGGTTCAGCAGTTGGGCTTACCGATTCGCTTCATTGGGGCGGGTGAAGGCATTGAAGATTTGCGCCCCTTTTCTAGCTACGAGTTTATTGAAGCGCTGCTCAGTGGTTGAGTAAGAGAGTTTGGCAGAGACCTGTTGATTTTGCGCGATCGCGAAGGAGGCTAAATGTTGTCGGATTGTGAGGCGATGGATGCGATCGCTGCTTCAGCTATTAGTCCAGAGCGGCTTTCATTATGGCTTTCAGCATAGGCATCGATTCGGCTTAAAATTCTCTCTGGAATCGTCACGTTGATGCGTCTTGTTTTTCCAGATAGTTTAGAAAGGTCTACATCCACAAATGCCCAGGCAAAGGCGTCTGCAAAGTCAGCATTTTCTTTATGCGCTTCGATAGGAAGGGACACAGGAATGTTCTCTGCGTCGATCAAGAGTCCT
>JBGTIK010000373.1:0-3700 GCA_041745715.1 Phormidesmis sp.
CTGGGCCTATCTCGACTTTGGCGGCGGCTTTGGCCATCCCTACCGCCACGGGGGTGCAGCCTTTGACTGGCAAGCGTTTGGAGAAGTCGTCACAGCGAAGTTGAACCAGCTACCGCAGTCGGTGGAGTTGGTGATTGAGCCGGGGCGGGCTGCGATCGCAGGCTGCGCCGCCCTACTGACCACCGTGGTCTCGGTGAAATGGCAGGGCGATAAACAAATTGCTGGGGTCGATACCACCGTGGCTAATCTCACGGTGCCCTCCGTCCACGGCGGCTACCGCAAGATTGTCACCCTGGCTCCCAGTCCACATTCTCAGACCTACCCCACCGATGTCTGCGGCAACACCACTTATTCTCGCGATTATCTGGGGCGCAACTGCCAGTTGCCGAAACTGACCCCCGGCAATAGGTTGGCCATTTTGGATGTGGGGGCCTACGGCTATGCTATGGCATCTCACTTTTTGCATCGCCCGCGCCCGGCAGAAGTCCTGATCCAGGCCGATCAGCACCGCCTGATTCGCCAGCGGGAAAGCTACCAAACGCTCATTCACAATCAAATTTTCTAGCTTTTATTTTTTAGCTCATTGGAGGGAAGCCCCGCGCTCTACCGATAGGTGAGCGTCGGGATGAAAGCCAGGTGAGTGATAGCGAACAATCTACTCAGGGTTGCTCTGATTCTCGACGTATTCTCTAAGCATTGAGATGGTAACGCCCCCACAGCTAGCGATAAAGTACGTCTCATTCCACAGAACTGACTTCCAGTAAAACTTGTTAACTTGCTCAGGAAATTCAGATCGAAGACGACGGCTAGACACTGATTTCAAATTTCCTACAAACTTGGGCAGCTCCATCTGAGGGTAATACTGAAACAAAATATGGAAGTGGTCTTCTTCCCCGTTTGCTTCTATAAGTTTGCAGTCCCACTTGTCGCACAATCCGCCGACGATTTCAGTCAATCGCTTTATCATCTCAGCATTGAAAACCTTCCGTCTATATTTTGTGCTGAGAACTAGATGAGCCTTGAGATCTGACACAGACCTCCCGCCAGAAACAAAATCATTTTTCATGTTACCGTATGCCGAAAATGCTACACTCATTGTATGCGAATAACGTACCAGTACAAACTAAGGCCGACGCCAGGTCAAGAAGCTCAAATGAGCACTTGGCTAGATATGTTGCGCTGCCAGTACAACTGGTTGCTAGGTGAGCGCTTCGACTGGTGGGAGATGAACCGCTCGCTGTGCCGTCAATGCTTGCCCGTTGATTTGCAGCATCTCAGCGCCCAAAGAAAAACCCAATTACTACGAGCAAAAGCGGTCTTTGACCGTGCTTAAGTCTGAGCGGCCCTGGTATAAGGTTGTGCATTCTCAGGTATTGCAAGAAATGGTGAAGCGGGTTGACTTGGCCTTTCAGCGGTTCATCAAAGGGGATGCTAATGGCAAGCGCAGCGGTCGGCCTCGGTTCAAAAAACAAGGGCGATATCGCACGTTCACCTACCCTCAGATGAAGTCTGATTGCATTCAGGGTAACTGGATCAATTTGCCAAAGCTAGGGCTGGTGAAGCTTATTCAGCATCGACCTATCCCTGACGGGTTCAGCATCAAAAATGCCAAGGTCACTCGCAAGGCTGATGGGTGGTATGTGGGACTAATGCTGGAGTGCAAGGAAGTGCCGGTGCTGTCGGCATCACCCGACTTGTCAAAGTCAGTTGGAATTGATGTTGGGCTGAAAGACTTTTTGGCCACTTCGGATGGTGAATATATTCCCATTCCGCAGTTTTTCAGAAAGTCGGAGCGTAAGCTAGCCAAGCTACAACGTCAGTTGGCTAGGCAGGCTAAAGGTTCTCATCGTTGGCGCAAGCAAGCGGACAGGGTAGCTAAGCTGCATCTTCATATCACTCGCCAGCGCAAGGACTTTTTCTCGAAGACTTGGGATTGGCTATTCTCAAAATACGATGTTGTTGCGCATGAAAAGCTCAACATCAAAGGACTTGCTCGTACCAGACTAGCAAAGTCAATGCTAGATGCCGCATGGGGTCAATTTTTGGAAGTGGGCGCTTGGAAAGCTGAAAAAGCTTACAAGCGCACCATTGCCGAGAATCCACGCGGCACCAGCATTGATTGCTCAGGCTGTGGTGAGCGAGTGCCTAAAACATTGGCGGATAGAGAGCATTCTTGCCCGTCCTGTGGGCTGGTGCTTTGTCGTGATGTCAATGCCGCTATCAATATTCTCAATAGGGCCGTGGGATGTCAGGCTCTTAACCTCTCAGGAAATGTCCGGGCAGTAGCCTAGAGTCACTGAGGAAGCCCGCGCTGTACAGCTTGCTGTCAGCGTCGGGAGTATGTCACTGCTTACTCGTGAGGCTGATGAAATGCTAATCGAGGCCGCTGAGGATATGGGCTTTCGGTTGCTTCACACTACGATTCCTAAAAATATTGCGATCGCAGAATCAATTGCTCAGCAGCAGCCTATCGGCGTTTATGCTCCGAAGTCTACTGGAGCAGTCGCCTATAGTTCGTTGGCAAAAGAAGTCTCAAAAGTTTGGGGGTTGAGGTAATGGCCGATAAAAAGCGAATGGGCACGATGAGTCTATCCAGTTTTGGTAAAACCTCCTCTGCTGATAAAGAGAAGACCTCTACACCATCTGTCGAATCTACTCAAAAGACCGAACCTAATCAAAAGGTAAAGGCAGGAAAGAGGTCTACAGCGAAAACGGGGAAGACAGCTACTCTAAATATTCAAGTTACTCGTGCTCAACAGCGCTGGCTTCAAAATACTGCCCAAGACATTAGGGATCATAATGATGGGCCTATTCCAGGGCCTCAACGAGTTTATCCAGTCCATCTCATTCAGGCTGCTATAGATCTGCTAAGAACTCAGGATATTGAATGGGACGAAATCAAGGATGTAGAAGGGCTTAAGGATGCTCTAAATCTCTAAACGTACGAATGCTTTGCCCTTTTATGGCCTAATGGTCTAATACCTTTATCTGTTAATGCTATTTTTACACTTCAGGTAGCTCAAAGCCCCCTTGTCCAGTAGTCAGGCTCTGAAGCACAAACTTGATGTGCTCTACAAAATCAATGGCTTGGGGTTGATAGCCTGCATATAGAACGATTTCAGCGGCCCGTTCAACCGCAGTCAGTGGATGCCGCTCCTCACGGATCATGAAGTTGGCAGATGCCTCACACATGGAGATATAGCGCTGAAGTACTAAGAGCC
Organism: Phormidesmis sp.; assembly: GCA_041745715.1. Lineage (GTDB taxonomy): Bacteria > Cyanobacteriota > Cyanobacteriia > Phormidesmidales > Phormidesmidaceae > Phormidesmis. The sequence continues at coordinate 3,222 of JBGTIK010000373.1, forward strand.
TATCCGAAAAGTAGGTGCAGGGGTGCCGCTGTATGTCTTCTGCGTGATGGTAGCCGATGTCTGCCAGCGGCGAAAGAGTTTGCGGTTTGACGGGTTTATTCGCTTTAGTTTGCTGTTCATTGGAGGAGCGATCGCTGTTGTGTCATGACCTATTTCCTCACCGAAGTCGCCGACCGCGAACGACTGGCTAATCAAGCCCGCGCGATCAGCTTAGGCACCTGGGCTGCGAGCATTGTACTGATCGGCTTCGCCCTGGCCCCCAGCATTCGCGGCAACGCGACGGCCAAAGCCGCGCTGATCTTTGCAAGCTGTGGAATGACCGCCGTGAGCCGCGCCACCGCAGGCAATCTCGCTATGCACGACCGCGTGCTGCAAGACTTCAGGGACATCAGCGACAACCAGCGGCAGCAGCTGATCTACGAAGCCCTGGCCCCAAAGCAGCTGATGAAGTCAGCCGAGGTGGTGGCCGTAGAGCCCTC
>JBGTIK010000374.1:0-8850 GCA_041745715.1 Phormidesmis sp.
AGCAGTTCAAATGAACTAAGTCATAAAAATTCTCAATTAAGGTTAACTATTGAGAACCATGCTAGAAAAAATGGCTGTGATTCTTATTGCTTCGTTTAAATACCCAATGTGCCAATTGGAAGTGCGGAATGTCGGATCAAAATGTCAGGTTGGGAACCACAGCGAGTGAATTACAGTAACGCCCAAATGGGTATATTACACCGCTCTGTAGGTGAAGTTGAGCGTTGCCCACTCCGAGACGTTAAGGCTATAGGCATCAGCGTCGTTACCTTGGCTCAGATCAGATAGTAGCGCTTCGATGACCGCCATCGGATTGAGCACTGGGCTCAGGCGGGAGTCGCCGCTGCTTGTGGCACTCAGTAAGGTGAGTGTTTGAGTGAGGGGCGAGGTGCTGAAAATGACGTAGGTTTCGACTGCGCCAGTGGGGCTTTGAACGCTCCAATCAAGATCGTTGCTAGGAATGGTAATGGCACTATTGGGGGCAATGCTAGCAGAGGCGATCTCGCGATTCATGCGCTCGCTATTTCCTTCTTCAGGCCTTGGCGCAGCGGGCTTGGTCATTGCCAATTGCATCACTGATAGACGATTCCCCGGGCAAAAAGCCGATAGCTGTTCTCTCGCATCAACCGTGATGAGGCTGTAGTAAATAGGCGCACTGCCCTGATTGAATAGCTGGTAGCGAATTTGACTGCCCAAGGGTATCTCAGGCGATAGTCCTTCAATATTGTCATCTTTGACAGCTTCTGAGAGTTGTTCAGCTTGCAGCGTTTGACGGCTGATCAACAGCTTTTTATCCAATTTTTTGTCGGTGCTTTCTGAAGAACTGACCTGTTCTAACGTGACGCGTACGGGGATACGCGAAGAGGCTTGATTTTCACTTAGGCGCAGCATCTTCAAAGCCATCAATCCCTGTAGCTTGGGTGTAAGACGGCTGATTGCAGGTTTAATCGCTTCTTCTTTTAAAGTTAGGGTGCCGGGAATGAGCGATCGCGTGACCGAAAATAATCCATAGCCTAGTTCGCCTTCTTCAGGAGTGAATTTAGAAGGCTTTTCAGGCGCTTGGAGTTCAGTTGCGGGTTCAGTTGCGGCACGAGGCTGTGAGGGCGCGAGGTTCTCTGGATTTAAGCTGGCTGTGAGCATTTCTGCTTTTTTCGGGGTTGGCTTGCTCAGTAAGCAATCGGCGGGCAGTTCGGTATCTGAGGTAGAAGTGACAAAGGGCAAGGCCGAGAGGGCGCTGGTGGCATCGACGCGCTCAATTCGCTCTAGCTGGTTGTCGAGCGCCACGATGAGATCAATACTTTTGGGCAATACGCGCACCGATTCCCATATCGGTAGGCCCACTTGCAGCGGTGCGGTGCTATTGGGGCGATCGTTCAAATCAATAGGATCGCTGAGAATTCGAGCTTTGGCGGTAAGGCCGCTATGCGATCGCAGCTGTAACTGTTGCCCCGCGCACATCATCACCGCTGGTGGGCCGACATATTCCAGCACCCGAGCAGGCAATCCTCCTAGCCATAGGGTCGCCGTTTTACCGTCGGCGCTGATCTCTTGAATCATCCCTTGCCCGCGAGTGCCGGTCATTAGCGGCGTGTCGTAAAGCGGTGGAGTTTTGGTGAGATCGAGCTGCGCTTGAACAGGGATGCCTTTGACGCTAGCAACCGGCTGCTGATGGGTGCCGCCCCAGCGCAGCAGGGTTTCTTGCGATCGCCCTAAAGCCCGCCCTACGGTCACTGATGTGGACGCTGTCCACAAATGCTGGGTCAGTTCATAGGTAAAGGCTCCGGCGCTAAAGCCGTTCCAAGGGCGTTCAATCACTACTTGATCGACGTTTGCTGCACGTAAAAGAGTCCCTGGAAAGGGCGAATCGACTGGCCCTGGCTTTTGATTAGCCAGCAGTGGAAAAGGGACTGGCGCTTGGCCGGTGACGATGGCTGAACGGGTGCGCGATCTCAACCCGCCAGAAAACGGCGTAGCGACATCAGCAAAGCCCGCATCTAAAACCGTCGTCACCTGTTTGGTTTTGAGCTGCTTTAACAGTGCCTTGAGTTCAGTTTCGGTAATGTCATTCAGTGCAGGGCTGCTTTCGGTGGGTAAAAGGCCATCGTAAGGGACGAGCGATCGCACCGTTTCCTGATATCCATTCTGAGATTCAGTGGCCGCTTGAGCCCCTACCGCCTCCTCCAAGCGCACCTGTGCGCCATAGCCGCTAAAGTGAAAAACCACGACATCACCAGGTTTTGCCTGATTGCACAAATGGTTGACAAGCGCCTGATAAATCCCGACCCGCGTTGCCTGCTGGTTAGTCAGACACATCACATCCGCAGGCAAAAAGCCAAAGCGACGAATTAACAGCTCCTTTTGCAAGGACACATCGGTCACCGCACCCGCTAGCCGACCGTTTTGCTCAGCAGTAAAGGCTCCCGGCGCATACTCATCAATGCCAATTAAGAGCGCTAGCTTACGTCCGGCTGACTGCGCCAAAGCTTGAGCGTACCTTTTGGCACTCGCAGGCGAACCTAGGCCCAAACTATTCGTCCCTAATGCCCAATCAGTGAGGCCCAAAGCCGCTACTAACGCGCCCGCTTGCTTGATTAACGCTCGTCGGCTTACACCCATCAGACCTCACCCCCCTTTGCTTTGATCTAGCATACTGTCCAATCTAGCTTCAATCTAGCTTTGACAGCAGCGATCGCGCGTACTGTGCACTACTTCTGTGCTGGTTTGCGCTACTTTCGGTGCGTTACTTTTCCTGCATCGCCTTAATCAGCTCTGCCGCCACCTCAGGTCGAGAAAACTCCGGCGGTGGCTGTTTGCCTTCTCGCAGCAGGGTTCTCACTTTGGTGCCCGACAGGTGAATGCGCTCTTCCGGCGAACTCGGACTGGTTTTAGTCGTGGCCATAGTGCTGGTGCGAGTGCAGTAAAAAGCGTGCTCAAACTTCATCGGCACAATCCCTAGTTCACCCGGCTCAAACTCATCAAAAATGGCTTGGGCGTCGTAGGTGCCGTAGTAGTCACCAACACCCGCATGGTCGCGGCCCACAATAAAGTGAGTGCAGCCATAGTTTTTGCGAATCAGGGCGTGGAAAATCGCTTCACGCGGCCCGGCGTAGCGCATGGCTGAGGGGTTGATGGCCAAAATTACCCGGTCTTGCGGGAAATAGTGCTCCATCATAATTTCGTAGCAGCGCATTCGCACATCTGCCGGAATGTCGTCGCTTTTGGTTGCGCCTACCAAAGGATGCAAGAACAGGCCATCTACGGTTTCGAGTGCGCACTTTTGAATGTATTCGTGAGCCCGGTGAATCGGGTTGCGGGTTTGAAAGCCGACGATGGTTTTCCAATTGCGATCGCGAAACTGCTGACGTGACTGCGCCGGGTCAATTTGATAGTCGGGAAACAGCGGGTGCGGATCGCGCTCTAACAGCCACACATCACCCGCCAAATTAATCGCCCCTTGGTCGTAAACCACCTTCACGCCGGGGTGCTTATCCTCATCGGTGCGATAGACGTTAAGGGCTTCTTTTTGCTTGTCGTAGGTATACTTTTCGCTCAGCTCTAGCACGCCAATAAAGCGGCCCGTTTCATCGTCTAAGCGCACAAGCTCACCAATTTTTAGCGGTTCAGCGACCGCTTCAATGACGGAAAGCGTCACGGGCACTGACCAAGGCAAGCCGCTGGCAAGTCGCATATCACTCACGACGGGATGATAGTCCGCCTCAGTCATAAAGCCTGTCAGCGGGCTGAATCCGCCGATTGCAATCATCACCAGATCAGAAGCCGACCGCTGATCTAGCGTTACTCGCGGTAAACTATCGGCCTTATCTAGAAAAGTCTGCTTTTGTTCAGCGCTGGCCAAACGATTAATTAGCGTACCGCCGTGAGGGGCAATACCGTCTTTTACGTCACTCAAAATAAATCTCCTGAATTACTGCATTTAGTGCTGTTTTAATGGTGCTGTCTTAATAAATTGCAGCGCTCACGGGCTCAATAATACCGCCCCCTAGCACTCGTCCATCCTTTTCATACCAGACCGCCGCCTGTCCGGGTGTTATCCCAAACTGGGGTGCATCAAAAATTATTTTGACACGGCCTAGTCTATTTGCTGGCAGCGAACCCTCTTCTGCGGAGGCAACCGGAATGATCGTCGCTCCAACGGTGGCTGATCGGTAGCGAATTTGCACCTCTGAGTGAATGGGGCTACTCGGCGCCGCAATCGAAACCCAATTCACGCGATGGACGCTGCACTCAGGCGAGGTAACGCTATCGCGCTCACCGACAATCACCTGATTGCGCCCCACGTCTAGGCTGACCACGTACAGAGGATTCGGCGCAGCCACGCCGAGCCCTTTGCGCTGACCAATCGTGTAGTTTTGAATGCCGTCATGCTGTCCGAGCACTTTGCCGCTAGTATCAACAATCTCACCCGGTTTGGGGGCTAGATATTTTTCCAAAAAGGTTTTCATTGAGCCATGCTGCTCTACTAGGCACAGGTCTTGGCTTTCCGGTTTATCGGCGGTGTGCAGGCCGAGGCTAGTGGCGATCGCTCTCGTTTGCGGCTTGGTTTTATCGCCCAAAGGAAACTGAGTTGCGGCCAAATGCGCCTGCGTCAAATCGTAGAGAAAATAGGACTGATCCTTATTGCGATCTACCGCCCGGCGCAGCTCATAGCGTCCGGTTTCGGCATGGCGAGTAATCTGTGCATAGTGGCCAGTCGCAATATAATCAGCGCCCATTTCATTGAGGGCGTAGCTGAGCATCGGGCCAAACTTGACCGTGCTATTGCACTGCGAACAGGGCAAAGGCGTCACGCCTTGAGCGTAACCCTCTACGACATAGTTAATAATCTGCTTCTCAAAGACCTCACGCGAGTCCACGACATTGTACTCAATGCCCAAATCTTCACAGAGCTGAGCCGCGTCGGTCATGCCTTCAGAGCAGCATTGCCCCTTGCCTTTCATCAGCCACAGGGTTAGGCCAATTACCTTATGGCCCTGATGATGCAGGGTCGCAGCTGCTACAGAGCTATCTACCCCACCCGATAAACCGACAACAATTTTGCTCATGAAATCTGCGTATGAAACGGAGCGATACAAGGACGAAATCACCGGCTCAAACAGCTCATTCTACCGTGCCGAAAATCCTTCTCTAGGCTAGCACTGACGACACCGAATTTTGCTGCTGCGCCTTTTTAAGGCAGAACATAACTAGAACAGTGCGATTGCCATCCGCCGAGAATCTAAACATCCTCAGCAATCTTCAGCACTCACCGACATCACCGAACCAGCAAATCATTAACGGTCACTACAATCGCCGGAAAAACCTGAGATTCGATTTCCTCATCACCCGCATATACTTTCTCTTGGTAGCTGCCATTCGCCAACAGCATCACCGTTACCTGATCCCGATGCGGATCGATAATCCAATACTCAGGAATGCCGAGTTCTGCATATTGCTGACGCTTCCAAACGTAGTCTCGCTTATAGTTTGGCGTAGTCTCATCACCAGGGCTCACAACCTCTGCAACGAAAAGCGGCGGCACCATGTCAATTAAAATCGCCTGCCGAGCCACGTCTAAATGTTCGGGCTGCATCACCATCACGTCTGGCTTACGGTTTACGCATTTGTCACCCACGGGCGGCACCTGCATTTCCTTATTACCATTGCGAATTCTATCGGCGTAAAGGCCGTTCTCAAGCTGTGCAATTCTGATCATTAGCCGAACCGCTACCCACAAGTTCAAATCATCTTCTGAGGCCACTTCAATCAGCTCCCCTGTACTGAGCAAACGATAGTTACGCTCAGTCGATAGGCTGTCGTCATCTAAATATTCCTGGTAGCTTTTGTATCTAGTGGGGGTGTAGGTCATACTAGGGCGAGGCCAAACCAGATTGATATAGCGTGAATGTAAAGCATTCAAACTTCTCTCTATACTATCGCTAGAATGCCAGGCGCTTTAAGCTGAGAAAATAGGTGTATCGTGAAGCTGCGAGCCAAAGGAATGGGAGAAGTTTTGAGGGAGATGATCGATGGAAAATCTATTTGACGATCTATCTGCTCAGAACCAAGATGCGCTGGATGATTTAATAGTCGCGATAGAGGCTAGCGGGCGGCAGTTGGGCATTTACATTGCGGTGTGTGATGATTTGCAGTTGCGATCGCGCCTAATTACTCGCTATGAACAGAACTTGTCCACGACATTTCGGCACTATCGGCTGACGCTGAATGCTCAAGAGCCTAGTTTGACGGCATTGCTGAGGCAACAGGTTCAGGGAGATGGTCAGGAAGATAATTATCTACAGCAGGGTGGGCAGGCGGTGATGAGCATTTTAGGGGCTGAGCGCTTGGATGCGATTGGGTTTGAAGGTGATCGTTCGCCACTGCAAATATTCTTCGGCTATTTGCAGTGGACACGGGAAGCACTGAGCGATTTTCCGTTTGCGATTGTGATGTGGGTGACTTATGCATTGCAAAAACAGCTGATCCAACAGGCTCCAGATTTTTGGAGCTGGCGGCGAGAGGTGGTGAGGTTTTGAACATTTTTATTCTTTCTCTAGAATCTGCCGAAAAAGGGCTATAGAAAAGCGATGTAGAGTGAAGGCAACTCATTTCAATTTTTATCCATCATCTTTTATGGAGTAACCGTTATGGATCCTGTTACTTTAGCGATCGCTGCCCTCACAGTGGTCGCTGGCGGCATCACAGCCGGGGCCACCGGCAAAATTGGGGAAGGCGTGATAGCAGCCGCCCAAAAATGGCTAACTCAGCTAAGGCAGCATTCACCTGACACGGTGAAACGGCTAGCGGCAGTGAGCGATCCGAACGTGATTGATGTGGAAATTTTAGAAGAGGTAAAGCAGGTAGCCGCAACGCAGCCATCTGTGAAAGCAGCAATGGAAGAAACAGTCGTAGCGGCAGCTGCCGATGGCGGCTCGTTTCCAAGCCTGACAAAGCTAGCTGAAAAAATTGGCAGCGTTAACTTCGGCACTATTACGACGCAAAATAACACGTTTAACTTTTGACTACAGACGGCGGGAGAGGCCCTGCCAAAGTTATGCACCCCAAACAATTTGCCATTGAGTAATGTCAGCCGTTTTGTCGGTCGAGAGGAAGACTTGGCGGCGGTGGAGGCTTTGCTAATGCAAAACAGCCGGGTGAATATTGCGGCGGCGGTCGGGATTGGCGGCGTGGGTAAAACAGAGCTGGCGTTGCAGTATGCGCAGCGTCGAGGGGATGAATTTCTGGGTGGGGTGTGCTGGCTGCGAGCTGTGGAGCCGATTGCGCCGCAGATGATTAGCTTTGCGCGGGATTATTTGAACTTGGTGGTGCCGGAGGAGACGGCAGCGCCGATGGCTTGGTGCTGCCAGCGGTGGCCAGGTGGCGGCGCGGTGCTGATAGTGGTGGATGATGTGCAGGACTATGGCGCGCTAAAGGCGATGTTGCCGAGTAGTGTGGCCAGCGGTGGGCGGTTTCGGGTGTTGCTGACGACGCGGCAAGCGATTTTGCCGGAGGATCAGCGGTTGGCGCTGGAGGTGCTGTTGCCAGAGGCGGCGCTGGAATTGCTGGTGAGTTTGGCCGGGGCAGAGCGAATTGAGGCAGAACTGGAGGATGCAAAGCGGCTGTGCGAGCGGGTGGGGCGGTTACCGCTGGCTATTGAGTTGATGGGATGGCATTTGCAGCAGCGGCCTGAACTGTCGGTGACGAAGCTGCTGGCGCGGTTGGAGAGCAAGCGGCTGGCGGCGAAGGCGTTGATGCAGACGCATCCGGAGATGACGGCACAGCTAGGGGTGGCGGCGGCGTTTGAGGTGAGTTGGGAGCCGTTGAGTGAGGCGGCGAAAATACTGGCGGGGTTGTTGGGGCTGTTTGCGGCTGCGCCGATAGTGTGGGACTAGGTGGTGGCGGCTTGGGCGCAGGCAGGTATGGATGAAGAAGATTTGGAAGAGACGCAGGTGGAACTGCTGCGGGTGAATTTGCTGCAAAAGGTGGAGGAGCCGCAAAAGGCGTTGCGCTATGGGGTGCACCCGCTGGTGAGAGAGTTTTTTGCGGTGAAGCGAGGTGATCTAGCCGTGAGTGAAGGCTTGCAGCTTGGCTTTGCACAGGCGATGACGGAATTAGCGAAGACGATACCGCAGACAGTGACGGTGGCGGTACGGGCACAGGTGACAGAAGCTGTTCCGCATTTCGAGGAGGTCGCGCAGCGATGGACAGTGGCTTTGGGCGAGGAGGATAAGACTTGGTGCTGCGAAGGGCTAGGGCGATTTTATAAAAGTTTGAGTCAGTGGAAGAATGCGGAACGGTGCTATCAGAGATCGCTCGAAATCGGCAAAACGGAACTGGGCGATCGCCATCCCTCCACCGCCGACAGTCTGAATAACTTGGCGGGACTGTATCGCTCGCAGGGCCGTTACGCAGAAGCGGAACCGCTGTTTGTGCAAGCGCTCGAAATCAGTAAAAGCGAACTGGGCGATCGCCATCCCGACACCGCCAATAGTCTGAATAACTTGGCGGGACTGTATCACTCGCAGGGCCGTTACGCAGAAGCGGAACCGCTGTATGTGCAAGCGCTCGAAATCTGGAAAAGCGAACTGGGCGATCGCCATCCCTCCACCGCCACCAGTCTGAATAACTTGGCGTTACTGTATCGTTCGCATGGCCGTTACGCAGAGGCGGAACCGCTGTTTGTCCAAGCGCTCGAAATCAGTAAAACAGAATTGGGCGATCGCCATCCCGACACCGCCAGCAGTCTGTTCAATCTGGCAGCACTTTATCACCAAACCCAGCGCCACCAACAGGCTCTATCCTATATTCAACAAGCCCTAAAAATCTATACCTCAACGCTAGGCTCCGAACACC
>JBGTIK010000375.1:0-8621 GCA_041745715.1 Phormidesmis sp.
GCCGATGTTGCTGGTCATGATGATGATGGTGTTGGTAAAGTCCACGGTGCGACCTTGAGAATCGGTGATGCGGCCATCGTCTAAGACCTGTAAGAGGATGTTGAAGACGTCGGGGTGGGCTTTTTCAATTTCATCGAACAAGATGACGGAAAAGGGGCGGCGACGGATGGCTTCGGTGAGCTGACCGCCTTCGTCGTAGCCGACGTAGCCGGGAGGGGCTCCGACTAAGCGAGAGACGGAGTGCTTTTCCATGTATTCGGACATGTCGATGCGGACAATAGCGTCTTTGGTGTCGAAGAGGTAGCTGGCTAGAGCTTTGCCGAGTTCGGTTTTGCCGACGCCGGTGGGGCCAAGGAAGATGAAGCTGGCCATGGGTCGGTCGGGATCGGCGAGTCCGGCGCGCGATCGCTGAATCGCATCCGCCACCGCTGTCACCGCCTCGTTTTGGCCGATCACGCGTTCGTGCAGCTCATCTTCTAAGTTCAATAGCTTCTGCATTTCTGAAGCGACCAGCTTGCTCAGCGGAATGCCCGTCCACTTAGAAATAATCTCAGCAATGTCAGCCTCGGTGACCTCTTCGCGAAGCAGAGTTTTACCTGTGACTTGGGTTTCACTTAAGTTTTTTTCAGCTTCAACGAGACTACGCTGTAATTCTGGAAGCTTGCTGAACTCAAGCTCAGATGCCTTTTCTAAATCATATGAGTCCCTAGCTTGCTGAAGTTCGACGTTCAGCCGTTCAACTTTTTCTTTAATGGATTGAATGTTGCCAATCGTCTCTTTTTCAGATTGCCATTGAGCGCTGAGTTCACCCTGTTCTTCTTTGAGATCGGCTAGCTCTCTCTCTAGCTTTTCTAGCCGATCTACAGAGGCTGTATCTGTCTCTTTTTGCAAAGATAATCGCTCCATCTCTAGCTGCAAAATCTTGCGATCTATTTCGTCAAGTTCTTCGGGCTTGGAGGTAATTTCCATTTTCAGCTTAGCGGCGGCTTCATCCATCAGGTCAATGGCTTTGTCGGGGAGGAAGCGATCGCTGATATAGCGAGTAGACAAGGTAGCCGCAGCAACTAGGGCACTATCGGCAATTTTTACGCCGTGGTGCACTTCGTAGCGTTCTTTGAGGCCGCGCAAAATCGAAACGGTATCAGTAACAGAGGGTTGATCGACATACACCTGCTGAAACCGGCGCTCTAGGGCGGCATCTTTTTCAATGTGCTGGCGGTATTCATCCAGCGTGGTTGCGCCAATGCAGCGCAGTTCGCCTCTGGCCAGCATGGGCTTGAGCAGGTTGCCTGCATCCATTGCGCCCTGGGTCGCACCCGCACCGACGACGGTGTGAATTTCATCAATAAAGAGGACAATTTGACCGCTCGATTCGGTGACTTCTTTGAGCACGGCTTTGAGACGCTCTTCAAACTCGCCCCGGTATTTGGCTCCGGCGATTAGTGAGCCCATGTCTAAAGAAATTAGGGTGCGATCTTGCAGCGATTGCGGCACGTCGCCGCGCACAATTCGCTGGGCGAGTCCTTCGGCGATCGCGGTTTTACCCACCCCTGGTTCACCAATTAGCACTGGATTATTCTTCGTGCGCCGCGACAAAATCTGAATTGTCCGGCGAATTTCGTCGTCTCGGCCAATCACCGGATCGAGCTTGCCTTCACGGGCATAGGCGGTCAGGTCACGGCCATATTTTTCGAGTGCTTCGTACTTGCCTTCGGGGTTTTGATCGCTCACTTTTTGGCTGCCTCTAATGTTCTCAATAGCTTGTTTTAAGTCTTTTTCGGTAATGTTGAATGATTTTAATAAGTCTTGGCCAAAGCGCGGGTCTTTGACGTAGCCGAGTACTAGGTGCTCAATTGAAATATAGTCGTCATCGAAGCTTTGGCGATATTGGTCGGCTCTATCTAACAGCGTGCTGAGGGCGTTGCCCAAATAAACTGACTCGCTAGTACCGCTGACTTTGGGCTGTTTGTTGATGAAGGCATTCGTACGATCGCGCACATCGCTCGTCGGTGCGCCCACCTTTTGAAAAATGCTCACGGCTAGCCCTTCTTGCTCTAACAGCGCCTGCATCAAATGCTCAGGTTCTAGCTGCTGTTGGCTCGCTTGCTTGACAATTTCGGGGGTGCGGGCGATCCCGCTCCAAGCTTTTTCAGTAAATTTATTGGGATCGTTTGTCAGCATCAGTTCCCTCCCTGTGGCTTACCATCATCGGCAAATCATGAGTATGTTTTATTCGTATGACCACATTGTAAAAAAGTCCGCTCAATTCCCCATTCGGTGTTCACGGCTCAAATAGGTAGGTATTGCCGCCCTATTACGGATTCATGAACTATTTGATGTTCAACCCAGTATTGCCTAGCGACTTTTCGCCAGAAGATCAGCAGGCGATCGCCGACTTCACTTAGGCCAAAGGCAATTACAGTACTTTCAGGTTTGAAGCTTTCGGTTTGAAGCTTTCAAGTCTGCGCTGTAGATCACCAATTCAACTACGGAGTAGGCTATATAGGTAGTGAGGCCCTCCATAATTTACCAGTAGCTCTCTTGTCCGAACGCCCTCGCACGCTTTCAAAAAAAATATACGCTACTTACCGGCAGCAGCGGCCGCTACAAAGAATTTGGCACACTCTATCACCGATTGAGTTTGTCAAATTTTTGAGCTATATCAACCTCGAAACCGTGCGTATGGTAGTGCGCGATACTTTTCGCCAGCGCCTGCCTAGCCTCGCGTCAGAAATGGCTTATAACGCGATGCTGGGTCTATTTCCCGCTATATTGGCCTTCTTAACTGCGATCAGCCTTTTCAGACCGCTAACCTCTACGTTTGTAAACTTAGTCACCAGCTTGGGCGAAGTTGCACCCGACGGGGTGCCCGAACTCATCTACGGCTTTGAGAGCGTCGTGCTTGAAAGTCAAAGTCGAGGGCTGTTTTCGGCCAGTTTTGGCCTCGCCCTATGGGCCTCATCCGGGGGAATGAGCGCAGCCATGCGAGCACTGGATCAAATGCACCAAATTCCGCCTCGGCGGCGGCGACCTTTTTGGAAGGCGCGGCTAGTTTCTATCGCGCTTACCTTAGGCACGATTGCGCTGCTGATTACCGCTTCTAGCCTGATATTTGTCAGTGACCTGATTGTGCAAGAGCTAATAGTGCGCAGTAGCGGTGATATTAGCCACTGGGTTACTAAAATTTGGAGCTTATTTCGCTGGCCTTTGGCCTTGAGTGTGATGTCAACGGCGTTTGCTTTTGTTTATCGGTTTGGCCCTAGCCGCTGGCAACCCGGTAAGCCGCTGATGCCAGGAGCGGTTTTGGCAGCGCTGTCTTGGGCGGTGATTTCTGGCTTATTTCGGCTATATGTGAGTCGTTTTGGCAATTTTGTTTATAGCGCAGTGGCTACGGTCATTGTTTTGTTGCTGTGGCTGTGGATTACGGCTTTGGTGATGCTCATCGGGGATTTGCTTAACCTGAGCGTGGGCAAAGTAATGGTAGATCGGCAAGAATAGGGCAACAAAACAGACGTATCATCACATCGGTGAACAATGCGAGTAGTCGCTGATGCTTAGGAATACGATCTAGCGCTAGTCTCTAGCCCCTAGACTTTAGCCCCTAGACTTTAGCCCCTAAACTTTAGCGCATAGAGCGAACGCTATTGACGACAAAGACTGCCAAGCAAGCCAATATCAGCAGATACAGAACAATACCCGGTAAAAAGGACAGCAGCGTCAGCCCGCGCAGCACCCATACGCCTAACGTGAAACAAATCAGAAATAGCAGGAGTTGAGATCCAGGCTTCAGTCGAAATCGATTACCCATAGCAATGACCAGTCAATAGATAGAATACAAAATTACAGACCGCTCATACAGTATTAGCCAAATTGCAGATCTTTCAATATTGATACATGTTTGGTGGCATTGAATACGCTTTTTGCGAATATCGATTGATAATTTGAATGATAGTTTGAAGCTAGATTTCTGCTTTGAAGGGGGATCGCTTTGAAACTATTTTGACACTATGAAGATTAGAAAAAGATCAGCAAGAAATTCTGCTAATTTCCGTAGGAACACTGTCAAATTATGCAACGTCACAGATGTAAATAAGGGCACGCTCAAAATGTTCGCAAGGCATTTCAAGTCGTTCTAAAACTATGTCCGCTAAAGCGACAATCTGAAAATTAGGAGTTTTCTATTTGGAAGAAAGACGGTTGATTTCACGAAAATTTTACGTTCAACGGTCGATTAACTGTCCTAACCTTTACCCGGCCTCCGTAAAATCAAGCAATAATGGCAGCAGTTTCAGCCAGTAGTTTTATCTAAGTATTTCATTTCAACGCCTGTTTGAAAGGTCTATCTAACGCTCATCTAAGCTCATCTAAATAGTTCCAGACGGTAATTTCATCCAGACGGTAGTTTCATTCAACGGCTTTGGTTATCAGTTTCGATATTTTTACCAACTTTTGTTTATGGTCGCTTCTTCAAGTTTGATTGCTCCCGGCTCATTTGCGGGCTCTACAATTACTTCGCAGCGAGAAAAGTCTCTTTTGCAAGGGGAGGTTTTACTCACCACAAAAATGACAGAGACCGGGGCGGCTGTGACCGCGATGATGTATGTGCCGATGGGGCGATCGCAAACTTGGCAAAAGCTCACCGATTACGGCAAATGGGTACAGTACTTTCCTGACATTGTGCAAAGCCAAGTGCTAGAGGTGCAAAGCCAGGTGCTAGAGGTTAAACGGCAGTCGAAAGCGCACCCGATGACGCGCCATCTGTATCAAGTTGCCCGCAAAGCCTTTTTAATGTTTTCGGCTCAGGTCGAAATTTATCTCCAAGTGATTGAAACGCTGCATCAAAAGATCCAGTTTCGCTTTGAGCGTGGCACCTTTTCTGACTTTGCTGCCGACCTCACCCTAGAAGACTGCGGTACAGGCACTCTAATTACCTATTCCGTCAAGGCAACGCCGCTGATTCCGGTGCCTAGCTTTTTGATTGAGCAAGCTATTCGCTACGACTTACCCGGTAACATGAAGACAATGCGCCGGGTGATGTGTGCGGCGTAAGCCCTCAACCTCATCTGTGCAAAATCTAATCTGTGCAAAATGTCGAATCAAACCATCGGTCTAGATGATCGGCTCTATCGCTATTTGCTGTCTGCGACTCTACGAGAATCAGCAATACTAGCTGAATTGCGCCAGGAAACTGCCGAACATCCTCAAGCTCGGATGCAGATTTCACCTGAGCAGGGACAGTTTATGGCGCTGATTGTGCAGCTGATGGGCGCGAAGAAAACGTTGGAAATTGGGGTATTTACGGGCTATAGTGCGTTGGCGATTGCGATCGCACTGCCTGATGATGGCCGCATCGTGGCCTGTGACGTCAGCGAGGAGTTTACAAGCATCGCGCGCACCTACTGGCAAAAAGCCAACCTCACCCACAAGATCGATCTGCGCCTTGCGCCTGCGCTAGAGACGCTAGATGGCCTGATTGCCGAGGGTGAAAGCGGTACCTTTGACTTTGCCTTCATCGACGCCGATAAAAGCAATTACAATAGCTATTACGAAAAATCACTCCAGCTCATCCGTCCCGGCGGCCTCATCGCCATAGACAATACGCTCTGGTATGGCCGAGTCGCAGATCCTGATGTGCAAGACAATCGCACCCAGCACATTCGCGCCCTCAATGAAAAAGTGCGCGACGATGAGCGCGTTACTATGAGCTTAGTCCCGATTGGAGATGGGCTGTTGCTGGCAATTAAGAAATAGGCAATTAAGAAATAGGCAATTAAGAGATAAAAGGGGCTGAAAAATAATGAGAGAAAAGAATATTACTGGGTACGATTAATCTCAACGGCAACAGTTCCAGCAAAGTCAGGAATGGGAGGGGTGGGCTTAGTGACTTTGACAGTGATTTGTTGAATGCGGCGATCGCTCTTCAAAGCATGAGTTGCAACAGCTTCTGCCAAGCTTTCAATCAGCTTGAACTTTTCAGTTTGAATGAGTCTTGTCGTTTCTTGAACAACTTCGACATAGCTGTGGGTGTCTTCTAGGGCGTCGCTTTTACCGGCAGCAGAAAGATCGATTGAGATTTTAAGATCGACGATAAACCATTGGCCTAAAACGTTTTCTTCAGGGAGAACGCCGAGATAGCCAAAGGCTTTAATACCGTTAATATGAATGCTGTCCATGCGGTTAGAGATCTCTGTGGGTAAAGGATTTGGCGGCATCGCCGCTGTAGGTAGCGACAATGTGACCGTTGCCGATGAGCTGATATTTGTAGGTGACGAGCCCTTCTAGGCCGACTGGGCCACGAGGGGGCATTTTTTGGGTGCTGATGCCGACTTCTGCGCCGAAGCCGTAGCGGAAGCCGTCGGCGAAACGGGTGGAGCAGTTGTGGTAGACGCCTGCGGCATCGACTTCGGCCATGAAGGTGGTAGCGGCGGTGAGGTCGGTGGTGGCGATCGCTTCTGTATGCCGCGATCCGTAGGTATTGATGTGGTCTATGGCTGCGTTGAGAGAATCTACCACTCGAATAGAGAGAACTAAATCGCTGTATTCGGTTGCCCAGTCGTCTTCAGTAGCAGGGGTGAGATCGGGCAAAATCTGCCGAGTTTGTTCGTCGCCGCGTAGCGCTACGCCTTGTAATTGGAGAGCTGCTGCGAGTAATGGCAAAGCTTTTGAGGCAATGCCTTGATGAACTAAGAGAGTTTCGATGGCGTTGCAGGCGGAGGGGTAGCCGACTTTGGCATCGATCGCGATGGAGAGCGCTTGGTCGAGATCAACAGATTTGTCGATGTAGAGGTGGCAGATGCCGTCGGCGTGGCCGAGAACGGGAATGCGGGTGTTGGCCTGGACGTATTGGACGAGCTGGTTGGAGCCGCGAGGGATGATCAAATCAATATATTGATCGAGACCTAGGAGGGCGTTGGTTTCTTCACGGGTGGTGAGGAGTTGAACAATGTTGGGATTTTGTCCGGCGTTGCTGATGCCTTGGCGGATGGCTCTGACGAGGGCGGTGCAGGAGTGGATGGCTTCGCGGCCACCTTTGAGGATGACGCCGTTACCGGATTTGAGGGCGAGGGTGGAGATTTGCATAACGGCATCGGGACGGGATTCGAAGATGATGCCGAGAACGCCTAAGGGGACGCCGATGCGTTTGAGAATAAGGCCGGTGTCGAGTTCTCGATGGAGGGTGATAGCGCCGGTGGGGTCGGGGAGGTTGGCGACGCTGCGGATGCCTTGGATGGCGGCTTTGAGTTTGGTGGGGTTGAGGGTTAGGCGGTTGTAAAGGGGTTTGGCGAGGTGGTTGGTTTGGGCGGCGGTAAGATCTTTTTGGTTGGCGAGGGCGATCGCGTCGGCGGATTGTTCGAGCGATTGGGCGACGGATTCGATCAGGGTGTTTTTGGTGGAGTTGGTGAGTTGGGCGAGTTGGCGGGCGGCTTGTTGGGTTTGTTGGGCGAGGGTTGTTAGGGGGAGGAGGGTTTGAGGATTCATTGGGGTTGATGTGAGAGGTAAAAAGGAAGAGTTAAGAGGCAAGGCGTCAAGATTCGGGGATTTCCTCCCCGCGCCCCTCCATGACGTGGGGGCCCAGGCTCCCCCACACCCCCCGAAAGGGTGTGTTCTCGGTGGGCGGAGTTAGGAGTTTGAGGGATTTGGGTTTTGGGAGGTTAGGGTTTTTAGGAGTTGGGTGGCGATGCGTTGGCCTGCGCCGGGTTCGCCCATGCGCTGTTTGCCGTTTTGATGGATGAGCTGAAGGCGGTCGGGGTCGTGGATGAGTTTGGCTATAGCGTTGCCGATTTGGGTGGGGTTGGTGACGATTTGGATGGAGGGGCCGAGCATTTTGGCTTGGATGGTGGCAAAGGTGGGGGTGAATTGGGGGCCGTTGCCGGGGAGGGTGATGGCGGGTTTGCCGAGGCCGATGAATTGTTCGATGGCAGTGCCTGCGGTGGCGATCGCCAGATCGGCGTGATGTAAGCAGTCGCTGTAGGCGTCGTTAATTAGAAGAAGGGTGAGATTTTGATAGGTGTAGGTGGGGTAGGCGTTGGTTGTAGAGGGAGGGAGGGTTTGCCAGTCAGGGATGAGAGAGGTTTGGAGGGTTTCGAGGGAGAGGCTAGGGGCGATCGCGGCGAGTAGGATTAAAGGGCGGTAGCCGAAGGTTTTAATTAATCCAGGGGCGGCGGCGAGGATGTTGGCCCAGTTTTCGTAGGCTTCGGTGGGGCGCGATCCGGGGATGAGGGCAATGGTTAGGGGCGAGATAGATTGCTGCTTTGGGGTGACGTATAGAGCAGTCGCTTTGGCGCGATCAGGGCTGGATTTGGTGGGGCCGGAGAAGGTGGATTGAGGGGCGGTGGATTGAGAGGCGGTGGGGAATGGTTCGATTGGCGGGCAGAGGTTGCGGGTGATGTGACTTAAGGGGGCTCTAAGTTGGCCGCTCGGTGCGAGGTTGTCCATCATGGGGTTGCCGAGATAGTGGGCGCAAAGGCCCAAGTGCTGAAGCCGCTGGGCGGTAAGGGCGTCTCGCACGAAGATGGCACGGCAGCGAGGGCTAGACATTAGCCAGCGCTCCCAAGGCAGATAGACGGAGCCTGACCAGCCTTCTAAAGTCTCCCAAAGGTTGGCAGGAAATGGCTGGGTGG
>JBGTIK010000376.1:0-14192 GCA_041745715.1 Phormidesmis sp.
ATGCTAGAAAAAATGGCTGTGATTCTTATTGCTTCGTTTAAATACCCAATGTGCCAATTGGAAGTGCGGAATGTCGGTTCTAACTTACTTGCATAGATTAAGACTGCCGCATGAATATCATCTGGCAGTGATTGCAGAATGCGGTTGTCAGTCAAGGCTTCAGAGTGAATCATGAGCCTGTGAGCCGTCTTCAGCCGGGGTCATCGCGGGGGAGGATTCAAGGCTGGGTTCAGCCGCATTTTTCGTCTCTACCGTGTTGTAATAGGCGTGAACATAGGTGCGGTTGCGCCCTTGCTGCTTGGCATGATACAGCGCTAAGTCAGAAGCTTGAATTAGCATTTGAGCCGTGGTGTCATGACCCGGAATCACGGTAGAAACGCCCATCGTCACTGTCACATAGTCTTCATCGGCATCGGGGGCATGAGCAATTTTAAGATCGCGAACGCTGTCGTGGAT
This sequence comes from Phormidesmis sp., assembly GCA_041745715.1. Taxonomy (GTDB): domain Bacteria; phylum Cyanobacteriota; class Cyanobacteriia; order Phormidesmidales; family Phormidesmidaceae; genus Phormidesmis. The sequence goes on from JBGTIK010000376.1 coordinate 457, forward strand.
TTTTTGGGCAATTCGCCAAGCGCCGTGCGTGTCGGTGTTGGGCAAAATGATGGCAAATTCTTCACCGCCATAGCGGGCAACCAAATCAGCGGGGCGCTGGGGGCCTTTGAGTAGGGCTTTGGCAATGCGGATGAGGCAGCGATCGCCCGCCGGATGACCAAAAGTATCGTTGTAGCGCTTAAAGTGATCCAAATCGCACAAAATCATCGATAGCGGCTGCTGATCTCTGGCCGAACGCTGCCACTCACGGGCGAGATGCTCATCAAAACAGCGCCGATTCGCCAGGGTGGTGAGGCCGTCTGAAAGGGCCAGCTTTTGTAGCCCTTGGTTAGCCACTTCTAGAGCTTGGTATTGCTGGGCTTGGCGGATAGCGATCGCCAATTCTGCCCCGATGCTTTGAGCCTGAGCAATGGCCTCTTCAGTCCAGGTTTCATTGACAGGTAGCGCTAACGCCATTACCCCCCAAGGACCCATTGGCGGGTTACCCCACGCTTCGGACTGGCTACTTGACTGGCCACCTAGTTGATTTATTAGGCCCCCATCCTTAATTGGCAGCAGCAGCCAGCTTCCTGGCCAATAGGCGAGCCACTGCCTGGTTTCGGTGGCCAAACTTTGAGAAACCCGCTTACTGAAGGTGTTGCTGCTTGAGAGCGAATCTGCGCTCTCGTCCCTTTCAGAAGTAATCGGCGATGATGGCCCCGGAAAAATTTGCAGCGCCTTCCCTTGGTGCAACTGCCGCATCAGATCTGGAAACTCTGTCTGCGTGATTGAAAAAGCTTGCTGCCAAGCCAATGTTTGATTTTGGCAGTACTGAGCAACTTGCTCCCAGTTAGCGGCACCCTTTTCTGCGCCGTCTAGGAGGCCGTCAGAGTTGGGTACACAGCGAAATAAGCTAACTTGCCTTGCCTGGAACAAAGCCGCTGATTCAATGACAGCTGTTCTAAAAATGGTGGAAAGGTGAAGTGATTGACGCAGCGATCGCTCTACTTTGCGCAACCGTTCTTGCTGTTGGACATATTGCTGAAACTGCTGAAGTTGGAGCTGCTGAAGCTGCAAAGGTTCGCTCAAAGAACAGTAATTAGGCGGTTCGAGACGGGTCGAATGAAAGTCGATGGTTGAGTTATGGGTTTGACGACGGCTAGCCAAGTCACTGCCCGAAAGGCAGTTGTCATAGAAATGGCCATCGCCAAAGCTTTTTGCTAAAGGTACAGTTGTTAAAGGCACGGTTGTTAAAGCCACAGTTGTTAAAGGTGTTAATAGCGTAACCTCATCCGCCATCTGACTTATTTGATCTCGACGATCTGTATGTTTCTTCGTATGCGTCATTGCCTCTACCGGCATTGCTGGCTCCGGGTGCCTAGATGGCTTTATAAGCATTATAGGAGGAGGCTCTACAGTCCTTTTGGCAGCTGCCCTAGCTAAGCTGTAAGGAGAGCCATAACCATCAGAACTTGGCAGTATTTTTGAATTAGACATGGCGTACTCTCTGCTCAGACGAGCTAGAGATGCTGTGAAATGAACAGATAAATAAATATAGACACCTCACACACCACAAGTGAGTAGCAAACGCTTGCTCAAAACCCGAATTAAGTAGATATCCCCACTGTTGAATTATGTTAGCGTGATCCGTATTTGCTCAAATCCGTGTATACCCTGACACCTATTAGTAGAAATACCCTATCAAAACAAAAACTTTAAGAAGGTATAATTTATCACTTACTTAGCTCTCTTCTATCGAGTGATTGCCATACCTAATACAATAGATTTTTGAATCGTTAAAGTTTCGGCTGCCCCTAAAGATAAGCAAAAATCTAATGTAAAAGCACACCTCTTTACGCCTATCGCAAGACATAACTCAGTTCGCTTGGAATTGTATAATTAGTCGCTAGGTAATCGCTGCATCTGATGTTGCCTTCAGCTGTAATGCAGGAGGGCAGCGACTGTGACAGAATCTGTGACGGTCGCTATTAAAGCCTTTCATCTGCTTGAGACTACTTTCGGCTAATTTTTTAAGGAACTTTATAATGTTAAAAAATGTTCTAGAGCGCTGACCATAGCTGGCGGCCAGCGACGGACATTTTTGACCCAACTGAGATCTTTATAGCGGCTATCTAGACCCACGACCGCTACCCAGTTGCTTTCGGCTTCGCCCCCTTGACCTTCTTGCCATAGCGCTGCGGTCAGAGCGGCACGCATGTCGGCAAAGCTCGGATATTTGCGGACTAGGCTTTTCATGATCTGAATGGCTTTTGGCGTATCACCAACTTGGTACAGGGCAAGCGCGTAGTTGCCGTAAGCCAATGAAAAGCTGGGCTGAAGGTTGATCGCAGCTTGATAGTCGGCTATAGCTAGCTCCCACTCACCCATGCCCGCTTCAGCATTACCGCGATTATTATAGGCAGCAGGATCGTCTGGATTCAGTCTCAGCACTTGGTTGTAGTCATCCATCGCCTGCTGCCATTCGCCCATCGCCTCTAGCACTGCGCCGCGATTGAGGTAAGGATCAACCTCACGAGGGGCTAGCGCTATAGCTTGAGTATAGTCAGCTATAGCGCCGGTCAAATTGTTTTGGCGCACCCGCACATTGCCCCGGTTACTCCACACCGCCGCTTCGGTCGGCAGCTGATCAATCAGCGCCGACCACTGAATTTCAGCGAGATCAAACTGGCCCGCGCGAGTCGCTTCAAACGCCGTTTTGCGCAGTTGAGCAATGGTATTGACCGAGGCTTGGCTCATAGCTGGAGGGGTAGCAGCAGGCTCTAAGGTAAAACTGCCTGCCGCAAAACCATCTGCCACACAACTGGTCAGCCCCAGCACAATCACCACGACCACTGAGATTGTCCATTTCACCCACGCCTGCATCGTTCCTGCCTCTGCACTTTAAAGAATCTAACAATCGCTCTTACAGCGTAAAGGCAAATCCCGATAGAAAGCGCGGCTAATGTTCTTCTACGGGACTCATCAGATTGAATAAGGGCGCATCGGGCAGCGCAAACCGACTGTGAATAGCTTCGTAACCCAAATGGCGACAGGCCGCTGGCGTGACAATTCGACCTCTGGGGGTGCGCTGTAAGTAGCCAATTTGCAGCAAATACGGCTCGTACACTTCCTCAATAGTTTGCGGATCTTCGCCAGTAGAAGCAGCCATCGTATCCAGGCCGACCGGCCCGCCATTGAAGTTTTCAATCATCAGCGTCAGCAGGCGGCGATCTGTCCAGTCCAGGCCACAAGGATCAACGCTGAAAAGAGTCAACGCTTCAGCAGCTATAGCTCGATCAATCACCCCAAGCTGCTTCACCTGTACGTAGTCGCGCACACGCTTCAGCAGCCGGTTCGCAATCCGGGGGGTGCCTCTGGCACGGCGAGCAATTTCTTCGGCTCCATCGATAGCGACTTCGGTTTTGAGCACATCGGCAGTGCGCAGCACAATTTGAGTGAGTTCGTCGATTTCGTAGAAGCGCAGGCGCTGGACTAGGCCAAAGCGATCGCGCAAAGGCGAGGCCAAAGCGCCAACTCGCGTCGTTGCCCCCACTAACGTAAAAGGCTGCAATGGAATGCTGCGTGTACGAGCACTTTGGCCTTTACCGATAGTGATATCTAGGCGGGCATCTTCCATGGCCGGATACAAAATTTCTTCGGTCACTCGCGAGAGCCGATGAATTTCATCAATAAACAGCACATCGCCCGCTTTTAGGTTTACCAGCAGTCCGGCAATGTCACGAGGCCGCTCTAGCGCAGGGGCAGTAGTAATTTTGCAATCTACCTCCATTTCCTGCGCCAAAATCAGCGCCATCGTCGTTTTACCCAGTCCTGGCGGGCCATAGAGCAGCAGATGATCCAGGGGTTCCTGGCGAGATTTGGCCGCTTGAATCGCAATCAGCAGCACTTCTTTAAGCGCCTTTTGGCCAATATAGTCACTGATAGCCGAGGGTCTGAGCCCTTCTTCATGGCGCGATAGCTCAGCAGGCTTGGCCTCGCCCTGAAGCAGATCCGTTTTTTTGGCAGAAAGCTCTGATTTTTTAGACGGAGAAGCTTTTTTGTGAGCAGCCTCCTGAACGGGCTTATCAGCACCCTCATCGGCGGCAGATTGCTTGGAAGAGATAATCGCCATGATGATCCGCTCAGTGGTAGACGATAGATCTATATAACTATAACTAGACCTTATCAGACAAATGTACTATATTAGCTAGCGCTCAGGCACAACCCCCGCCGATCGAAACACATCGGGCACGGTGGGATAGCTGTCAGTTAAGCCAAAGCTAGAAGGCGTCACCGCATTTTGATAGGTGAAATGGCGATAGTCCATACAAAACCTATCCCAGTCAGCCATTTTGATATTGAATATTTTAATAATCGCTTTAGCCAGACCCACGGAGAGCGGAACCTGAAAGTACTGCTTTTTACCTAAGTAGGTGCTGATTTCGCTCACGACTTCATCCGCCGTTTTGGCCGGATTGCCGATCACAATTTCTCTAGCCTCGTTCGGGCCAGGAGGATGATCGACTAAATGCCGCACGACTTCGGCAATGTCTTGAGCGTGGATGTAGTGAAAGCTGCCGTCGGCTGAGAGAAAGCGAATGATGTCTATATATTTGGCTACTTCGCTGAGTCCGCCGGAAATGTGAGAGTAGGGTTTGGTGTCACTGCCGCCAAAAACTAAGGTGGGAAACACGGTGGTAATGCGCGGAAAAATGGCCAATTCGCGCATCTTTTCGTGGCAAATATACTTGGTGCGCACATAGTCAGTGCCGATTTCGCCCGCAGCTTTGAGCGGCGTATTATCTCTGTCTAGAATGCTGGCTGTCGAAAAATAAATCAACTCCTGACAGCGCTCTGGGTCGAGCAGCGTCATAATTTCTAGCGTTTTCTCGACATTGATTTCGTAGCTTTCTTGCGGATCGCCCCAAGACGTGGCTACCAAAATAGCCGTATCCATCGTTTTCAGCAAATCTGCAAACTGAGCCACATCGCGCATGTCACCTTTAAGCAGATGAATGCCAGATCGCTGATCGGTTGGCAACTTGAGCTTATCTGGGTTGCGCATCATCAAAAACAGCTCGTGATCGGTGTTTTGAATCAAGGTTTCTATGAGGTAATGGCCGATACAGCCACTTGCCCCAGTGATGAAGATGCGCATATTTTTTTTGCCTTACCCGATACCCAGACCAACGGCCTGCCTAAACTGTAGCACCGATAAATTCATTCACCTGTTTGCCCACTTCAAAGAAGTAAGCGCCATTTTCTTCGGGGGTGCCCGGTAGAATGCCGTGGCCAAGGTTAAGAATGTGGCCTTTGCTGCCTGCTTTTTTCACGGTGTCGATGATGCGATCGCGAATCACTGCCTTAGAGCCAAACAGCACACCAGGGTCCATATTGCCCTGCACCATCATGCTTTGCCCTAGCCGCCGCCGCGCGTCGGCCATATCGACTGACCAATCGACGCTGATAATATCAACGCCCGATTCACCCATCATCTCCAGCACACCAGCGCTGCCGCTCACCAGCAAAATTAGAGGCGTATCGGGGTGAGTTGCTTTAACTTGGCGCACAATTTGCTGCTGATAAGGTAAGGCAAATGTCCGATAGTCTTGGGGGCTGAGCTGACCGGCCCAAGAATCAAAAAGCTGCACCACCTGCGCGCCGCAGTCGATTTGATGGCGTACGTAAATGGCGATATTGTCGGCGATTTTACTCAGCAGACCGTGCAGCATTTCGGGCTGCGAAAAGGCCATATTTTTGATAATCGAATAGGTTTTAGAGCCTTTGCCTTCGACGATGTAAGCAGCCAGCGTCCAAGGCGCACCGACAAAGCCTAGCACCGTAGAATGATTGCCCACTTCTTGGCGCAGCGCACCGAGAATTTCGCGGATGTAGGGCATCGACTCATCGGGGTTGAGCGTAGTGAGCGCGTCAATTTGACCCTGAGAGCGCACCGGGGAGTGAATAATCGGGCCTTTGCCTTCAGCCACATCCATAGCGACGCCCATGCCCGGAAGCGGGGTGACAATATCTGAAAAGAGAATCACGCCGTCGGGCTGAAAGGCTTTCCAGGGCTGCAAGGACACTTCGATAGCGACTTCGGGGATTTCGGAGCGATCGCGAAACGAAGGATACTTATCTCTGAGATCTCGGTAAGCTTTCATGTACCGGCCCGCTTGGCGCATCATCCAGACCGGCGGGCGCTCGACAGTTTGGCCTTGGGCAGCGCGCAACAGCAGCGGGGTGGAGTTAGATCCGGTCATGAGAGAACGCTCTTAATGTCTGTTTTATTTTCCTTTGTAAGCTTATCATTCGCTGAGCGGCGTACTATCGATCACAAGGCTGTTGGTAAGGGATAGGCGCTTTTGGCAGCGGTTTTATCCGTCTCAAGTCGGTGCCGCTTACCCGTAAAATTAACGGAAGTAAAGAACTGTAGACTTGTTTGCACCCCCCGAAAAAAACGTTATGGAAATTGTGAACTTTTTTGAAAAAATGGCCGGACGCTGGTTTTCCCAAAGAACAACCCATGCCCTCTCTACCCAACAATCTAAAGCAGGCAAGTCAGATTTAGAAATCGCGTTTTTAGCAGCCGATGCCGACGAAGTTCAGCAGCTTTATCAAACAGCGGATCTACCGGATCAAGTAGGATCGGCGAAACCCGTTTGCGGTCTCAAAATTCAGCAAAGCAGCACTCTCGAAGGCGATTCCAAGCCGACGGTACTCACCACGCTGCTAGTGCCGCTCACATCGACCGAGGGCAGCGGCATGTTGCTGCGCCAGACGCCTCAAACGCCTGCTTACATTACCACTTACACCCTAGCTGACGAAGTTTTGACCATTACCGGCAAAACCTCGGAGGCCCGTTCTGAAGAGCGGCTGTGGTTTATCAATGAAAATTTACGAATGCGCACCAGCATGAGCGAACTCGCAAACGGTCTGCGGATTGCCTCCTTTTGCTCGGAGATTCGACTAGGCGTAAAGCCCCCTAAAGCTGACTAGCACGCTGAGTAGCACATAGAGCAGGATGCTACGCCAGAAATTATGCAAGCGTTTTTTGCTTGGCCAACCGTAGAGTTTGAGGAGAAAAGGGCAGCGCTGGCTTGAAGGGCTGGATCGCTTGCTCGGATCCCTGGCCATTGTCGTTAAGCTGCTTTTGAGCATTGATGACTTCGCTAGCACTCGGCGCAGAATAAACTGGCGCATAGGTAGGAAACTGACGCCAAGCTTTGTTATCGAGGGCGAAGGGGCGATTGATCGAGCTTATAGGATCAAGTTCAGGGCTGTCAGCAGCAGGCGCAGGTAAAGCCTCGTTCTTCTTCGCAGATTGGCCGCCGTTTGCAGAAGGTTCTTTGGCCAATTCTGCGGATAATTCTATGGGCATCGGGGGTAGTGCCGACAAGTTGAATGAGACTTCATTTATGGGCAAGTGCCGAGTCTTTTTGATTGAGCGTAAGGCCGTTGAGCGTCGCCGCTGCACAGGGGTTGGCGTGGTCACGTCACTAGGCGTGGTTTTGGCATTTTCAAATTCTCGACAGACGGCTGCTTCAAACTCATGGCTAGCGTGACGAATAGGCTGATCGCGACGCTGCCATAGCTCTAATATTTGCCGCACCGACACCGACTTATAGCGGCCTTGATACAGGGCCTCTATAACCGCTTCGCGAATCCAATTGGGGCCGTAGAATTCTAGCCACAGCGACACCCACTGACGAGCATCGTGATGGCCTAACTCAAAATGATAGTTTTCGAGTAAAGCTGCTGCCTGTTGCGCTTCGAGTGATGTAGAGAATGTGGCCGAAGCCATAGGTCGCTGTCTCCTTAGGATTCCGAGTGCCCCTGTTAAGGCAAAATTTAGCCTGCTGCTATCTGATATGCAACGTCGTCAGCTTTTTCTGATACTCAACTTTTTTTAACTTGCTTTTTTTACCTTTAAGAGTAACCTAATTTATCTGCTCCAGCACGCCGCCTCGTACCTGACGCACACGCGGGGTATCGAACGGATCGGTGTCACCTAGCCAGCTAAAGTTACTGAGCCGAAAGCCGATGGCGGCGGCGCTTTGAGTAGTGTCGTAGCGGAGCAGGATGCCGTAGGTGCGACGACTGTATTCTAAGGTAAAAATGCTGCTGATCTGACGGTTTTGGCTGAAGCTGTAGGCGGATTGAAAGCCCAGCAGAAAAGGGCCATAGATCTGCTGATTGATGCCGTAGTAGAGAATGCTGCGATCTACTTCACGGTCGAATAAAAAGGGAGAATCGGCGACGCCTAATAAAGATTGGGAATAGCTGAGATTAAAGCTGGTGTAGTCGCCGAAGTTGCGGGCAAAGTGGCCGATTTGGCCGGAGATGCCAATGTCGGCGATCGCACTATTTTGCTGATCGCCGCTGGAGTAAGCGGTGGTGGTGAGCCGTAGCCCGCTAGAGAGGTTGAGATAGGGCACAACGGGGGCAGGTGTAAACCTCAGTCCTTCAGCTTGAGTTGCCGGTTTAGGATCTCCTGTCCAAAGGTTGATATTTTGCCGCAAAGTCGCGCTGGCTTGATAGCGACCGAGGGTGATACGGCCCGTATTGGAGCCGCTAGCAGCGAGCAAGTCGGCGCGATCGCTCGCCGCATTGATCAGCTGAGCGCTAGCCTGATAGGTGAGCTGAAGATTAGGGTTGAGGTTAATGGTGGGTGATAGCAGCACGGCTCCGAAGCTGTACTGCACGTCTTGAAAGCCCAAAGAGCCATTGAAGAGGCGATCGCGGTAGCTGTAGTCTACCGCTAAGGTGTGATTGCCGATTAGCTGCTCTGCTCTAAGATTAGCCCGCAGATTTTCAGTCAGATTCGATACACCCAAACCGGTTAGTTCAGCCCGGCCTCTGAGCGTAAGACGAGGGGTAAGCTGACTAGACAAATCAGCCATCGCCCCAAAATTGTTCAAGTCAAACACCGATCCATTTTGGCCGCTAAGGGCGCTGGCCACAGAATATTGCGGCGTGATCGAAAACTGAGTTCGGCCATTTTTGATGATCGGGATTTTTCGGCCAATGAAAAAACCACCGCGATCGCGACCATCGACCCCAACCTGCACCGGCAGCGGACTCAGCTCTTCGGGATCCACCTGGCCGCGATTCAGCAATAGGCGCGATCTCAACAGCGGCAGCGCAAACCCTTGGTCAAACACCAGCCGAGGCCGTTGAAACAGCAGCTCATCTTGCGTCACCGACAGATTGCGCAAGAGCAAATTATCTACTCGCAGCTCTAGCTCCGGCGGCGAAAACGGATCGTTCGTAATTCTGGCTGACTCCGCCCGCCAGCCTTCCACATCAAAGCGCAGCTCATCCGTTTCAAACCGCAACTGCTGCAAGCTGCCGTCTCTACCACCGGTTAAGCGTGCATCAGGGCTAGTCGTGATTTGAATACTGCCATCGCTAGTGACCTGCAAAGGCGCATTTGGGCTCAGCGGATCATAAGCTCGCCCTGTGGCCGTTCCACCTCCCGGCAAAAACCGCCGCTCTAAAGGAGAGCTAAAATCGTCACCAGCGGTGGGAAAGTAAAGCGTGCCTACGGCATCGCGAATTACCCCTGAACGCTGCGTAAAGTTGTATTCAGCTCGGCTGCCGCGCACGATTTGAGCACCCCGCGTAAGCAGGACATCGCCAGTCGCGAGCGCATAGCGATTGATTAAGTTCACCCACAGCTCATTGGCTTCAATGACGTCGTCGCCCAGTCGAAGCACAACATTGCCGCGCGCCGTGACGATTTGCGTGTCGGGGTCGTACTCTTGGTAGTCAGCGGTGAGCCCGAGCTGGGCCACGAGTTCAGCCGCTGACGGCTCTGTGAGCAACGGCTCTGTGGGCAACGGCTCTGTGGGCAATGGCTCTGTTGCTGGCGGATCTATCGTGGGTAGATCTACCGCTGAGGGATCTGTCGCTGAGGGATTTGTTTCTAGTTGATTAGCCGGTTCTTCAACGCCATTTTGATTTGGCTCGGCAGGTTCTAAGCTGGGTAGCGAATCATCCTCGGTAACGGCCACGACGCTCCCGTCTGGGGTGGCTGTGGCCGTTAGCAAATCATCTAGAAATCGAGAGGAGCCCGGCTGATAAATCGATTCAACAACAGCTGAAGGAGCAGTTTCAACAATGTAGGGCTGGGGGGGCAAGTCAAAATGAACCATCCGCGACTGAATCTCCCACCCCTTCTTCTACAGAACCTATACACGTTCTTTGGCACAATTTCGGTACAATTTTGGCCAACTATTAGCCCACACAAATTAGCCAACGCAAAATTAGCCTACTATAGGCCAGAGCCCGACACAAAAAGACAGCCCGACAAAGCGGGCTGACAATTTTCTTCTGGCAATTTTCTGACTTAATCTCAAGGATGGGCTTTTAAGCGTACCTGCTAGTCGATATCGCCGCCACCGGGATTGCGGGCCGGATCTCCACTTAAGAAGCCAAAAATGAATAAACCAACAAAGAAAGAGATGGTGATATAAACAACGATTTTGAGCGTTATCATTTTTTGTATTTCCAAACGCGATTGCAGAGATTAAGCAATCATATCGCACTGCCCTGCCATCTTATTAAATAAATATAAACTTGCGTAGCAAAATCTGCGGCAGCGATAAGCCTTCATAAATAGGTCATACAGGTCATTACGAGTCTATTCAAATTAGCAATCAGACCTCATAGACTAGGGGGAAGAAACACCCGTTTTGCGACCAAAATATTGTGCAGATCCAACTTCTCACCCGGAGTAGCGCCGACGGGTGGCACCGCTCGAATTTCGCCAATACCTAAAAAATTACCGGTGGCGGCATCCATCACGCGCAGCGGACTTTCAATCGGGATGGCAAGCGGAATGGCAGAGCAGTTGATATCGGCGGTGGCTAGCTTTTGCCCCATTTGCCAGCGCCGGGACAAAGGGGGCGGTAGGGCGATCGCGGGCAAATGTTGCATAGCCACTCCCGCCGAGGTTGCGTTGAGCGCTGCTGTAGAGATAGTAGCAACCGGCTCTGCCGATATCACCTGCTCTAGCGTCTCTAAAGTAACACTCTCAGACAAATCAAACCCGTTGCTGTGCGTGCGCGTGAGCTGGCTCAAAGTCGCCCCTGTGCCTACAGCCACTCCCAGATCACGCGCCAAAGAGCGAATGTAGGTACCTGACCCGCAGTCTATATCCAACGTTACCGATGGCTGTAAGCCCGCCTGCCAATCTCGAATAGTGATCTGATTGACGCTTACAGATCTAGTCGGTACCTCAAAGGTTTTACCTTGACGAGCCAAATCATACAGCCGCTTCCCGTTGACTTGAATTGCGCTGTACATGGGCGGCACTTGACTCAAAACACCGACAAAACTGGGCAGATGCGCTTCTACATCTGACCTCTGGAGATGAACCGCAGACTGCTCAGTGAGCACCTCACCTTCGAGATCGTCTGTCGTCGTCGTTAGGCCAAAGCGCACGACCGCCCGATAGGCTTTGCTCTCTGGCAGATATTGAATAAGGCGAGTAGCACGGCCTACAGCGATTGGCAAAACCCCAGTCGCCAGCGGGTCTAAGGTACCGCCATGACCCACTTTTTTGGTGTTGAGCAGTCTGCGGATGCGGGCGACACAGTCGTGAGAAGTCCAAGTAACCGGCTTGTTTAAATTGATGAAGCCATCGATCATGAGCAACGGGTGAATTCGGGACGACCTTGATTATCTCTGTTCACTTGCGACTTTGCTAATTCGGCTTTTTAATTGGGTTCTAAGGCGGCGCTAAATCAACGTCCCTATTCAACAACAGCTGATCTAAAGCGTTCTGTGAAACGTTCTCCAAGGGTTCAGCCGCGATTACGGCCTGAATTTGAGCGCTGAGCTGATCGGGTGTGAGGCGGCTAATGAGGCTAATGGGCATTTCAGGGCGGCTTAATCGATTGGTAAAAGCGCTGGTTAAAATCGGCTGGTAGCGGCGATCGCCCGCCAGATAGACCTCTAAAAAGGCCAAACTCATAACCTGGGTATACAACTGAGCCACCTCAGGCACGGGGCCAATGATATTAGCAGGCAAGCCAAACGTTTCGGCCCCGGTAACACCGATGGTAGAGAAATGAGTTGCGCCTTCCATAATCATTAAGTATCGATTTTCAGGGGCTACTGGCGATCCATCCGGGGCGATCGCTTGAGCATCATTGCTTTGGCTCAGCCACGTAAAGGGCACGATTTGTTCCGGCACAGCCGGGGCTACGGTATCTGCGCTGCCTGAGATAATCAGCGCAGGCAGATCGATTTTGCCGATGCTATCGGAGCCAAAAATAGCGCTAGCAAACGGATTGATAGCAACGACCGCTCGAATACGCGGGTCGGTGAAGTTTTGATTGGCTTGCTCAGGGGTAAGTCGCGCGGCTTGGCATTGCAGCAGCAGCGAAACATTGACGCTAAAGCTAGGCGGGCAAACCTGAGTTAAAGCCGCTAGGTTAATCGGCGCACCCGCGACCGCTAGCGCTGTATAGCCACCAAAAGACTGACCAATAATACCGACATTGTTGAAATTGATGTTTTTTAGCTCTGGCTCTATCGCCTGCCGCTCGACTAACCCATCTAGCACCTGTGAGATCAAAAGGGGGCGATTGATAAATTCTTCGTCGGGCACTTGGCTAGCGCGACCCGTGACAAAGGCATTGAGTCGCTCTGCGTTAGTGCCAGGGTGCTCTAGGGTAATGGCGACAAAGCCACGCTCGGCCAAAAATTTGGCGAGGTAAGCGTATGAGTTGCGATCGCTGCCCAACCCATGAGAAATGATCACCGCTGGAAACCCAGCCAAGCGAGATCGACTCATGCCACGCCCGCTCACCAAAGGGCTAACTGTATCAGGCAAGTAAACATCTACTGGCTGGGGACTCACTTTGAGTCGAACGGATAGTTTTTTCACCTGAAAGGGGCCAGGGCGGGTGACCAAATCATTCAGATCAGCCGCCGAGGTGCCATCCGGAAAAGGGAGGGTCGCAGCTTGCAACGAGAGTTGCTCGACTAGCGTTATAGCCGCATTCGACTGATTGAAGGCTTCGCTGGCCTGACTGGCAATCGCCAAGCCAGTGGGTAAATCAATCCGCAAAACCGGGGTCGGGAAGCGTCTCAACACATTCAAGATCGTCAGGCCATTGACTTCATCTGCTGCCGAAAGAATCACGGCGCTGCGCAGCCCTTTCCCACCCGGCAGCCGTGCCCCCGTGCGAAACACTTCGCCCGCCTGCGCCAGCAAAAATTCACCTTGAGGCGTGTAGGCAAACTGGGCCACCGTCGTCACATCAATATCGGCCCGCTGCGAGAGGAGCCCCTTGGCCTGCACTCGCATAGCCGGATCGATATAGGACAAGTAAGGCGCTAGCTCTGGCGTTACCCGGCCTTCTTTGACGTAGGCTTCGATAGCATCCACCGAAATGGAGCGCTCAATGGTTGACCCCAAAGAAAAGGTGATTCTTTCAGCGGCTGAGCTAGCCCTGATGGCCAAAGGCGAAAGGGAAATTGTCAGCGAGAGTAAGCCTATTTGCCAGGAGCGGCGCTGTCGGGGGCTGTAGCCGATTAAACTGGCCATCCGCTTGGCTACCTGACTAGCCATCTGTAGACGTAAACCGTAAGGGATAACAGCCAAATTATCAGCGCATTTAGACACAAATTTCATAGCCCTTATCATAGGCTACCGCCCGCTATATCAACTGCACTCAAGATGATGCCAGCAAAGCCAGCAGATCTGCCTCCGTCAGTTGAGTGATACCCAAGGATTCTGCCTT
>JBGTIK010000377.1:0-3511 GCA_041745715.1 Phormidesmis sp.
ATCGTGTGACTAATTTCGATGACCGCTTGATGTTAAATGCAGCTGGACTGTGGAACTTCTACTTGGATGCGGCTTAAAAGACTGAGGAAGCCGACAAAGCCTTGTCTCATCGTTCCTTTTTATTACCCAACAAGCCTATTATTGGCACTGGTGCAGGCGGCGGCACGCTCGCACACAGGCTAGCCTCTACCGGCAAAAAGATTTTAGTTTTAGAGCGTGGCGGCTTTCTCCCCAGAGAAAAAGACAACTGGAATGCCAAAGAAGTTTATCAAAACGAGCGCTACCACACCGATGAAATGTGGTACAGCCGCGAAGGCAAACCCTTTCGCCCTGGTACCGGATACTGGGTAGGCGGCAACACCAAAGTCTACGGCGCAGCCCTGTTGCGAATGCGAGAAAAAGACTTTGGCGCAATCACCCATCACGAAGGCGTTTCGCCCGCTTGGCCGCTTAACTATTGGGATTTCAATTCCTACTACACTCAGGCCGAAAAGCTCTACAGCGTTCACGGCTTACGGGGCGAGGACCCGATTGAACCGGCGATGGATGAAGCCTATCCGCATCCGCCCGTGAGCCATGAGCCCGCCATGTTAGAGATCTGCGATCGCCTCCGCCGCCAAGGTCTACAGCCCTTTCACTTGCCGATGGGCATCAAGCTAAATGAAGCAAATCCAGCGCTGAGCGAGTGCATTCGCTGTAATATCTGCGACGGCTATCCTTGCCTAGCGCAAGCCAAAGCCGGCGCCGAAGTCGATGCCCTGCGCCCTGCGCAACAGCATCACAATGTCACCTTGATCAACCCAGGCCAAAGTAGTGTGCTTACATACCTGTGCATCGGGCCGAGCCGTGAGCGGCGTCGAAACAGAAATCGTGAGCCGTTCAGCGGATCATTCAGAGACTCGCTTAGAGATATTTACTAGCGATATTGTAGTGGTGGCCTGCGGGGCGATTAATTCGGCCTTACTGCTGCTGCGCTCTGCTAATGAACAGCATCCGAACGGGCTAGCCAATGGCTCTGATCAGGTCGGGCGCAACTTTATGAAGCATTTGGCGACGGCTGTATTGGCAATTGGCGCTAAGCCGAATTTGGCAGTTTATCAAAAAACAATTGCGCTCAACGATTTTTACTGGGGCGAGGCAGATTTTCCCTATCCGATGGGCCAAGTGCAAAACACCGGCAACATTTTAGGCGATATGATTCCGGCAGAAGCGCCGTCAGCGTTGGCCCCACTGGCCAAGCTCATTCCCAGCTTTGGCCTCGATCAAATCGCCAATCGTTCAACCGGCTGGTGGCTACAATCGGAAGATTTACCCGATGCTAACAACCGCGTCCGCCTGATGAATAACAAGATAAACAACAAAGTGTGTTTGGAATACGTACCTACTAATACGAAGGCCCATAATCGCTTGGTCAAACGCTGGATAGAGGTCTTAAAAACGAGCGATCGCACCGTGCAGCCCTACACCGTGCCCTGGGGCCTTTACCCTCGCAACAGCATTCCTTTACAGGCGGTGGGTCATCAGTGCGGCACCTGTCGCTTTGGCGAAAATCCCAACACTTCGGTGCTCGATCTTAACTGTTGCACTCACGAGGTAGACAACCTCTATGTCGTCGATGGCAGTTTTTTCCCGGCAAATTCTGGGGTCAATCCTACGCTAACAATTATGGCCAATGCTCTGCGAGTTGGTGACCATCTGCGATCGCGCCTCGGCTAAATCTAATCTGGGGATAAAATCTAATCTGGGTATAAAAAGATATCTCACCAACGTTGCTTGTATACCATGAGCAATTTCAATCATGCAGCATCCCCGCTTTCGAGGGAGAAACTAGGTAAGATATCCGATAAGAAATCATTAAAATTGGCTATGAATACTGCACCCAGTGGACAATTTCCTTCTGGTCTATCTAATGGCCTTCTCCCGGATAATCTAGCGAATAGCCTCACCCAGCCTAGATCAGGGCGTCTACGCCAAGCCATTCAGGCCAAAGAATTCATTGTCACTGCTGAAGTGATGCCGCCTAAGGGCGGTGACCCTAGCCATATGCTGGCGATGGCCGCTCATCTACAACCCTGGGTGCACGCTGTCAATGTCACAGATGGCAGTCGGGCGGTGCTGCGGATGTCTTCTTTGGCCTGCTCAGTGCTGCTTAGGCAGGCTGGAATTGAGCCAATTTGCCAAATGACGGGGCGTGATCGCAACGCCATTGCCCTGCAAGCCGATCTGATGGGCGCACATGCTTTGGGCATTCACAATGTGCTAGCGCTCACAGGCGATCCGCTCAAAGCTGGTGATCATCCCAAAGCCAAGCCGGTGCATGAGCTCGAATCCATTCGCCTGTTGCAGGTGATTCGTCAGCTCAATGGCGGCACCGACTACAACGATAGCGTCATGACCGATGGCTGCCTAGACATTTTCCCAGGATCGGCGATTGATCCGCAATCACCGAGCTGGTCTGGCTTACAGAGCCGGTTTGAGAAAAAGCTAGCCGCCGGAGCGCAGTTTTTTCAAAGTCAGCTTATTTCTGATTTTGACAAGCTCGAAAAGTTTATGGATAACCTGGCTGTGGGGTGCGATCGCCCCATCCTCGCCGGTATTTTTCTGCTAAAATCTGCTAAAAACGCCGCCTTCATCAATCGCTGCGTCCCCGGCGTTACCATCCCCCAGCACCTCATCAAGCGCCTAGACAAAGCTTCCGATCCGCTGCAAGAAGGCATCAAAATCGCTGCCGAACAGGTTCAATCCGCCCGCGATCTCTGCCAAGGCGTGCATATGATGGCCGTTCGGCGCGAAGATCTGATTCCTCAAATTTTGGAACTCGCTGGAGTAGAGCCTCAGACAGAACCGCAAACTCAGCCCAAGCCAACAGAGCTGCTCCGCGCCATTGGCTAGACTCTATCGAAATTGCCAGATCGAAGCGATCGCGCACCGTGGCTAAACTGAGCTGGCTCTGGCTGATAAACTATGGCCCAAACCCAGATCAACTCGATCAATTAGAAGTCAGCACAATCGGATCTTTAGGGCCAATCACTACCACTGAAGGGGCCGTTGTATTGCCAATGATCACGCCTGCCGCTGCGCCACCGAGCACTTCTAGTAAGTCAGGACGACCAAATACCTCACCTAGCACATAGCCACCGGCTGCGCCGATTGCCGCATCGGTTAAAATCGCTCCTGCCGAAGTTTGACGTGGGTCTTTGACATCGCGAAATAGCCCCGAAACCGCATTGATTTGATAGATGCGATCAGCGATTTCAACCGAGTTAGCGACATATACAAGCCCACCGTCCGCTGGTTCGAACTGACCTCTAACAACGGTGCCGACTGGTAAGCGCTGATTGCCAATGGCCGAATCTTGGCGGATTACTAAGTCATAGCGGTAAGTGCTTGACTTATCGAGATAAAGCGTTTCTTCTTTGGACAGTGTCGTTTGCAGCTCAGCGCGACCTTGATTCACCTGAGCTGTATTCGGAGCGCCGTTTTGAGTTCCGTTTTGAGTCCTTTGAGATGA
>JBGTIK010000378.1:0-7134 GCA_041745715.1 Phormidesmis sp.
ATGGTTCTCAATAGTTAACCTTAATTGAGAATTTTTATGACTTAGTTCATTTGAACTGCTAAGCCATGAAAGTCTTTCCAAAACAGGGCTCTATCATTAATACCTGAGTGTGACACTTCAAAGGGCGGAATGTGGGTTTAAGACTGTTATCTGTTTTTAGTTCCTGATTTAATGAATCGCTTACCTTGCGAACTTAAGTGTTGGTGGCTGCTTCGCCTGATCTCAGATTCGGAAATCTCGGCTCAATGGTCTCCTGACAAGCATTATGGGGTATCTAAATTCTTTGAAAATGCAGAGCCACGGTCAGGCCAGATGTCAGGCCAAATTGCTGAGCAAAGCCGTGTGCAACAGCGATTACAGCATCCCATCAGCCGTGATCGGCTATTTTTACGACTGATTCGACGGCGGCGATCGCGCCCTAGCAAACTCAATCAAAAGCTCAACAGCATTCAGTTTCGTGAGCGGATATGGCGGCGACTGCTCTTAGCTTTGCTGCTATCGGCTAGTGCGGGCGCGGTTGCCTGGGGTGCCTTATTTGTCGCCGAACAGGTCACGCTTGGCGGCGTGCCTTACCAAGTTGTGCGTAAATTTTATTTAGACAAATCTTCTAAAGATGCTTATTTTGCGGGCGAGACTCAGGCTTTACACGAGCGACTCTCTGATATCGGCATAGAAAACGATATTAAAGACTATTACCGCCCTCAGTTCAGTGACGAAGGCCAATTGGACTTATATATTCACCAAATTATGTTCGAGCGTACGGGCTACATCGGTGAAGCCTATGCGGTCAATCAATTAGGTCAGCTATATTTTGCTGGATATTCTCCCCAATGACCTGGGCTAATTGTTATGTTTAACAGCTATGCCAAACTAGCGTGAAGATCTAGCATGAAGATCAAGATTCCGCCGCCTTTGCAGCCCGGTGACTTGCTCTGTGTGATTGCCCCTAGCGGTAGCTTGCAGCCCTCAGAAAAATTTGCAGCGGGCTTAGATTTATGGCGTCAGCGGGGCTATCGTTTGCATTTATGCAACGGCTACGATGCTCAGTTGGGCTACTTAGCAGGCAATGACCATCATCGACGGCAGCAGCTTTTGAGCGCTTTGACGCATCCTGAGTGCAAAGGCATTCTCTGTACGAGAGGCGGCTACGGCGGCACGCGACTGCTAGAAGATTGGGCTTGGCCCCCGATTGAAGATTCGTTGAAGTGGTTGATTGGTTTCTCAGACATCACCAGTTTGCTGTGGAGCCTAAGCAAACAGGGAGTTTCAGGCTTACACGGCCCGGTGCTAACCACAATCGCGGACGAACCGGCTTGGTCAATAGATCGACTGTTTAATTGGGTAGAGCATCATCAGATTGCGCCGCTGAGAGGTAAAGGCTGGATCAGTGAGCATCGAACCTCTAAGGCTAACGGCATTTTGCTGCCCGGAAACTTGTGTGTGGCGACTCATCTCTTAGGAACAGCGGCTGAGCCGGATTTTCAAGATGTGATTTTGGCCTTTGAAGATGTGGGTGAAGCGCCTTATCGGCTAGATAGAATGCTGACGCAATGGCGCGCTATGGGAAGGTTTGCGCAGATTTCAGGTATTGCGCTGGGACGCTTTAGCGGCGCTCAGCCGACTAAATTGGGGCCGACGCTGAGTGTGGCTGAGGTAATGCGCGATCGCCTCAGCGATCTAGGTATTCCAATTGTGTCCGACTTACCGTTTGGTCACGATGGCGAAAATGCCGCGCTGCCGGTTGGCTTACCCGTCGAATTAGATGCCGAAGCAGGCACCTTAGCCTGGATTCTTTGAGCGTTTGCCTGAAATATCTAGGGTTTGGGCCCATTAGCGTGAGCGCTCTGTATAAAATGAAAGGGTTCTTCTTGGCTGATCGCGGTGGTTCCCCTTAGAGATGACAATCCGGTTAGTACAACGCCTATTGTGGTGTACGGACTAATCGCGTTAAATGTTGCTATTTTTTTCCATGAAACGTCGTTAGGAGACAGTGCGCTACAGCAGTTCATTAATACTTGGGCGATTGTGCCTGCCGAACTAACCTGTTCGCTGCCGAGCGATGCGGTATCAGCAGCGGTTGATCTAAGCTGCCCAATTTCTATCGACGATGCCTCTATGCTGGGGGCTGCTCAGGGCGAATGGATAACCCTGGTTTCGTCTCAGTTTTTGCATGGTGGCCTGCTGCATTTGGGCGGTAACATGCTGTACTTATGGATTTTTGGCAACAATATTGAAGACCGACTCGGGCCGTTGAAGTTTTTAATTTTCTATTTGATCTGTGGGGCGTTAGCGGGGCTGAGTCAGTGGGTTTTTTCGCCTGCTTCGGTGGTTCCTACAGTGGGTGCAAGCGGAGCGATCGCTGGGGTCATGGGCGCATATATCATCCGTTTTCCGCACGCTAAGATCATGACCTTCATTGCGCTGTTTGTGGTGCCGGTGCCAGCCTATTTGTTTTTGGGCTGGTGGTTTGTGCAGCAGTCTCTCTATAGCTATGCCAGCCTAGATGCGACGGCTAATACGGGATCTGGGGGCGTGGCTTATTGGGCACATGCTGGAGGCTTTGTGTTTGGCGCAGTGCTGGGGCCGTTGATGGGGCTATTTTCTCAGCGGCAGGGTGATTGATGATGGCGGTAGCATAATAGAAGCAGGCTGATAAATACAAAGGAGTTCGCAGTATGACAACTCAATTAGAGTCTCAATTAGCGTCTGAGCGTTTGCCGGAGGTTTATGAGGGGCAGTTTGGCAGTTTTACAATTGATCAGCGAGATCGCCAAGAGGTCATTCTCTACCGGGCGGGGCTAACGGCAGCGGCGCTGAGCTTTGCGATCGCTACCCTCTGTGTCTTTTTTGCTCCTGAGCTTGCGCCTGATGTGGCGACCGCTTGCTACGGCCTGCTGTGGCTGGCGCTGGGTCTGAGCTTTTTTAAAATTCATATTTATCTGCGATCGCTACACCGGGCACTACAGATCTTTTGGGCAATTGGCGGGATTGCGAGTGTGGCTGTAGCACTCAGCTACCCAACGCCTTTGGCCCTAACAGCCTATCAGCAGCCGCTGACGATTTTGGGCATTGGCTTTACCTTCGCGGCGCTCACTGGCATTTTTTTCAAAGAAGCCTTTTGCTTCAATCGTGTAGAAACCAAATTTTTGGTTGTGATTGTACCCGGTTTATTGCTGGGTCATATAGCGGGCATTTTATCTGTTGCGACTGAGCGCAGCTTGCTAGTAGCTTGGGCGGCGCTGTTTGCAGTATTTGCGCTGCGTAAAGTTATTCAGCCGATTCCACCGGACATTGGCGACAAAAGCGTATTTGATTATCTCGCCAAAGAACGTGCCAAAGAACGTCAGCAAGCGGCTTAAGAACTGGTTTTCTGAAGTAATGTCGCCACTGCATTCACCACATGCTGAGCGCTCCCCTTAAAAAACGAAGGATCTAACGTATCTGGCGTATCCTGAGCGCTGTGGTAGTTAGGATTGCGAAAGTTTGCGGTGTCCGTTACAAAAACAGCCGGAATAGATTTGTTCCAAAAGGGCGCATGATCGCTGCGCAGTAAATCTGGAAATAGCTGCAACGTCGCCTGAGGCAATGGCAAGGTGAGAACTAGCGGCCCACTAGCTTGTGCAGATTGTACAAAAGCGTCAACCAAATCCGTATGCGTAGATTGGCCAATCACCACCAAAAAATCACCCGTTTCCGGCAGATTCGACAGCGGCAAATTCATCGGATAGCTTTGACAACCTGCGGTATGACAGGCGTAGCCAACCATGTCCAGAATTACTGCGCCCTTGACCCCCGCCATGTTTTCAGCGCTGTTTGTAAAGGCTAAACTGCCGAGTAAGCCACTGCCATCGGCCTGCTGTTCTTCTTGGTCAAAAAAAACTAGCTTCAGCGTGTTGGCTAGGCGGGCGGCATCAGGCTGCGATGGCGAAGCCTTCCCAGGGAATCGCTGAGCTGAAAAAATTCGAGCCGCTTCTAAAAGCGTCGCGATCGCACTGCCATTATCATCCGCGCCCGCCGAACCCTCAACCGTGTCATAGTGAGCGCCCAGCACCATTGCCTCTGCTAGCGGGTCAGTCTCTGGAAGCGTCACCACAATATTAGTACCCGTTAGACTGGCCTGAACGTAGGGTTGCTCTATGGGAATAAGGCCATAGTCCGTAAGCTGCGTGATGATATAGCGGCGGGCGGCTGCTTTTTGCGACTGGGTGTGACGTGGTTGAGCGATCGCGTCAATATGTGCCATCAGCCGCGCCTCATCGACATTTAGATCTACATTGATCGCCGTTGGTGAAGAATCATTAGAAACATCGGCAGCGACCGGAATTGAATCCACATCTGCAAATGGAAAAGCGGCCATCAGTCGGTATATCGGCCTGCCTCCAATCATCATAGATATCACCAGAGCCATCACAATCAAAAAAAACTTGCTGCGCCTTGCCATCCAATGCTCCGATGAAAACCAGTAGTGCCGAAACTTCGCTCTTAATTTTAAGACTTACATCCTCAGACGGCTAATTGCCACAGCTACCGGAATACAAATAGTTCGTTTGCACTAAAAATTAACGATTCGCTATGTCTACAGGACAATCTAAAGGATACTATAGACACAGAGCTTCCTGAGGACAGTCCAGAAGATAGATATGAGTGGTGAAATTGATCGATATCCCGTCAGCCAGTTACCAGCCCGATACGGCGATCTGGCCAGAAGTGCCTTTTACAAGCGGATGGATGCACTGGGCATCAAACCTGTGCGAATTGGCGCACGCTCCTACGTCAGCGCCGAAGACGTTGCCCTTTTAGATGAGCTTCACAGGTTCATTCAAGGCGGCGGTTCGGCCCCTGAATTTGTGGAAATGATGGGGCTCAACGTCTCAGAAGCCGAAGCCGAAGCCGACCCACCGGAAGAATCATCGGGGCTAGCCAACATCTCAAGCGACATGATCAATTTGATTCGCAGCCTCACTGCCGAAATCGTCGCGAACCTCAACCCGCCCGCGAACCAAGTCGATCCGCTAGCGTACTATCAGTTTTTAGAGCAGGCCGTCCAAAATAAATGGGAGCTTAAAAGCTCGGAAATAGAGTACTTGCTCAAGCGTCCGGTTCCGCAAAACACTGCCTATGGACAAACCTTTCGCGAAGCGGGCTTTTTGTTTAGATCCGTCGGACGTCGATCAGATGGGGAAGTAGCTTGGATCGTCTCCAAAGGTTAATATAAAAAAGAGCCGACAAGGTAATTGTCAGCTCTTTGATTGGTTTGTGTAGCTGTCTATCTCGATAGGTACCGTCTGATTGCCGTGAGACGGATATTATCGTCGTTTGATCTCGTCATTAAGCGATGTTTTTTTGATCCATAGTGATGTGGGTGATAGTGGTGGCGGTGATGATGTCGGTAGTGATGCTGATGTTGGCACTGGCACCACTTTGTCACGTTTAAAGGGCTTTTGAGCACTTCGTGAGGACAACGCAGCGGACTCTCAGTCATTCTGGCATTTGTGCGCCAGCAGGGGCTTTACTCACCAGTGGAAGCCATTTCCCCCTAAACCCTTGAGTCTTTTCGGTTGCTCCAATCATAGCATGTCCTAAGGACAATCCGTCAAGATGTCCGTTTAATTTTCCTCAGGACTATCCTAAGGATTATCCTCAAAGGGAGGAGAGAGCAATTGAGGGAATCGCGCTTTTTCAATAATCGATTCATTGCAACTGAATTTTGGTGATCGCGATCGCATCTGTCCTCAGGACAAATTCCTCAGCGAAGTAAAAATCAGTGCCCAAAGCAAGCCCACCCTTATGCTATTCTTGATAAGCAAATTAAGCACTTCGGGGCGTAGCGCAGCTTGGTAGCGCACTACTTTGGGGTAGTAGGGGTCGCAGGTTCAAATCCTGTCGCTCCGATTGGCGGAACATTTGCAAGATAAGGCTTAGAGCCGTTCTCTGATGAGGGCGGCTTTTGTCGTTGTGGTGCACTGTGGTGCAGCTAGGGTGCAGCACCCAAATCAGACAGATTGGGCATGTCCATCAGGTGCCCGTAGGTTTCGCTCACCATGCGGGTTGTAGTGTTGACCGGCAATGAAAGCAACTTGCGCCAGTGTCCAGCCTTCGTATTCGATGCCGTAGTTCAATAGGGTGTGACGGGTGGTGTAGGGGAACTGTACAGAATTTTGTGTAAGCGAATATCATAGTAAGCCATTACACACCATCTGCGACGTTACGCGACGTTAAAGCCTATTTACGCGATGAAGTTCAAAGTATCTGCATACCCACTGCAAAATTTTAGTAAGCGAATGTCATAGTAAGCCATTGCACACCATCTGCGACGTTACGCGACGTTAAAGCCTATCTACGCGACGATTATGTATTTCTGGCTGAGTAATTCTACACTGCTGCGCGACTGTGCTACGCTTCTACACATAAAATGATAGAAGGGCATTACACATGCTGAAGGAGCGCTTATATGGATCAAGGTAATACGCCGCTGAGTCCCAATCAGCTTCAGCGCTATGTCAAAGCGGCTGAAGTATTTACCCCGAGTGCACCTATTAATAGTCAAGAACTGTTTGCAGGTAGGATTGACCAAGTTAGTCAAGTCGTAAGTGCTGTTGCTCAGCAGGGTCAGCACGTAATTCTCTATGGCGAGAGAGGTGTCGGAAAGACGTCTCTGGCCACTGTAATCTCGAAAATTATGCAAGGGTTCTCTGAAGGTGAAGTAGATGTTGCGATGATCAATTGCGACATCAAAGAAGATTTCACTTCTTTGTGGCAGAAAATTATTAGAGAGTTTCCTGTTCTGCGAGGTAATGGTGATGCCTCTGAGGAAGACATCACCCCAGAGTTCATTAGATATACACTGCAAAGACTTCCTAATAAAACAATAATTGTGATTGATGAGCCGGATAGAGTTCGTGAATCAGAGAAAGCCGGTAGTTATGTCACATTCATTAATGATTTGAACGAGTTGTTAGCTGACACTATTAAGACGCTTTCTGATCATCTAACTAATAGGCTTGTTGGGTAATAAAAAGGAACGATGAGACAAGGCTTTGTCGGCTTCCTCAGTCTTTTAAGCCGCATCCAAGTAGAAGTTCCACAGTCCAGCTGCATTTAACATCAAGCGGTCATCGAAATTAGTCACACGAT
>JBGTIK010000379.1:0-4766 GCA_041745715.1 Phormidesmis sp.
GAGCAAGGGGCTAGAGACTTCTGTCGCATTCGCGGTTATTTATCAGCTCTGCGAAAGCAAGGACTTGATGTCTTGGATGCACTGGTCGATCTGTTTTCTGGGAGTGCTCACTCGCTCCTACCTCAGCCTGAGTAGTTACAAAAGTAGGCTCTAAAAGAGATTGAATATCTAGCATCAGACAATCTGCTTCAAGCGTTGTATAGTGCGCTTGATCGCCTTTGACATAGGTGAGCATTTGCTGCATAACGGTATTAGCTCGATGTGTACTGGTCGCAATTATTTGAAATAGCTCACGCTGAGATCTGTCAGCTTCAGGAAATTCAAGATGTAGTAATGTCGCGATCGCTGATAAAGGAGCCAGTAAGTTCTTAAAGTCATTAATCATTTCCAAGGTTTGTTCGCCGACGCTTTTGAGACGCTGACAGCGATGCAAGCTCGACTCTAGCTGCTGGCGATCGCCCACAGTTGTCCCTTCCATGATTAAGAGCAGGGGCTGACCCTCTTCGCCGACCGGACGCACCGTTAATTCAAGCTTTTTGCCCGCTCGCTCGCCCTGCTTGGTTTCGACCTCGCAGTGAATAGTTTGGCCGTTAGCTGCCGATGCGATCGCGCCGCCTTTAGTCGCTGCTGCCCGTAGCCTACAAACCCCCACACCGCTCCTTGCGCCAGCGGTTGCCCGACTGCTTCACAACCTTCGATGCCCCCTAAAGCTAACGCCGCATGATTCACCTCTAACACCGCACCTTCCAAACTCAGCAGCCACATTAAATGGGAAGACTGATTAAGTAAGGCTTTAAATCCTTTTCTGATAGACTCGATTTCAGGTTCAGGCTCAATCTTCTTAAGCAACCGGCGTTTAGCGGCCCAGCCAGTTGCCTTTAAAGCTTCTCTATTGAGCATCGTTGTCCTTTCTTTTAGTGAGTGCTGAGTTTGAGCGCTGAGTCAATCGAAGTCACCCAAGCCAATCACAAGATCAGTTTTTTTAGCGCTACAGGAACTCCCGCCGTATTATGACCAACTTATTTTCAAACATCAGTCTGATTGCGTACATAGCCAAATATGCCAGCCACGACCGGCTGAGAAGCACTACAGGGATCGAGCATGAAGCCTATGCGATCTTGCCTCACCGGTAAGTAGCTAGATGCTCAGCTAATAAGACTGAATAGAAGAGGCATTTGCCAGCACCAAAGCCCCTTTTTTCATCTGCTCAATATCAGTGGGTGACCAGGCTTTAGTCGCTTGGCAGTTGTGAGCAACCAGTAGCCCCCACAGGCCACGCTTAGTCAAAATCGGCACGACTAAGTTCGCGCGAACCTGAATGTAACGTAAAAAATCGCGGTGACAAGGCTGAATGGGTTCAGTTTCAATATTTTCTATCGCTCGCACCCTACCGTCTAAATAGAGCGCTGCATATTCGTCGTTAAAGCACTGATCCGGCCCAGTAGAGCCGTAGATGGAAAACCTTTCGTCACTCAAAGATTCAAACGTTACCTGACCTTCCCACTCACTGAAAAAATAGTAAAGAACGACTCGATCCACTTGCAGGTAGCTTCTCAAACTATCGGTTGTATCTTGCACCACTTCGTCGTGTTGAAGGGTTTGATTCAGGCGCTGCAAAATAGTTCTGAACTGAGCGACTTCTGATCTGGGTTGGGCGAGATGAACGGTGGGGTCGAAAGGAGTGGCCATGAAATAAAAATGACAGGATAGGCAGAGGCGGTAGGCAAATTACCTCAAATATTATAGCTGCTGGATTGAGCGCTAGCTGCTGTACCGAGCGAAACAAGGCCTCTATCGAATTGGCAAGTTCAGACGCTCTGATCCTGCATTAGTTGTTCAGATTGATTAGTTACCTATTTGGATAGATGGAGTGAAATCACTTATTCTGGTAGCGTTTGGGGATAATTTTATGTCAAAAGCTTCAGGTGAGGTTGGTTCATAGGGTATGACTAATTCTGTTGAATTCAAATTGTGGGCTCCGTACAATCCTGAAGCGGCTTTAATAGGAGATTTTTTAGCCGACCAGTCAACAGACCAGTCAACAGACCAATCAATTGAAATGAAGAAAGGAGATGACGGATATTTCCGCATTTCTGTTGATTTAGAAGATGGCTGCTACCCTTATAAGTTTCGAGTGCGCTCTAAAAGCTTTTTTATTGAGGGCGATGATTGGGTAGAGGTGATCGATCCTTATGCTAAGGAGGTCGATGAGACGGCTCAAACGGCGATCGCCTGCATTAAAGAGGGCGAATTTATCGTTGACGATTACGATTGGCAGCATGATTCAATCGATCTGCCCGCTCCTGAAGAGCTAGTTATCTATGAAATGCTCGTTCAAGACTTTTCAGTAGATACTGCTGATGACAGTCAAAGGGGCACCTTTATAGGCATCATCGACAAACTTGACTATCTCCAAAGCTTGGGCATTAATGCGCTCGAACTGATGCCCGTGCAGTCTTGCCCGATGGAAATTGGCTGGGGCTACAACATACGCCATTACTTTGCACTGCGCTCTAGCTACGGCAAACCCAACGATCTTAAGCGCCTGATTGACGAATGCCACGCCCGCCACATTAGCGTCATTCTTGATGTTGTACTGAACCACTCCGAAGCTGAAAGCCCGTTCACTGCCATCGATTACGATTACTGGTATCGCCGCGACCCCAAAGATCCCGACAATAGCTGGGGGCCAGAATTTGACTACGAGCATTACGACGACAACTATGACCGCTTTCCCGCCCGCGACTTCATGCGAGATATGGTCAACTTTTGGATTACGGAATACCATTTCGATGGGCTGCGGTTTGATGCCGTCAAGCAGCTAGACAATGCGGAATTTTTGAGCTGGATTGTCGATCAAGCAGGGCTAGCGGCTAAGCCCAAGCCGCTGTTTACCGCCGGAGAGCATATTCCTGAAAAGCCAGAAATTTCCGGATTAGAAGGCCCGGTAGACAGCAGTTGGCGAGTGAGCTTTCACTATAACTTTCTCGATTTAATCTTTCAAGAACAGGCCGGAATCGATCTTGTCAAAACGCTAGTCGATCCGACACAGCAAGGCTTTCAGAGCACGTCGGATGTGATTAACTATCTCATTAGCCATGACCAAGACAGATTAATGGCTAACTTAGCCGATGCCAATATCTTTGATGAAGCAGCCTTTAAGCGCGCCAAGTTTGGGGCGGCGCTAGTGCTGACCGCGATGGGCATTCCGATGATATGGATGGGCGAAGAATTTGGTGAATACAAGCATAAAACGCTTGATCCGGCACCGTTGGACTGGGCTTTGTTAGACAATTCAGAAAACGAAGGTCTGTTTAAATACTATCAAGGATTGATTGCGCTACGAAAGCAAAATTCAGCGTTGCAGTCTGATAACATTGCTGTTTTTCATAAAAATGGTGATGACAATGTGATTGGGTATTTACGCTGGCATGAGATGGGCGCGCAAGTAGCCGTGATTGTGAACTGCTCTGACAACTATATCGCTGACTACACGGTGAGTGATTTGCCCGAAGATGGCAGTTGGCATGAATGGACGAAAAACTATGACCTAGAAGTCAACGAAGGACAGGTAACTCTGGATTTACCAGAATATGAAGCTCAAGTGCTAGTTTGGAATCCTCAGTAAGCGAAAGCCGTGATTTGCAAACTTCAGGGAGGCTTGAGTATCGTGGCTCTAGGACACCTCAGACAATCAAATGGGAGCCTTGAATGGCTGGCTAAAATGTGGTCAGAAAAGTGTTACTTGTCGTTGAACCACGCCCCTGGGAAAGGCCATCAGAGTAACGTTTCCGGGACTAGAGAGTTTTTTAAAGCAAAGATAGCGGCCTGTGTGCGATCGCGCACCTCTAGCTTTTGTAAAATGGCATGGACATGCACCCGCACGGTGCCGGTGGTGATGTGCAATTCCTGAGCGATTTCGGGGTTGCTTTTGCCTACCGCCAGGAGCGCTAAAATTTCCTGTTCTCGCTGTGTTAATGGTGTGGTGGTCTTGTTGACTTCAGCCGGAGAAACGGGCTTAGCCATGAAAGCCGTGCGGATTTCTTGAGTGCTGCGAGAATCCCACCAGGAGGCCCCAGCCGCGACTGATCGCAGCGCCAAAATCAACGTTTCGGCTTCGATTCCCTTGAGACAAAAGCCGCTCGCACCCGCCTTGACTAGCCGCTCAATCAGGGGCTGCTGAGAATGTGATGTCAAAATGAGAACCGGCAGATCGGGATGCTGCTGCTTCATTTGCCGACAGGTTTCTACGCCACCAATGCCAGGCAAGCCAACATCTAGCAGCACGATATCGAACCGCTTTTGGTTGGTTAGCTCTAGGGCTCTTTCTCCGTCAGCGGCTTCATCTACCAGTTCGAGCAAAGGCTCTCGCTGTAAGCGGGTCGATAGCCCAAGGCGAAACAGTTCATCGTCTTCAACGAGCAGAATTCGCAAGGGACTTCTGATGTCCATATGCTGTAGCTGAGGGTAAACAACAGTAGAAAATCGCCCCTTGGGGTTTACAGTTCTCTGCCCAAATTCTACCGCTGTGAGCCTCAACAATTTGCCGACTCAGGTAAAGTCCTAACCCAGAGCCTTGAGCATGGCGGTTACTATAGCCCTGATAGAACCTTTCAAAGAGATGGGCCGCTTCATCGTCATTGATGCCAGGGCCGCTGTCTTGTACCTGTAGCTGATGCTGTTGTTCGGCGGTACTTAGCCGTAAGATTACCCGCGTGTGGCGGGGGGCATGGTTAATAGCGTTAGTAAGCAAATTCTCGAAGACC
>JBGTIK010000380.1:0-2903 GCA_041745715.1 Phormidesmis sp.
GATCGCGAGAGGGTCATCTCCAAATGTTTTGGCCCAGTTTCATCAGCGGCAATAAAAGGCAGATTTACTGACGTTTTAGCCATGCTCGAAAGCTCAACTTTAGCCTTTTCAGCCGCCTCTCGAATCCGCTGAAGGGCCATCCGGTCATTAGTCAAATCCATGCCTTCATCCTTTTTGAAGGTTTCTGTCATCCAGCTCACAATGCAGTTATCAAAATCATCGCCGCCTAAATGATTATTGCCAGAGGTAGCCTTGACTTCAAAAACGCCCTCGCCTAGCTGCAAAATTGAGACATCAAATGTGCCGCCGCCCAAGTCAAATACCAGCACCGTCTGATCTTGATCTTGCTTATCCAAACCATACGAAAGAGCCGCTGCTGTGGGCTCATTAATAATTCTGAGCACCTCTAAGCCCGCAATCGTGCCCGCGTCTTTAGTGGCTTGCCGTTGCGCATCGGTAAAGTAAGCCGGGACGGTAATGACCGCTTGAGAAACCGATTCGCCCAGATACGCTTCAGCGTCATTTTTAAGCTTCTGTAGCGTCATTGCTGAAATTTCTTGAGGCGTGAAGCTTTTCGCTCTAATCATCACCTCGACAGTATCGTCTTTGCCGCGATTACATTTGTAAGGGACGCGCGATCGCTCTGCGGTTGTGTCATCCCAGCGGCGACCGATAAAGCGCTTAATGCTGTGCACCGTATTTTCGGCATTCGTCACCGCCTGCCGCTTAGCCAATTGGCCAACCAACCGCTCGCCGCCTTTGGCAAAGCCGACGATGCTCGGTGTCGTTCGCCCGCCCTCCGTATTTGGAATGACCACTGGCTTGCCGCCTTCTAATACAGCGACACAGCTATTTGTGGTGCCAAGATCGATACCGATGACTTTTCCCATAATCCGTTTGGGTAATCCGTTTGGATAGTGCAATTGTGAAGGGCGATCGCTCATCACGCGCAGCTTACGGCCTTTTCACTACCCCCGGTGTCATCTACCAAGACTTGATGATTGATATCCACAGCTTTCAGCTCATGTAACGAGCCCAAAACATCAGGTATCCAAAAAGCATTAAGACCCAGATGACGACTCGCTGTTCTCAGTAGAAGTATCCAGCGGCGTAGCTACTTTGACCATAGCGTGACGTAAAACACGCTCCCCTAAAACATACCCACGGACCAACTCATCAATAACAGTTCCTTCCGGATACTGATTGGTCGGCTCACGCATCACGGCTTCGTGCAAGTTAGGATCGAACTCTTGCCCTTCACAGCGCATAGGAGATACCCCTAGCTTTTTGAGTGCCTCAACAAGCTGCTTATAAACGCCCTGATAGCTTTTGTGAATCGCCATTTCGCCGTCATTTTGGGGTTTTATGTGCGATCGCGCCCGCTCAAAATTATCCACCACTTCCAGCAAGCTCGTAATAGTATTGCACTTGACTTGAACCTCTAAATTCTCTCGCTCAGTCGCCGTGCGCTTACGAAAATTATCAAAATCAGCCGTCAGTCGAGTAAACTGACCGGTTCGATCCTCTAACTGCACTTTCAGGCTATCCACCTGCTGTTGAAGAGCAGATCGAGCCCCTGCTTCTGCGGCAAACGCATCTTCCGCCGAGATATCATCCGGAAAATCGTCTAAACCGTCCTCAACGCTCTTTTTCCCATCCTGACTTTGCGCTTCGATACCTGCATCTAGCGCTTCCAAATCTATTTCAGTCGAGTCATCTTCTAGGCGAAGCTCTTCAATGCCTAACTCGCTCGCTGGCATTGCGCCATCAATACTCTGCTGTTCATTATTATTGTCTGCGTCTGCCATCACTCTAAAACTCTCTACTCCTGACAGCTCATCACAAAGTGCCTATACCAGCTGATTTCATCGCCAAGCCCAGCGTTACCGTCACCTGAGCCATTCAAAGATGAAACCTAGCTAGACAAATACTATCTGAGCCTAACTACCCTGTCTATTTTAAGAGCTGGCGTTGCACTTGAGGAACGGTTTTCCGTAACGAGTTTTCCGAATCAATGCTTTTGCCCCCAAGTTCGATCCCTATTTACCTAACACGTAATTTAGGTACTAGTACAGACATTGTGCTGGAGTATGGTCTGCGCAATGTGGGCACAATCAAATCAGATTTTTTCGCATCGACCATGATAAACACCTCATCCGCGCGAAAAGCACTCGTTCTACAAAAGAGCTTTTCACCTTTTAGCAGCAAGCTCATTCAAGCAGGCTTTGTCGACGGCAGCCAAATGCAGCAAGCACTGGTCGAAAGTCGCAAAAATGGCCGAACGCTGACTGACGTTTTAGAGTCTATGACTGGCAAAGAACTCTCTCCAGAGCTGCTGCGCCAGTACAAGAAACAGCAGCTTTTTGAGCTCAAAATTCTCTATGGCATCGAATCTCTAGACCCGGAAGTCGAAAGCATCTCTGATACTCAAGTCACTGAGCTGATTGGCAACTTAATTCCGGTAGATATCTGCCGTCGGCATCGCCTCGTGCCTCTGTCTAGAACCAGCCCAGGAGAAGAAGCTGTCTCTGTCCTAATCGCGATGGTCGATCCAGAAAACCTAGAAGCCCAAGATGACTTAAACCGCATTCTACGGCCTCAAAACATCCAATTGCGCCGCATGGTTGTCACCGTTGAAGACTACTATCAGCGCTTGATGGCCAAATACCTAGACGAGCAGGTTGCCAAAGAAAAAGAAGGCATTTCTCAAAAGAAAGCACCACCAGAAGTTGTCGAAGTTAAAACAAATCTAGAAGATTTAGATCTAGCCGACATTCCGCACTTCCAATTGGCACATTGGGTATTTAAACGAAGCAATAAGAATCACAGCCATTTTTTCTAGCATGGTTCTCAATAGTTAACCTTAATTGAGAATTTTTATGACTTAGTTCATTTGAACTGCT
>JBGTIK010000381.1:0-13738 GCA_041745715.1 Phormidesmis sp.
ACCAGTACCATCATGCTGGCAGACCAGCGATGGACGGAGCGAATCAGCCAGCCGAAGTTAACGTCGGTCATCAGATACTGCACTGAGGCAAACGCATCAGTCACAGTGGGCCGGTAGTAAAACGTCATCGCAAAGCCAGTGGCAAATTGGATGATGAAGCAAACGAGGGTGATACCGCCTAAGCAGTAGAAGATATTAACGTGGGGAGGAACATATTTGCTAGAGATATCGTCAGCTAGCGCCTGGATTTCTAGCCGTTCATCGAACCATTTGTAGGTTGAGGAGTCGGTGACTTGCTTAGTAAACATGAAGCAAAATTCTTGATCTGAAGGGTTTATACCAATACAAAAAATGTAACACAGCTGATGAGATGCTAGCTCAATGAACTTGGCTAAATAGCCGCTAAATCGCCCCTGATTGGCTAGACGAAATCGGTCACATCTGCGTGACAGATGAGAGAGTCAAATCGCTCTGAAGCCAACTGAACACCAACGGAAGGCCAACTAAAGGCCGATGAGGTCTGCTATTTGAGTTTCTAACGGCATCTCAATCAATGGAAATTTTAAGAAATTTGAATGTCTTATATAATTTACATAGCTTTACAATTGGCGAAAGGGCCTCCTTGATTAAGCTGGTTTTTGGCTACTTTCACCGTTCGCTCAGATTCTGTAGTTAGCTTCTTTTAGGTAAGGAGTATCTTGAGTAGAGATTGGTTTGCAGAGCAGGGGGCGGTTTATGGGCAGCGAACTCAAGGTTTTAGATAGTTACCTCATAAAGCAGATGATATAGAACAGATGAGAAAACGATTTTTTCGCTTGTTGATGACGGTGAGTTTAGCGATCGCGCTCTGGCTTGGGATCGCCGTTGTCCCCGTCAACGGCGCTTTTTCAAGTTTTCCGGGCACGCTTTCATCCGCCTTGGCCTTCACCAATCAGCAGCAGATGGTGATGGAAGTGTGGCGCATCATCAATCGCAGCTATGTGGATGAAACCTTTAACCATCAAAACTGGTGGTTTATGCGTCAAAAGGTGCTGCGTCAGCCGTTGCCGACTTGGGTCGAAACCTACAACGCCATTCAGGACATGCTGGCTGTATTGGATGATCCTTACACAAGATTTTTGCCGCCCGATCAGTACCAGAGCCTCCAAACAAATACCAATGGTGAGCTGCTAGGAGTAGGGCTGCAAATCGCCAAAGAAGAGGAATCTAGCTTTTTACGAGTGATCGCGCCGATTGAAGGCTCACCGGCAGAAGCGGCGGGTCTGATGCCTCAAGATGAGATTTTGGAAATTAATGGCACGTCAACTGCGACGATTACGTTAGACGAGGCAGCGGCTCGAATGCGCGGAGCGATTGGGAGTCAAGTGGCGTTGAAAGTCAGCCGAGCCGACACCCCCCCGTTTGAAGTGACTGTGCAGCGAGATCGCATTGAAATCAACCCCGTCTCGGCTGATCTGCGCACAGAACCCGGCCTGCCCAAGCTCGGCTACCTACGGCTAGGTCAGTTCAATGGCAACGCCGCGACCGAACTCAAAACCGCCTTAGAAGATCTAGAAGATCAGGGCGCTGACGCCTATGTACTGGATTTGCGAAATAATCCAGGTGGATTGCTAAATGCGGGCATTGAAATTGCGCGAATGTGGCTAAATCAAGGCACAGTAGTCTATACCGTCAATCGACAGGGCTCATTGGGCAGCTACGATGCGGTCGGGAAAGCGATTACTGCTGATCCGCTGGTGGTGCTGGTTAACCAAGGAACGGCTAGCGCCAGTGAAATTTTGGCTGGGGCACTACAAGATAATGGTCGCGCTCAGCTCGTGGGCGAAACGACCTTTGGCAAGGGCTTGATTCAATCGCTGTTTGATCTGCCCAACGGGGCGGGGCTGGCGGTGACCATTGCTAAGTATGAAACGCCCAATCACAATGACATCAATAAGCTAGGCATCTCACCGGATCAAACAGTGGTGGCTTCAATCGAGCAGCGCAAGCAGTTTGGCTCCTCTGAAGACACACAGTATCAAGCAGCGGTTTCGCTGCTAGCGCAGTCATTCGCAACGGCTCAGCGGTAACGGTATGTCCCTGCATAGTTCGCAACAAACGGCTAAAGCAAGTCAAACGGCTAAAACGCGTACCTACCACGATCCGCTACACGGGGCGATTACGCTCAATAGCGCTGACCCAATTGAAGCGCTACTGACGGAGCTGATTGAAACAGCGGCTTTTCAGCGGCTGCGGCGGATTCGTCAGCTTGGGCCTGCAAGCCTCACTTTTCACGGAGCCGAAACTTCTCGCTTTACGCATTCTTTAGGCGTAATGGCAGTGGCTCGGCGGGCGTTTGATCGGCTAGCAGGACGGCATGAGGTGCTGCTCATGCATAGGGCGACCGTCCTTTGCGCTGCCCTTCTGCATGACATCGGCCACGGCCCCTTTAGCCACACTGCCGAAGAAGTCTTTGGCTCACACCATGAGCAGTGGACGATCGCAATTATCGAAAAAGCGCCTGAGGTTAGGCGTTTATTAGATAGCTTTGCCCCTGATCTGTGGGGCTCGATTACCCAGGTCTATACCCACAGCCATGCGGTGCCCTGTGTGTGGCAGCTTGTGTCCAGTCAGTTGGACTGTGATCGAATAGACTACCTCATGCGAGACAGCTACTTTACCGGTGCTTCCTACGGACAGCTCGATCTAGATCGAATTTTGCTAGCCCTAGACTATGACCCCCTTACGCAGCAGCTAGTAGTGGAGCAAAAGGGGCTTTCGGCAATTGAGCACTATTTGGTCGTGCGCTCTTTCATGTACGCTCAAATCTACAATCACCCCAAAAATCTATCCGCAACCTGGATTTTGGAACAGGTCTTTATCCGCGCTCGTGAGCTGCTAAGTCGAGGGCAGCTAGAAGCCGATTTGACCGTCACTGCTTGGCTGATGGAGCCCATCGCACAGTTGCCCTTAGCAAGATATTTAGAAGGCGATGATATTGCCTTTACCTATCATGTTCAGCGCTGGCAGCATCACCTAGACCCAATTTTGGCTGATTTTTGTCAGCGATACCTGAACCGCCGACTGCTCAAGGCCCTAGAGGTGACCCAGGCCACGCCCACTGAACAAAAAAGTTTGCTTAGTAACGTCCAGCAGCAGCTGACGGGTAAAGGCGTAGAAGCTCATCGATACAGCGGTCTACGGCATACCTGGAGTAAGGGCTACAGCGTCTATCAGCGAGGCATCCAAATCAAAACGCAGCAAGGGCTCAAAGATATCAATCAGCTCTCGCCGATGGTGCAAACGCTCTCTCAGCCCGCTCAGCGCACTTGGCTGATTTATCCGCCTGAAGCGATTGTGGGCATTTGCGCCTTGCCTGACTCATTACCACCTAATTCATTGACTGAGCTTCACAGCGCTGGTTGAACGGTTGATAAAGCCTGCCAATCGAGACTTTGCAACTTTTCATAGGCATGAGCAATTTTTTTTTCGCCCCGCAAGAAGCCGGTGCTGGCCCCAGGACAAATGCTGCTGAGTGTGTCAGGGCTGAAATCGGTGAGAAGCTGCTGGCCATAGCGCAGCTGACGAGGCCAGTGGAAGGTTTTGGATAGCCGCAGCGGCGCTGGAGCCCCTTCGCGGTTCGGCAGCAAATGCCGACCTGTAAACAAAATACCGCCATAGAGGCTGTGGTAAAGGCTGGCCGATCCAGGCGAGTGGCCAGCATTCCAAAATACTCGGCTAGTAGATGAGAGCTGAAGGTCGCGGTGAAAGCGATCAGTCGTCACCGTCGGCAGCAAATAGGCTTCTTGTTCCTGAATCAGCACCTGAGCCCCGAAAGTTCGCTGGAAAATAGGAACTTGAGCCATACCGCCTCGGTGGGTAAAGAACAGCGTCCTAACACCTCCTTTGACATCGATAAAGCGCTGAACGTCGTCGTTAAAGGCAGGACAATCGATCAAAATATTGGCGCTCTGGCCGCTAGAATCCTGTTCCAGAACAAGGTAGGCTGTTCCGCCGAGGGTTTCACGGTTGGGTGCAAAAGCAAAAACAGTCTCAAAAACAGCTTGGGGCGCTTTGGGCATAGCTAAATTCAGGGTCAACGAGGGTGAAAAGGATCAAAAAGCTAGACTTACAAAGAAACCGCTGAAGGAACGGTTAAACCGTTAATCGTGCTCAGTAACTATAATTGCCTTTTTGAGAAAGTTAGTAATTCATGGGCAGTTGGAGCAGCCGTTAGGTAGCTTTGAATTAGTCCTTAACTTGCGACCAAACACAAAGCCCAGCAGAAAGAGTGGGGTGACTGGCCTACAATGACAAATACACAGACAAGATTAGACAAATGCGTGGGCACATGGGTTGACCTACCTGCAAAAAATGAGCATCGTGATTACATCAATGCTCTCAGCTCCTCTCAATTTTAGTTTAGGCGGTGGTAGTTACCTTAACCGCTGCTTTTATCCGTTTTAAAAGATAGGCGAACGGTTTATGCCTCCTGCATTACTGACTGTATTACTAACGCTATTACTAGGACTGGTGACCTACTGGGTAATTAGTCGGAGCTTTACCCATGTGACCACGACGCCTGTATGGATGCTGTGGCTGGTGATGATGACGCCAGTACTGGTACTGACTGCATGGATGCTAGTCAAAGGAGAAGAGCCACCGCCGCCTAGTTTGATTTACGGTTTGCTGATCATTTGTCCGCTGCTATACGCTGGGATGACGTTGGTGGGAGCGGCTTCTTCTAAGGCTCGGAAAGCCCAAAGGGATGCCCATAAAGATGCCCAAAGAGATGATCCCACCCAGACTGATGCCGAAGGGAATGCCGAGCGAAGTAAACCCGTTCCGACACCGGCCAAACCGATTACACGAGATGAAGAAACGCTGTTGCAGCGGTGCTTTCCCTGGTCAATTTACTATTTACAAGATATCGAGTATCGGCCCCAGGCTATGATCTGTAAGGGAAAGCTGAAGACCTCTCCGGCGGAGGCTTATCAGGCTGTTCAAAAAAACGTTGAGAGTAGTTTTGGCGATCGCTTTCTAGTCCTTTTTCAAGAAGGCTTGAATGGGACGCCTTTTTTTGCGTTAGTACCTAATCCACAGGCGAAGCGATTGCTAGAAAAAGCTGCTGCTGAGCCCCAGACAGCGACCACTCATCGTCGATCTAATAGCCCTGCCCAACTGCTGGCCGATGCCCAAGCCCAGCGTCTGCGTCGGCTGAATGCAACGCCCCTGACACGGCCAGGACTCACCATCGTACTAGCTGTGACGACCTTGATCACGACGACGTTAGCAGGTGTGGCTTTTATCAGTGGGATTGAGGATCCGCAGGCACTCAGAGCCGATCCTACCCTGCTAAATCGAGGCTTTGCTTATGGCCTATCGCTGATGCTGATTTTGGGCGTACATGAGACAGGGCACTATTTGGCGACTCGCTACCATCGGCTCAAGGCAACGCTGCCTTACTTTATTCCGGTGCCATTCTTTTTGGGGACGTTTGGAGCTTTTATTCAGATGCGATCGCCGATGCCGAATCGCCGCGCGCTTTTTGATGTCGGCATTTCAGGGCCGTTAGCGGGCTTGGTGATGAGTGTGCCGTTTTTACTATGGGGGCTAGCTCATTCGAGCGTGGTACCGTTAGTCGAGCAGGCACCGCTGTTTAACTTTGAAGCGCTCGATCCGAGTCGCTCTATTATCTTGCTGCTAATTGCTAAGTTAGCGCTAGGCGCAAGCTTGCAAGCAGACAGTGCCTTACAACTACATCCGGTGGCGATATCGGGCTGCTTAGGGCTGATTGTTACCGCTTTGAATCTGATGCCGGTGGGGCAGCTAGACGGCGGTCATATCGTCCATGCCATGTACGGGCAAAGAACCGCTGCGATTGTAAGTCAAGTGGCGCGGCTGCTGATGTGGGTGATTGCGCTGATCTATAGTGAGTTTTTGCTGTGGGCGATTTTGCTGCTGTTTATTCCCTCAGCCGAACCGGCTCTCAATGATGTGAGTGAGCTGAATGGGCCCAGAGATTTCTTGGGCCTATTTGCTTTGGCCCTGTTGGTATTGATTATTCTGCCAGCACCTGCTGTCATGCGGCAGCTCCTGTTTTAACAGATGGAGTAAATGTAACAGTAGCTGAATAGCTTTGAGTTATCGGCTTGTTTTAGGGGGGAAATCGGTCATGTCTCAAGATGTAACTCAGTGGGTGGCAGAAGTGCGATCGCTTCAGCGACAGGTGAGTGAATTGCAGGGATCGCGCGATCAGGCTTATGCCAGCGCCGATAACTTACGCCAAATGTACGAAGCCGAAGCGCAGCAGCGTCGCCGAGACAATGCCAGCTACAGCCAAAAAATAGAGCAGCTGCAGCTGGCTCTAGCCGACTCCCAGTCGCCGTCAGCGGCCTATTCAAACCAGCTGACTGCCGCGATTGATGAGGTTCAAACTTCGCCCGCAAGCCGCGATTCGGTGACCCCGCTGCAAGCTCAGCTAATGAGCGCAATCAAGCAGTGCGAAGAACTCAAAGCCCAGCTTTAAGCTGAGCAAAATGAGCACAAACGAACCCGCGAAAGTCTGACCGCTGCCCTCGGCGATGCCGTAGATCTGCTAGCCAAAGAGCGCCCGCAATATCATCCGTAACCAAAGCTGCAATTTTCTCGGCTGTAGCGGCATCAAAGGGCTGCGAATGAGCCTTCTAATCACCCAAGGCGATCAATTGCCGCCACTTGCCAAATTGCCACAAATAGCCAGCAAAGAGAACTCATCCATTCGCTAGCATCAAGCTTCTTCATCCAACTATCTAA
This sequence comes from Phormidesmis sp., assembly GCA_041745715.1. Taxonomy (GTDB): domain Bacteria; phylum Cyanobacteriota; class Cyanobacteriia; order Phormidesmidales; family Phormidesmidaceae; genus Phormidesmis. The sequence continues at coordinate 6,775 of JBGTIK010000381.1, forward strand.
GGTACAATGCCATAGATTTTAGCTAGGTATAAGTTACTAGATAAGTTACTAACCGTTTTTGCTTTGCTTACGATTCAGCGTTAGTCTATCCGAACGGCACCTAATAAAAAGGGCAGAGTAAAAGGCTAACAATAAAGCAAAGCCACGTATCGGTTATGACATCTAGTTCCAGTAGGATTCAGATGGCCAAAAACAAAGCGGCCCTACACAATGTCCTAGGACGGAGATAGAGCAGCTCAGATCAGATACTCGTATCTCCTGAATAGCCTAATAGCGCTTCTATCGTTAGTTCATTTTCTGATTTCATTTTGATTCGTGTGTTGTGAGTAAGTTTGTGAGTAATTCAATGTCTTTATCTACTCCGGTGCGTCCGTCTTCTGCCTCTACAGCCGCTGCTGCAACTAACAGCAACCGCCAAAAACCAACGGACAGCGATGCCAAAGTCTGCTGGATTGAGGTGAAGCATTACCCTTACCAGCCCGATCACCAAGTCGAGCTGCTACACTTGCAGGCCGAAGCCGATGCGCTGTTAATTACGCTTCAAGCTACTGAGCAAAAGCATTTGGCACAAAAAGCAGAAGCCTCGATAGCGCTATAAGCTACCGCTTCAAACACATTTTTTCTCAGACTGCTTTCTATAAAATTGAAGAAATTGCAGCTTGAAGCAAGCTTTAAAATTAGCTGCTTGTACAGGCAATCAAGGCTAGCAACGACTTGATCTATGAAGAATTAGGCTAGGATTTACTCAGAATCTAGAACCGCTTTTTATGAGTGAGCCACAGCCAGAGAGCCACAAGCCAGAGAGCCAAGCGTTAAGCTACGAGCAGATTTACCGCTGTCCGGCCTGTGGCCACGGGGAATTGGGTGCGATCGCGCTGATGGATGTCTTTGCCTGCAATTTTTGCCGCCATTTTTTCACCGCCAACCTGCAAACTCAGTCAGTGCAGCTAGCCGATAGCCGACAGCCGATGGCATGGAGCTGGAACGGGCACCGTTGGCGGTCGGCCTATCAAGCTGACGTAGCAGCGAGCTTACTCTGGGGATTTGCCAGCCTCTTAACCCTATTGCCCGTGACTTTGATCGCGCTTTCCAACTATATTTTCCCACCGTTGGAAGGCTTAGAAAGTTCGCACTTCCCGTTGATTTGGAGCGGATTGACCCTAGTGAGTCACACTCTGATCTCTGGCTGGCTTCTGGCCGAATATCATCGGTGGCCCTGGTACATTGCCAGCGGTATTTTCTACCAGCGAGGGTTAACAGCGGTTTTGGCAGCGCTCGATTAAAACCAGCTGAGCCAGATCTCTCAACGCTGAGCTCATCCCGATGCTAAGTCAATTGATCGCGCGTCGCGGTAAGATCAGCGTTGACGGCAAAGGCTTTGATTAAGCTTATTCACTTTTTCGGCACAACCCTTGGGTGTAGAACTTCGTAGCTACGTATATCTTGACAACCTTCAGCCTCAGCACGCGGCTTACATTGGCACCGTCTCTATTGGCTTTTTGCCGCTTCCCGGCGATGCTTCCCTTTGGATCGAAGTCTCTCCCGGCATTGAGATCAATCGCATCACTGACGTGGCGATTAAGTCAGCTGTTGTCCGCCCCGGCGTACAAGTTGTAGAGCGGCTATACGGTGTGCTCGAAATTCACGGTAGCCAGGGTGAAGTCAAGGCTGCAGGCCACGCCATTTTGGATTATTTGGGTATGCGCCGGGGCGATTCGCTTAAGCCTGAACTGATGTCGAGCCAGGTGATTCGCAACCTCGATCCGCACCATGTGCAGTTGATTAACCGCACCCGCCGAGGCCAGATGATTTTGGCAGGCCAAACGCTGTATGTGATGGAGTGTCAGCCTGCCGCCTATGCCGCTTTTGCCGCCAACGAAGCTGAAAAGTCTGCCTTTATTAATATTCTGCAAATTTCGGCCATTGGCAGCTTTGGACGACTCTATTTAGGCGGAGCGGAGCGCGATATTTTAGCAGCAGCCCGCGCCGTCGAAGAAACGATGCTCTCGCTGCCCGGTCGGATAGACGACGATAACGATTCAGATGAATAGGGCCAAATTACAGTTAGGGCTAGATCAGCTGTGAGGTCAAATTGGTTATTAGAGCCGCATAAATAGAACCCGATAGATAGAGCAAAATGCTAAATGTAGCGTTTTAGTGAGCTGATGCTCAACCAACTGCGCCAGATCTGGGACACTCATTTAATAGATTCATCCGGCGGAACTATCAATACGCTCTACAATTATTTGATATCGGCTATCTAAGATGTGCTACTAGCCGACTGACCGCCAGCAATGAGCAGCCCTCGCATTCATCCCGACACAATTGATGACGTTCGTCAGCGGGCTGATATTGTCGATATCATCTCCGAACAGGTTGTGCTCAAAAAGCAGGGCAAGGATTTTGTGGGCCTGTGCCCTTTTCACGATGATAAGTCGCCTAGCTTTAGCGTTAGCCCGACTAAGCAGTTTTATTACTGTTTTAGCTGTGGAGCCGGGGGCAACGCCTTTAAATTTTTGATGGAGCTGAATCAGCGCTCCTTTGCCGATGTCGTGCTAGATCTGGCCCGCCGCTATCAGGTGCCAGTCAAAACCAGCGAACCCGCGCAGCAGCAAGAGCTTCAGCGAAAGCTGACGCTGCGTGAGCAGCTTTATGAAATCGTTGCCATCACGGCCAAGTTTTATGAGCACGCGCTGTATCAGAGCGATGGTCAGCAGGCGCTAAGGTACTTGCGTGAGCAGCGAAAGCTATCTGATGACACCATCAGGCACTTCCTGCTGGGCTACGCTCCGCCGGGCTGGCAAACGCTTTACGGCTACCTGGTAGAGCAGAAGCACTATCCCGTTCACCTGGTAGAGCAGGCGGGTTTGATTGTGCCACGCAAGGAAGGCAGCGGCTATTACGACCGGTTTCGCGATCGCCTGATGATCCCCATCCACGATGCCCAAAACCGGCTGATCGGCTTTGGCGGTCGGGCGCTAGCGGCCGATACTCAGCCTAAGTACCTCAACTCACCTGAAACGGAGCTATTTGATAAGGGCAAAACCCTGTATGGACTTGATAAAGCGAAGGCGGCGATCGCCCAGCAAGATCGCGCCATCGTCGTCGAAGGCTACTTCGATGTGATTACTTTGCACGCCGCTGGCATCACCTGCTGCGTCGCGGCTTTAGGCACGGCGCTGAATGCCAGCCAAGTCAAACAGCTCTTGCGCTACACCGAATCCAAACAGATCATTTTCAACTTTGATGCCGATGCCGCTGGGGTCAAAGCCGCCGAACGCGGCATTGGAGAAGTTGCCGATATGGCCTATCGCGGCGATGTCCAACTACGCATCCTGACGATTCCTGACGGCAAAGATCCCGATGACTATCTGCGCCTTCATGCCGCCGCCGAATACTTAGCGCTGGCCGATAGTGCGCCGCTCTGGCTGGACTGGCAAATCAATCAGCTTCTGGCTGGTCTCGATCTCAAACAAGCTGACCAGTTTCAGCAAGCTTCTCAAGCGGTCGTGACGCTACTCAGCGATATTGCCAACGCCGACACTCGTACCCACTACATCCGCTATTGCTCGGAACTTTTCAGCCAAGGTGATGGTCGAATTGTGCCTTTACTAGCCGAAAATCTCCTCGCCCAGGTGCGCCGTAAGCGCCGCAGTCCCGGTAACTTATCAGATAGTAAATCGGGCGGTAAATCGGGCAGCAAGCCCCACGATGTCCAAATTCTCAACCGCAGCTTCCTAGAAGAAGCCGAAGCCGCCCTGCTGCGCATTTTTATTCACAGCCCTGAGCATCGGCTGACGATTATTGAAGGGTTAGAAACTCGGGATCTCGGCTTCAATTTTACGCATCACCGGGCGCTCTGGCGGACGCTCACGGAGCTAAACGCGCTTGAGCAACAGGCCGATTCGCAACCTTCTGAGCCCACGCTGCTTGAAACTTTGCGCAATTTCTCTGCCGAGTCTATTGGCCCGCTCTCTCAAGTGCATCATCTACTGTATCTCGAAGAAAAAACCCGTCTAGACGTGCTTAGAGAACCGTTGGTCATCCGCGCCGCGATCGCCTGTCTGGAAAAAAACATGTGTGAAAAACGCTATCGCCTCCTGCTAAATCTTTGGTCAGACAGCGATTTTTCCAGATCTCCCGAACAGCACAGCCAGTATCAAAAGAAGATTATTGCCGAAAAGAACCGGATTGCGCAGCTCGAAAAAGAGCGCAGCGTCGATTTTGCCGATCTCGCTAGCCTCCCTTGGGTGAGGGCATAGGGCACTCTAACATCGCACTCCAAAAGCAATGATCTGTCATGGCAACACCTCATTCCCCAGACTTGGCTCAAGACTTGAACCAAGATTTAGGCAAATACGGTGAAGAGCTGGTCAGCCAATGGCTGCTGCAAAAAAACTGTGTCGTGCTCGAACGCCGCTGGCACAGCTGCTTTGGCGAAATTGATCTGATTGCTCAGGGCTACAGCGGCCAAGGCAGCTTGAGATGCAAAATGCTGGCTTTTATTGAAGTTAAAACTCGTAGCCAAGGGAATTGGGATGCCGACGGGCTGCTGTCAGTCACCCGCGCTAAGCAAAGAAAGCTGCGCACGACGGCCCTTTATTTTTTAGTGCGCCATCCTCACCTTTCTGAACTGCCCTGCCGGTTTGATATTGCCTTAGTGTCCTGTCAGGCCCATCCACCCGCTGATCGCCTCAGTTTACAAATGCCCCATAACCACAGCTATCTCAGCCTGCAAAGCTACATTCGAGATGCCTTCTAAAGCCTTCCAAAGCTGCTATGCCAGCGTTTCAGGGCAGTAGCCCAGCCCAGTCACAAACTGCTCACGGAATTCTTCAATCTCACGGCGATCTGGCTTGCCGTGAGAGACCACCGCGATTTGATAGCGTCGCATTACATCTACCGCCGATTGGCCCATTTCTAAGCCCCATAGTGCCATCCTGACTCGAATACCGGGCTCGTAGGCCGTGCCCACTTCGTTCAAGAACGCCAAAAAATTCATCTGGGCCTGCTGGCTAGCACTCTCATGCAGCTTCACCTTCACAATCCAACCATTGATCTGATGAATGACGGTTGTAAACTCCAGCGGTAGCTGCGTGGCACATAGCAATCGTTCCACAACGCGTAAGGTCAGACTCGCATTCGTCAGGTAGTAGATGTATTCCATCGTATAGAGTGGGTGGGTGCTACAGTCTAATAATTTTGATCGGAAAATGCACTCGCACAATTGCTATATCAGTACGAAAAATCAGTGCAGAAAATAGTGAAAAAAAACGAATAATGAATGAAGTAAAGGCAAGCGGCGGCGATCTTAATGAAAGCTGTGTTTGAGCTTCCCCAACCCTTGCTTATGGTTAACTCGCCAGTTGGCAGCAAGTTGGCCATAGGCTTGACTTGAGGCTAGCACTTAGGCTGATATCAAGTTTTCTAAAATCTCTAGCTTTATTATGGCGCAGTGTTCCTCAGAATCTTCACCTTTAAAGTTAAATATCGAATTAAGTGATTGGCTGAGCGATCGCCACCTACCTCCCACCATGAAGTCTGACTTATGCACTCGGCTTGATTTCCAGCTCGCGGCCTATCAGTATAATTTACCCGCAGCTTTCATTGCCCAAACACCGGTAACGCCCCGAGATAGCGCCAAACTACTCGTTGTCGATAGTCAAACAACGCATCAACATCGTCATTTTAGAGACTTGAGTAATCTGCTGCTCCCGGGCGATCTGTTAATCATTAACAACACACGGGTGATTCCGGCGAGGCTGATAGGCCAAAAACCCAGCGGCGCTAGCGTCGAAGTTTTGCTCATCGAACCACTTTCAGCAGATCGCTGGCTAGCTTTAGTAAAACCCGGTCGGCGGCTTCAGCCCGGTAGCCAGATTACCTTCGGCAATCCCAAAAATCCGGCCATGACAGCTTTAGTTGAAGCGCGCGATCAGCAAACTAAAGGACGGATTTTGCGCTTTATTGCGCATGGCAATGAACACAGCAGTCCAGAAAACGTTTTTGAGCCTTCTGCTGCTACCGTTGAGGCTCTAATTTATCAGCTTGGCCAAATGCCGCTGCCGCCTTACATTACCGATTCAGAGTCTTTGCCTGAGCAGTACCAGACTATTTTTGCTGAGCGACAGGGGGCGATCGCAGCGCCTACCGCCGGACTCCACTTCACCAAACACCTCCTAGCCCAACTCGCCCATCAAGGCATCGGCACCGCCGAAATCACGCTGCATGTGGGCATTGGCACTTTTCGCCCGGTAGAGGCTGACGATATCGAATCGCACCAAATGCATCAAGAGCGGATCGAAGTGCCGGCTGCCACAGTCGAAAAAATTAAACAAACCAAAGCTAACGGCGGTCGCGTCATCGCTGTCGGCACTACCTCTACGCGGGCGATAGAAGGCGCTGCGGCTATTTGCGGCGAACTCCAAGCCTACCAAGGCAGAACCGAACTCTTTATCTATCCCGGCTATCAGTGGCAAGTCATTGATGGTCTGATTACCAACTTTCATCTGCCGGGTTCTAGCCTATTGATGATGGTCAGCGCTCTAATCGGGCGCGAGCGGCTAATGGCGCTTTATGAAGAGGCTAAAGCGCAGCAATACCGCTTTTATTCCTTTGGAGACGCCATGCTCATTTTGCCAGCAGCGACCGTGAAACCGTCTCCGTAAACAGGTAAACAGGACATTTCCATTAAAGAAGCGCCTCCCCGAAGGAAAGCGCTTCTTTAATGGAATCTAGATTCAGAACGCTAGGCGTCTAATTCAAGGATTCATTGTATTTACTCAACCTAAATTCTATCTACCTAAGTCACTCACCTAGAGAAACTATGCGTTGATAGAAGGAGCAGTCAAAGCTACGGGAGCAGCTTCGCCAGCAGCCAAATCAAGCGGGAAGTTGTGAGCATTGCGCTCGTGCATCACTTCCATGCCCAAGTTCGCCCGGTTCAATACATCTGCCCAGGAAC
>JBGTIK010000382.1:0-1877 GCA_041745715.1 Phormidesmis sp.
TGCCCCGGCACACAGCCGGTTCACATCAACCTGTAGACCCTTGTATGTATCACCTACAGACATGGGCATCACCTCCTAATTCCCTCAAGGATTGCGACTGAACGAGTCAGCAGCAACTGAGCAGTATTTTGCTCACGTAAGTGAATATAGCACGCCTTTTTGATAGTCGTGTGGAGTAGCTTTAGCTCAGCGCCACGGTGGCTTAAATTCTTTGGGTGCGGCGTTAAAAAGGAACTTTTTTCTTGGCTGATTTACCGCTTTCAAAGTCAAGCTCCTTGAGCTTTTTCAAAATTCGGGTGAAATATTCCTGGAGATAGTCTTCTAGCGTCGTAATTTCGCTTTTTTCAATGCCAAAAGTCTGATACACCTCATCCATTGGTGCATCCATTACGTTTCCGCTAGCGCTGACTTCCGTAAAGGCAAGGCGATCAGCTAGATCCCATGTCCATTGAAAAAAGGCAGCTAGTTTGCGAGCGCCTCGCAGCAGTGCAGGCGGCATTTGAGAAACGCTCGCCCGCTGATCGGACAGCCGCTCACAAAGACGAATGATTTCATATGCGCCCCACGCTCGGGTGCCAGCGAGTGGAAAGGTAGCTTTTTCGGCTGCGGGTAAAGTTAACGCCTTGACTGCAAACTTGGCGATATCTTGACTGTTCATATAAGCAATAGCGCCTGCTTCACCCATCACCCATACAGACTGCCGCTCTAAGATAGGGATGGCATACTGCCCAATTAAGCCCTGCATAAATCCGCAGGGTCTAAAAATGGTGTAGTTAAGTCCAGATTCGGCTAAGAACTTTTCAACGCAGTCTTTGATTTCCATCAGCGGCACGGTAGGGTATTCGCCCGCGCCCAAAATTGAAAAAAAGATAAAGCGATCTACGCCAGCGTCTTTAGCGGCTTGAATCAGCGCTACTTTGCCGTGCCAGTCTACATCATAGATGCCTTCTTTTTCAGCGGGGCGAGAGGTCGAAGCATCAATGACCGCGTTCACGTTTTCAAAGCAGGGCGGTAAGCTACCTGGGCCGGTTAAATCTGCTTTGACGAGCTGAGCGCCCCACTCCCTCAGAAAGCTGGCTTTTTGAAAATTTCTGACTAGGCACTTTACCTCATAGCCTTCATCTAGGGCTCGCCGAACGATTTGCCTGCCCAGTGTGCCAGTTGCGCCAACGACTAATAAGACCATGAGGTTTGTAAACAAAACTTAATATACTTCTCAGTTTAACAGAAGTCGTTACGGGCGCGTTATTCTTCGCCGCCTTGCACTTTCAGCATTAAAAAACCGACGCTTAGACCCACCAAAACCATGCTGAAAACCAATACAGCCGTGCTAAAAATTTCGCCGCCCATATCCTCTATCTCTCCTATATAAATTAAGAACTACCCTAAGCAAATTAGATATCTGCTTGGTATGTTCGCTATTTTAGAGTGTTTTGGATCTACTCCAACGTCTAGAATTGATTGCATTAGGCTCGCGAAACGGCTCTCTAACAATACGTAAAGTCCCCTATGCAGAGTGTATGCTAACGCTTTCCCAGACTCAGCAAAATTCTATACAGATGACTCACCGGCGTAAGCCTCGGTTGGTGATGACATTGGGCGATCCGTCTGGGATTGGCCCAGAGGTAGTGCTCAAGGCGCTGAGTCAGCCCCAGTTTGAGCAGCAGGCTGAGATTGTTGTAATGGGCTCGATCACCCATCTCCAAAACGCTTACAAACAGCTCCAATCTACAGCCCCTCAAGAAACCTTCCGAGATCCTGATAGCTTGAATCTGATTGATATCCCGGTAGACGAATCGATTCGGTCAGGATTGATTATCGGAACCGGCAATGCTAGCAGCGGTGAGGTGGGTTTTCAGACACTCAGAAGTGCGATC
>JBGTIK010000383.1:0-7651 GCA_041745715.1 Phormidesmis sp.
TGGTTCTCAATAGTTAACCTTAATTGAGAATTTTTATGACTTAGTTCATTTGAACTGCTAAGCCATGAAAGTCTTTCCAAAACAGGGCTCTATCATTAATACCTGAGTGTGACACTTCAAAGGGCGGAATGTGGGTTTGAACTGCTCAAGGCGCTGAAAATCGCGGTTGACCTCACTCCACAAGCTGGGATTGTGAGGATCGGTGCGCAGCGCTTTTTCGAGATAAATTCGGGCTTTTTGCAATTTGCCCTGGCCAATTAACTGTCTTGCCCACCGCTGATAGACAATCGCTTGCCATTGAATAATTTCGGCATCGTTAGGAATGCGATGGGCTAAGCCTTCGACGAGCGCGATCGCTCTAGGAAACTTCTGGAGCTTCAGCAAATCTTTAAGCTGAAGATACGCCTCATGCTTGAGCCGATACTCTGGATCTACATCTGTCAGATTCTGCGCATTAGCGGCTGGCGTTTTGGCGGCTTGATTTGGGGTATCTGGCGAGCTGACTGCACCGGCAGAGGACGAGGCTTCAGGGCTAGTATCCGTCTCTGCAACCACGCTCTGGCGGCGACTAAACCGACCGATGCCTAAACTTTCTAGCTGTGACTTAAGGCTCTCAACAGTGAAATGCTCGCTGAAATTTTCGCCAAACTGATCGAGATTCAGCGATCCTGGCTGAGCTAGCGGGCATATTGTCGCTTTTAGGGCGAACTTTGGCGCTGGTCTCCATCGCCGCCGAGAGCACCGTATAGGCGTCGTTGATTTGAATAAACTGCTCAACAGCCTGCTCATTGGGTTTGATATCAGGGTGACACTGGCGCACGAGCTGACGGTAGGCCGCCTTAATATCGTGAAATGAGGCCCCTTGGCGCAAACCCAAAGTTAGGTAGTGATGAGCCAAAGTCATGTCAGCACAGGCAGGTGGGGCACAAGGATACAGCCTAGAAAAATGCCTTGAAGCTTTTTATCCCCGATTGGCAAAGATTATAAGAGATCTTACTCGGTATAGATCGCCATAGGGGATAAGTTTTTCGCCAATTTTTGCCCGATTTTTAAAGTTATGGCCATTAACGGCAAATTACCGCTTTCTAGACGGCCAAGCGCTCTTCAATGACTCGATCAATCAAGCCGTACTCTTTAGCCTGTGCGGCTGACATGAAGAAATCGCGATCGCTATCCTTCTCAATTTTCTCAAGTGACTGGCCTGAGTGCATAGCCATCAGCTCATTGAGATCTTTGCGCACCTGCACAATTCGCACTGCCTCAATTTCAATATCGGTGGCTTGAGAGCGACCCACTCCGCCTGAAGGCTGATGAATCATAATGCGGGAATGCGGCAGCGCTAGTCGCTTACCTTTAGCACCCGCATTTAGCAAAAATGCACCCATACTGGCCGCTAGCCCCACACAAATCGTCACCACCTCCGACTTGATGTACTGCATGGTGTCATAAATCGCCATGCCAGCCGTCACTGAACCACCGGGCGAATTGATGTAGAGATAAATCGGCTTAGTAGAATCTTCAGAGTCGAGATACAGCATGTAGGCCACGATGGCATTGGCAATGCCGTCATCAACTTCTTCAGTCAAAAAGATAATGCGCTCACGAAACAGCCGTTCGTAGATACCGATCCACTGTTCGTAAGTGCCGCCGGGAAGGCGATAGGGGACGCTAGGAGTTCCAATAGGCATGGGTCTTCAGGGGGGTAGGGGAGTAAAAAACTAAGTTTGTTGTGAGGTTTAGTTTGTCGTGAGATCTACTGTGAGTAGGTTGTGAGTAGGTCTTTGCGTTAATTTTACGCAGAGGCTTCTGCCAGGACTGGACTTTGAATAACGCGATCAATCAGGCCGTAAGCTTTGGCTTCTTCAGGCGAAAGATAGAACATCCGCTCCATATCTTTAGAGATTTTATCGACGTTTTGGCCCGTGTTATTCGCCAAAATCTGCTGAATGAGCTTTCTTTTTTGCAGCACTTCTTCAGCTTCGATTTGAATATCAGTGGCCTGACCGCGCGTTAAGGTCTGCGGATGAGTCAAAGCAATGCTGGTGTGTGGGAGAGCGGCTCTTTTGCCCTTGGCCCCCGACGACAGCAATACCGCCGCCATGCCGTAAGCCGTACCTAGGCACACTGTCACCACCTCTGACTTGATGTAGGCCAAGGTGTCATAGACCGCTAGCCCAGCTCGAATTGAAACCATGCCTGCCGAAGAATCTGCTTGCCCTGACATCACCGGATCGCCAATGGAATTGATATAGATATAAATGGGCTTGGTCTGATCGTCAGAGTCGAGATACAGCAAGGCCGAGACAATCGAATTGGCGACCCCATCAGTCAGCGGCTGATTGATAAAGAGAATGCGTTCTTGACTCATCCGAGTGTAAACGCTCACCCATTGCCAAGCGCGACTGCCGGGTAGATTGTAGGGAACGCGCAAGATTCCATCGACGGACGACATAGGAGGTACGGGGGGTACGGGGGAAATACGGGGAGTGAGAAGAGATTAAATGACACCTGCGGGAATTTGGGTGGGCAGCTCTTTAGTGCTGCTCAAAACCCGATCAATCAGGCCATACTCTTTGGCTTCTTCCGGTGTGAGGTAGAACATCCGGTCAGTATCTTTGTCGAGTTTTTCTTTGGTTTGGCCAGTGTTGTCTGACAAGATATCTAAAAAGGAGGCTTTATTAGAGAGCACTTCTTCAGCTCGAATTTGAATGTCGGTGGCTTGGCCGCGTGCGCCGGAGCGGGCCTGATTGAGCACAATGGTGGCGTGAGGGAGGCTAGCGCGCGATCCCTTGGCTCCGGAAGAGAGGATCATCGCAGCAGTGCCCATTGCTTGACCGAGGCAAATGGTATGGACAGGGGGCTTAATATATTTGAGCGTGTCACAAATGGCAAAGGCTTCGGTTTCAAAGCCTACAGAGTCACCCGTGTACCAGGAGGTGCCGGTGGAGTTGATGTAGAAGAAAATCGGCTTTTCGGGATCGTCAAATTCTAAGTATAGGAGCTGAGCGATAATGAGCTTGGTGACATCAACGCCCATTTGACGCTTGAAGTCATCGGAAGAGACGAGCGGTGTCCCTAAGTAAACGATCCGCTCTTTAAGCAGTAGGGAAGGCAGATCCGGGGGGGGTGTCTTGTAGGCCATGCCGCCTCCGCCATAGGGGGCTTGGACGGCCTTAATGGGAGAACTCATAAGTGCTTCAGATTGCTACGATTGCTAGAAATAATCTGCTTTCCATAGTAGCTTGTGAGCGAACGGGATGCGGCGCTGAGGGACTGGTGGTTTTTGGCGGATATCCCTACCTGAAAGGAAACCTTGAGGGCGGAATGATCAAGAGGAAAGGGCACAGACACAGAGGCGCGGCACAGAGGCGCGTTGATTTGGTCTGATGCTGATTTGGTGCGGAATTGTCTTTTAATAGGTTGGTGTTGAATGACTCTGAATAATGGTTCGGATTCAGATCGCTCGGACAATTTTGCGGTAGCTGAATCGGGATCAGAATTAAACGTTTTATCTACGTTAGCAGCAGGTTCAATAGGATGAAAGTTGATTTGCAGTGGGCTTTTAGCGATGCCCATATTCCGACTAACCAAGTGAATAACCAGCGTCAGCTATCGGTGTCGATTGCGGCGAGTAAAGAGGGCAATCAAGCGCCGCTGAATTTGTGCTTTGTGCTGGATCGCAGCGGCTCGATGATGGGGACGCCGCTAAAAACGGTGAAGGCAGCGGCTAAGCGAATTGTGGATCGGCTGACGCCGCGTGATCGCATCTCTATCATTGCGTTTGATCACAAGGCCGAAGTGCTGGTCAAAAATCAGCCTGCGACCAATCTTGAAGCGATTAAGCAGCGGATTGACGGGGTGAGATCAGGAGGCGGTACCTGCATTGATGATGGGCTCAAAGCGGGCATTGGCGAATTGGCTTCGGGTAAAGACGATCATGTGTCGCAGCTACTGCTATTGACCGATGGTGAAAATGAGCATGGCAATAATGAGCGGGCCCTGAAGCTAGCCGATGTGGCAGTCGGCTATAACCTGACGGTGAATACGCTGGGTTTTGGCGATCATTGGAACCAAGATGTGCTGGAGCAAATCGCCGATGCTGGAGCGGGTTCACTAAGCTACATTCAGCACGCCGAAGAGGCGATCGCTATCTTCACTCGTCTTTTTTCGCGAATTCAATCGGTTAGCTTGACTAATGCTTTTCTCACCATCGAATTAGCCGATGGTACTCGCCTAGCTGATCTCAAGCCAGTGGCCCAAGTTGCCCCTGAAACTGTGGAGCTGGTGGCGGTGCAGCAGGGCAACCAAGCCAAGGTGCGCTTGGGCGATTTGATGAAAGATCAGCCTCGGGTGATATTGCTGAACTTGTATATTCCTCAGCTTGCTGCCGGTAGCGCCACGATTGGGCAGCTTCAGGTGACTTACGATGATCCGGGGCTAGGGCTGAGCGCTCAGCAGAGCCAGCCAGTGCCGATTGAGATTGCGGCGCAAGATGCCTATACACCGAACGTCAATGCTGGGGTGCAGCAGAATATTTTGGCGCTTGCGAAGTATCGGCAAACGCAAATTGCCGAAGACAAACTGAAGTCGGGCGATCGCCAAGGCGCAGTTACGATGCTGCAATCGGCAGCGAATACGGCTCTGCAAATGGGTGATAAAAACGCGGCGACGGTATTGCAGGAAAATGTGACGCAATTGCAGGCCGGGAATGAATTGTCCCAGAGCGATCGCAAAAAGACCCGAATTGCTTCCAAAACCCAGCTTCAATAATCGAGCTGAGGCAAATGAGCGCATTAAATTCGACCATAGCAACTTACGAAGACGAAAGACTAGCTACGGCTGCTCGATACGTAGCTGCGAGTCGAGAACTGGAACTTATTCTAGACGATGGTTCACGTCATCTCATTCCAGTCGATAGGCTGGAGATGGTGGAAAGCGCGCCTGGTACCTTTGTTCCGATTGTGAGCCCAACTGATGAACAGCTAGGTGATGTGAAAGTTTGGGGAGGCGGTTCTGCTATTTACTGGGAGTCGATAGAGCAGGTTTTCCGTGTAGATGAGCTACTCGCTGGAGTCTATGGTCGGCCAGCCTGGATGGAAAGCCTAGCAGTTTCTTCCGTCATTATTGCCTGAGTAGCTTTCTAAACAAAAAATCTTCTCTTGAGTGACCGTAATTCTACGTGGAAACAACAACTTAAAAAAGTAGCCAAAAGCTAATGTTAGTCGAACTTACGTAGATTCTCTATCGCAAAAATCACGTCTTATATTTTGCTATGCGTAATATTCTTTCTAGACGATTCATCGCGGAAGTATGCTGATATCCTTGATAATGAAAAAGCACGAGCATTGACTCGTGCAAAGCCATCCCGGTACAGTAGCACCCTGAAAAATTGTCAGCAATAGTTAATTGAATAATTGAACCATTGTTTTATTGTCCTGATTTTGCCTGTCAATAGCCGTTTAGTAGTCTTGGCAGGGTTTAAACATTTTTTTAGATAAAGTCTACTGTCAGCGCTGCGCATACTCGTAGGGCTACGGAATTTTGTGATTGTCTGCTCGTAAGTAGCTCAATCTTTGTACAACTTAAGATCCACTTCGAGGTTTTCATTGGGTGATGCTGGGAATAATCAAACTATCTTTTTCTCTGGCTTTCTAGCGGTAAGCAATGGCTACTTTCTCTCCTAATACTGCGGTTAGTGAGCGCTTGCGCGATCGCTACGAAATTTTGCACTCTATCGGTCAGCCCTTGGGCTACCAGCAGTTGCTAGTTCACGACATTCAGCAGCAGCGCCGCGTTGTTATTAAGTCACTGGCTGTAAAAGAGAATACGCCCAATGGAGATATTGGCTGTTTTGAGCGTGAAGTTTCTCTTCTCAAATCGCTCAATCACCCTACAATTCCGCGCTATATCGATTCGTTTAGCTTTAATACCGCCCTTGATACTACCCTGGATATCGCAAGCGCTGATGCCGATCAGATCTTGACAACGCTTACAAGTAAAGAACGGGTCTTAGTGCAGGCTCATGGTAACGGACATCTTTTGGCAGGCCCAGAGAATGCAGGCCAACGCTACGGCGAGGCTGAGATTAAAGCGATCGCTCAACAACTGCTGCAAGGATTAGTCTATCTCCATAGCAAAGGCTTAGTTCACCGCGATATTAAGCCCAGTAATATTGTCATTTCGGCGCAGCCCGGTGAAGTGGGTCAATTGTCTTGGCTGACCCTTAGCTCGGTGCAATATGTGCAGGCTCAGCGTAGTGATGCAATGGTGGGCACCTACGGCTATATGCCGCCTGAGCAGGTGGGCGGACAGGCGACATTTGCTTCCGATTTATATAGCTTGGGGGCGACGCTGATTTACTTAGTGACCGGTCATCCGCTAGGTAACCTGCCGCGCAATGGTTTGAAAAATGGGCCAAAGGTGCACTTTGCCTGTTCGACAACGCAGCTCAGCGCTAGCTTTCAGGCATGGCTCAACTGGTTGATTGAGCCCTATGTGGGCGATCGCCCCACCTCAGCTAAACAGGCTCTCAGTGCGCTCAATCATTTGCCGTTGGCCATGCTCAAGCGACGGCTCTTAGTGCCGAGCCGGATGCAAATACTGCCGATTCCTATCAAGAGCCTTGGCCAAGACGAAGATCAGCCCTTTTTCACCCAGATTAGATCCGCCCAAAAAGCACGTTCTTTAGAGCTATCGATTCCACCGGCTGGGCTCAAATCGGCGCGGTTTCGACAAGCGCTGCCGCCTTTAGCGATGGGCACAGCCATGCTGGGTACAGCCTTCTACTTATTTAGTTTGCTCCATTTCTCGCTCGATACCATCACGTCGTTCAGCGGCATTGCCTCTTTGGCGGCGGCGAGTTTGGGCTTTTGGGGCTGTAGCTACAGCTTTCGCTTTCTCAGAAGCGGCTGGTATGTGCTCTCTCAGGCGCTGCTGCGAACCATTCATGTTCAGCTAGAGTCTGATGTTTTGCTGGTATCTTACCGGTACTGGCTGCGATCGCCCACCTACATCATCAACACCCGCCGCGCCGACATCTACAACATCAGCGCCCTTCCCGACGGCGGCGCCCTCAGAATTTTGACCCACCAAAACCGTACTCAAGCGCCCTGTGACTCCTACAAGCTTGCCGTCACTGACGGTGCCCTGACTCATCGAGATATCCGCTGGCTTACCTCTTTGCTGAATGAATGGCGGTTGAACGAATGGCGGCATCCGCATCACTAACTGGACTTTCTACCCCAAGGTTCTGATAGCAGGTTTCCATTTTGGTAACCACGCCCTTGACTATTCGCAAAGCGCGCATACTAATAGCAGCTTGGCTTCACACCTAGCAAGCGATGTGTGACGGCTGCTGCTTTCTCATTTTGTTTGCTCCTAATGAGAAAGCAGCAGCTTTTTTTATGCACGGCGCTCCGATTGAATTCTCGGTAGTGCCCTAAAAGTAAGGATGGCTGAAACTCCCTGTTAGCATCAATTTTATCGATTTACTGCTATGCGAAAAGATGCCAGTATTTGCCTGTGAGATAGCCCAGAGTGCCGATCCTTTCATTAATGCCTTGGCTTTGTAGCTGCAAATGCATGAAAAAAGCCAAGATACTTTAGGTCTACAAGGTTGGCTCTAATCTCTGAAAGCTTTACATGAAAGGAG
>JBGTIK010000384.1:0-22229 GCA_041745715.1 Phormidesmis sp.
TAGCAGTTCAAATGAACTAAGTCATAAAAATTCTCAATTAAGGTTAACTATTGAGAACCATGCTAGAAAAAATGGCTGTGATTCTTATTGCTTCGTTTAAATACCCAATGTGCCAATTGGAAGTGCGGAATGTCGGTTAGAACTTTCCAACCACTATATTTTGTGCGGCTTTGGCAAAACAGGACGGCAAGTTGCAGAAGAGTTTTCGCTCCAAAACATTCCCTTTGTGGGGGTAGATGTTGAAGCCGACTCAGTACATCGGGCGCAGCAGTTGGGATTTGTGGCCGTACAGGGCGATGCCACTCTCGACAACACCTTGCATTTACTAAAAATTGAGTCGGCGGTATGCTTGGTTTCAGCCTTAACTTCAGATGCTGAAAACCTATACACCGTGCTCTCAGCAAGAACGCTCAATCCGAAGGTGCGGATTATTGCTAGAGCCAGCAGCGAAGAAGCCATTCAAAAATTGCAGCGGGTAGGTGCAGATATGGTGATCTCGCCTTACATTACTGGCGGTAAGCGCATGGCCGCAGCCGCCCTTCGCCCGCAGGTGATGGATTTTATGGACGGTATCTTTGCCGGACTAGATCGCACCTATTACATGGAAGAGTTTTTTTTCGATCCGGCAGTGTGCAGCCAAGTTGGCAAAACGCTCAGAGAATCGCAGCTCAGAACCTTGACAGGCGTTTTGATTGTAGCTATTCGGCGCACTCAGGGCGAGCTGATTATTGGGCCAAGCGCAGAAGATCAGCTCAAAGCAAAAGATTTTCTGATTTGCCTTGGAACTGCCGAGCAGCTACAGCGCCTCAACCGGCTTTTGAGCCCAATCAATTCAGAACCCTTACAAAAGAGCCCAAAGATCATGGCTTAAATAGTTGAGCTAATGTGAGTTGAGTGAGTCAGTGCCTTTTCGTTCCACTTGGGTAAGCCCTCACTGCTCAGAAGGAATTTGCGATTTTGGTTCTGCAATCAAAGGGGGTATCGCCGATTGAATCACATCCCAAACAATATTGAGGTTGACATCATCATAGTCATGCACCAACCGATTTCGCATACCGTTGATTTCCTGCCAAGAGATGTCGGTTAGGGTCTGCCGGGTTGCTTCGGAAACTCGTCTGGCGGCTTCGGCAATCACCAAGAGCCGTCGAATGACTGAATCTTGAAGCTGCACATTCGCTACGAACTCATCTTTTGACGATTGCGCCGTGTAGGTGATGATCAGCTCTGCGGATTGCAGCATATCAAGCAGAAATTGAAGGTCTCGTTGCATAAATCACCTGGGCAGAAGAAAGGATTTCTTGGCGGCGTAGGTAGTTGCGGCTGGTGGTAATGCCTTGACGAGTAATCAGGTCGATGTCTCGACCAAAAATGGTTTTTAGATCGGCTCCCATTTGGTCTAGGGTGCCGAATGTAGGATGGGCCTCTGGGTGAAATTCCACCATGACGTCAATATCGCTGTCGTCGCGAAAGTCGTCGCGCAGGACAGAACCAAATAGGGCAAACTCTATCACCTGCCACCGATGGGAAAAAACCGCTATTTTGGTCATTGGTAGATTAATCGCGCTCATGTCAGTGTTGCTTCCAAAGTTTCAAGCTGTGGTTTCAAACTGTTGACTGATGGAGTTAGCGGGCAATCAAAATGGCTCGAATGCCGACTGATTGAGCGCCTGCATAGTCTTCTACTTCGCTGTCGCCTACATGCCAAGCCTGCTGAGCTGAGCAGTCGTGTTTATCCAGCGCCGTTTGAAAAATTTTGGCTGAGGGCTTAGCCGCACCGACTTCTGTAGAAATAGTCACCGACTGAAAAAACTTAGCTAACCCCAGCACACGCAGCACCCGATGCAGCCGCGAGTCAAAGTTTGAAATCACCCCTAGCTGGATATTCATGGCTTGCCAGCGCTGAAGTGAGTCCAGCGTATCATCGTAAACTTGCCAAGGCGCAGCAGTTTCAAAATAGCTGTACAGCTCAGCATAAAAACCATCGAAATCTTCAAATTTTTCTAATGCGCCGACGCGTTCAAACGTATTCGCGACAATGGCTTTCCACCACTGAAATTCCAATTCGGGAATTGCTGTCGCCGCTACATTGGGAAAAGCTAGCCGTTCACTGGCCGCAAAGCTTTGGTAAAAAGCCCGATTGACCGCTTTCGGATCGGTGCTAACGCCACTGCTGTGGGCTAAGTCACTATAGAGTTCGCCAATGCTGCTTTTAACACCGAAAAGGGTGCCAAAGGCATCCAAATAGATGACTTTTGGAAGAGAGGAAGGAGGCATGTAGACAAGCTGACCGATTTACTTGAATCTAGTTGAATTGATTTACTTGAATCTATTTACTTGACCCAATCAAAAGATCTTGAAGGGGCTGAATAATCCAGTTGAGGCCGACTCGAATTTGGTGATCGAGGGTAGGCATTCGATACAGATAAGTGAGCCGCCTAGCTACGTAGGCAAGGTTGCCGTCTAGCTTGAGGCCAAGCCCAGACAGGGTGGCATTATCTGTGCCCAGTGTCATCATTTCACCTAAGTGCTGATAGCGAAAGGGCAACAGCGGTCTTGACGTAAGACTAGCCCAGATGTTCCAGGCCGCATAGTCGGCCTGCTGCAATGCGGATTGAGCCGTGGTCGGAACGGTTTGGCCAGTGCCATCAACGCCATCGGCCAAGTCGCCCAAAGCGAATATGTAGGGATGGTCGCTGACCTGGAGGGTAGGGGTAATCGTGAACTGCCGCCTAGCGTTGCGGGGCAAATCGAGCGCATCGAGCGCAGGGCTAACTTTGTTGCCGACCGTCCAAATCACGATATCTACCGGAAGGGTGTCGATCTTATCTTTGTAGCTCAGTGAAAGGGTGTCTGCGGTGATCTCGGTGACGGTGGTTTCGTAGTCTATCCACACATTTTTGTCGTCAAGGGCTTTTTGGGCGGCTTTTTGGTTAAATTCTGTTGAGGTTTGTAAGATTTTATCGGCCAGTTCAACGATCCGAATCCGTCCTTTCTCGCCCAAGCGCTCAGCGATTTTACAGGCAATTTCAACGCCGCTGTAGCCACCGCCGACAATAGCGACGCGAATTTTCTCAGGGTTGGCACTCTCTAGCTGACGCAGGCGCTCTTTGAGGCGGTAGGCATCTTCTAGTGAGCGGAAGGGAATAGCATATTCAGCTACCCCAGGGGCCATGTCCATTGGGGTTTCGCCGCCCAAAGCGAGGACAATGCGGTCGTAAGAAATTTGTGCGCCGTCTGTGAGGGCGACAGTTTGCGCGGCTAGATCAATGTGTTCGACGCCGCCTTGGTGAAAGCGGACGCCGGTATTCGCGAGGAGTTCTTCGTAAGGGGGAGCGATTTCCCAGGTTTGTAGTTCGCCGGTGACGAGTTCGTAAAGCAGGGGGGAGAAGATGAAGCGATCGCGCTGATCCACCAGCACAATGTCAGGCTGTGAGTCTTCCCAATTGAGCTTGCTAAGCGCTAGCGCCGTGTAAAGACCGCCAAAGCCGCCGCCGAGAATACAAATGGAATGAGACATAAAGAAGTATGAAAGTCGCTAAATAGGGCTTAGCTTTAGCATAGTCTCAGTTTGAGAAGAATGCTTCTATCTAAATGAGGCTTCTGTTCTTCTATTTATCAAACTTTCCTGAGAGATTCATTGCGGCTGAGGAAATCAATCGGGCTTAAAAAATCGGGCTTAAAAAGCCTCAGGCTACTTTCGTTTCTATCAGCTGAGCAATCCAGGTAGTAACAATAGCTTGCCTTTGTACCCCTAGTCGCTGCGCTTCTTTGTCTAAAGCCGCGATCATCCACATCGGGAAATCTATGCTGACGCATTCAGTTTCTAAGCCAGGACGCCGAGCCGTATTGAGATCAAAATGTTCAATAATTGAGCCGCCTTCGTCAAACTTTTTGTCTAATTCCTCAGCGTTCATAAAGATCTACCTCCTCACTTCGAGAGCGCCTAGCAGAAATAATCCGAATGTTGCCTGCTCGGTAAGTCACAATCACTGACCAATGTTTGTCTTCGAGTTTGCCGATAACCATGAAGCGAGGCTCTGAATCAGACAATGCCTTTATCTCTAGTCTAAACGGATCTTCCCATAGCGATTGAGCTTGCTCAAAATCTAATCCGTGTTTAGCTTGGTTGGCTCGACTTTTATGGGGGTCATACTCAAACATAGGGCGTTTGAATGGCTTTCACTTGCTCTACTCCCACTCACTAAAGTCCTGAGGAAAATCTTGGGGGTAGGTGTTTTGGCCATAGTTTTGACCGTAGTCTTGATTGGGAGTAGCCTGTTCCGGCGGCTCTGGATAAACCGGCCTTTGACGATTTCGCGGTTTGCCTTTGGTGTCTTGCCAAGCACTGCCGACGCCTTTAAGAATGCCGCGACCGACGAGACCGATGCCGCGACCAAGGACTTCGGTGAGCACGTAGACGACGCTACTACCGAAAATAGAAAAGGCGGTGCGCAGGCGAGGGGCAATAGCATCTCTAGTTTCTAGCGCCAGCGTCACTACCAAAGGAATGCCGCCGAGCCGGTCTAATTCCGCACGGCGGGGCGAATAGATAGCGGTGGTATCGATGCCATCAGCCGCGAGCACATAGAGGTTATAGCGGCTCTCAAAAATGGCTTTGGGTTCGTTGACGAGCCGATCCCAGCGATAGCGCCAAGAGAGATCGTTGCGAAAGCGCTCAATTTCTCTAGAAGACATTAGCCTTGTGCAGTAGAGACTTTTTTTGACTGGTTCGCTGTCGGCTAGGCGATTGAGTAAGGGCTGCACAACCGCGTTGGCGACTTGAAGGGTCAGGTTTTCGAGCAGGCATTCGCTGTAGGCTAGCGCTTGCGGCGTGGTGGCGTCATAGGACGAACCCTCAATGATCATCGGCTCTAAAAACAGCCAGTGGCCAAAGAGCTCGCCAGCGAGCGGAATTCGATCTAAAATTTGCGCCTGCACCAGTGGTTTTTCTTGTTGTAGCAAGGTCACAATTTCTTCTTCGACGGTGCCTTCCATGTTTCTGATCTGCACGGTGTAGTACTTGCCAAAAAACTCTGTATTCACGGCGTCCCAGAGATCGTGAATGACTTGAGTAGCGCGCGTAGAGATTTGACCGGGCTTGACTTGGGAGGCGCGCAAATCGGTGAGCAGCGTTTCTAGCTGACGCAAGACTAGGTACAGTAGCTCTAGCTTTTTGTCGGGCCGCAGGATGTCAATTTCGAGCGGTGATTCGCTAATATTTTTGAGCGGCTGCTGAAGTTTGGCAAAGACGTTTTCAAAGACGATGGTTTGCACATCGTCGGGGCCAGCTTGCAATCGGACGGCATTACGGGCGTCGTTTTGGGTTTGATTAGCGATCGCGACTGCTCTCGACACCAACAACTCACGATCCAGATAGCGGGCCGCAGTCCGATCTGCGTAGCTTTGATCATAGGCCGCGCCGCTAGCCATCCGAATCCAATCTGTACTGGCTGATCCCGGCGGCTGATTAAGCGGCTGATTGCGTCCTGTCGAGAGCCCGCCGTGTCTTGGTGGACGACCTGCATTAGCTCTGACGGCATCGCTGAACTGCGGCGTACGCCAAATTGCCGACACCAGCTTTCTGGCGACTTTTAGCTCTCTTCTTTTGCCATCGAGAATGGTTTGCTTGAGCCAAGAGCTGGTTTGCTGGCGAGCCACTGTTAGCACCGACAGCTCTTGGTCAATTTGCCGCTGGCCGGAGAGCCGCATACTGATACGCATGGCCGTCAGTGGCCCTGGAATATCGGTAAGCCGCGAAAGCTCAGCGGGTCTAGGACGCGATTGGGGCGGATAGCGCGGGGCTGTCGGTAGAGACTCAGGATCGGGGGCAACTGTCTGGAGTGAGGGCACCTGAGCGAGTTCGGCTGAGGCCACAGGGCTATTGATTTCACTGCTGGCCTTATCACTGGCCTTATCACTGGCCTCACCCCTAGAGACTTTGCGAATGAGATCCGCTAAGTGCCGCACTGACATACTGCGGGTGCCGTAGCCATCTGCGCCCATGCGTTCGGCGGCGGCTTGGATAACGGGCTCGTTTTGAGCGCTGAGTACGAGAATCGGTAGGTTCGGAAACTCGGCTTTGAGCTGCTGGCACAGTTCTAATCCGGGGGTGGCGGCTGGATTTTGTGCGCCGAGGCCCAGATCGAGAATGAGCAGATCGAGCTGATTGGGATCGCGCATCAAATCCGATACTTTTGCCAAAACCTCAGCCGCATCGCCTGCTTCGGCTACTACCGCAAAATCGCGCTGCTGCTCTAGCCAAACCTTTAAGCCCAATCGAAAAACCGGGTCTTCATCTACCAACATCAGTTGGAGAGGGCGTTGAATGGGGCGATCGCTCATGTCTGGCCTAGGAAACCGGGCGAATTAGCTAATCATTAGCAGCATTAGCGGATGGGTTAGCTGCTTTAGCTACTGGTTGTAGTCGTCATTATAGCCATCGACGTTCCCCTCATCGCCCGCCGGATAGATGGCCGGGTCATCAACTGCCCCATCAGCCGGATCGATGCCGATCTCATTGTCTTCGGCAGGTGCTTCTAACGACCAGATGTAGGCGCGATCTCTGGCCCAAATAGCGATACTGGTGCGGGCTTCGTCGTAGAGCGATCGCCCTGGGGCAATTTGGGCGGCAGTATCAATTGCTGCTGTTAGGCTGCCGTTCGCAGCGAGATCCTCAGCTCTAGTCAAAATTGGGCGATCTTCCGCCGTCTGAATTTCGGCTGTCCAGTCTTTGATCTTGGCCTGGGCTTCGTCGTACAGCGCTCGGCCTTTGGCGACTTTTTGGGCCTCGGTAATCGCAGATCGCAAGGCGGTGAGCCCGCTGCCGGTCGCTAGCTTTTGCGCTTTGGTCAAAATCGGCTGATCTTCAATAATTTCAATGCGGTCGGCCCATTCGGCAATATAGGTTTGGCCTTCGACTCTGAGGGCGCGGCCTTTGGCAACTTTGCCAGCTTCGGCAATGGCAAACTGTAAATTAGCCTTGCCGCCAGCGGTCGCTATTTGCACCGCGCGGCTCAAAATCGGGCGATCTTCTAGTCGCTGAATTTCTTTTCCCCAGTAAGAGACTAAGGTTTGGGCCTGCAGGCGCTGGGGACGTTCCTGGGTGATTTTTTCAGCTTCGGCGATCGCCATCAAATAGCTGCCACGCTGGCCTACTTTTGCCAAGGTGCTGGCATACTGCAACTGCACCGTATCATCAAGCTTTTTTTGCCACTCGCTGAGGCTTTCTTGGGCTTGGGTGTAAAAAGGGCTCGTTGACGAAATCTGCTGGACGGCTTGAATAGCTTCTAGCAGGCTGTAGATTTGGGCGTAAGAAGGTGTCCATTGATCGTTAGGACTCGTGGCAAGGCGCTGGGCATGGCCAAAGCTAATCAGGTCTTTGGCTTCAGCGGTGAGGGCGAGATCGGGCGGCACAAATTGGACGATGGCGATCGCGGCCTCAATATCTTCTTCTTCCCATTTTTGAAAGCTATATTGCAGCACCTTTTGGGCCCAAAGGTTGACATCGGGCTTAGAGTCTTTCCAGGCGGCGGTTTCGAGGTTAATTTCTTCGGCTATAGCCAGGGCCTTGCCTAGCTGCTGTGGATTGTTAGTTTTGGCTAGAGATCGGGCCTGATTGAGCTGACGGCGGGCGGTTTCTGCGCGATCAATTTTTTCTTTGAGCTGCTGATAGCGAGTGCGTACCCAATAGTTGCTGTTTAAGATCTTAAAATCTTGCAGCTCTTGGCGCGCGCCTGTCCAGTTTTGCGCCTGCAAAGCCTGCAAAATCTTGGTTTCAAATTCTTTGCCCGTGCTCCATTCTTTATCCCATGTGGCGATCGCACTTTTGACCTCAGGGTAAATATCCACCCGCTCAGGAATGCGTTTTGCTAGCTCTTTTGCTTGCTGCACGTCGCCGCGCTGCACGATCAGCTCTAGCTCACTTAATAGCGCCTTTGACCATCGATTCATCAATCGGTTGGCCTCTTCGTATTGCGGGTTGCTAGTAGGCCAAGGCGCGACTAGCTCAATCGCTTCGATCAAAGCTTGGGCCGAACCAGAGCGGACGCTAGCTTGAGCGCACAGTAATCGTTCGGGATCGCTGCTGGTGGCTGAAAGCTGAGTGCAGTCTGGCAAGGGCGGATTCTCGGTCATAATCGAAACCGCCCGCAGGCTAACACCGCCCGCAACGGTCAAAATGCCCATCCAAACCAATGGCCAGACAAGTTCTGAAAGCCTTTGACGAAAGCGATCGCCTATCGTCAAAGGCGCATCGGGTATCGGCGGCGCGGTACGGACTGAGGGGTTACCTGCGGATCGTTTTGCAGGTCGTTTTGCAGGTCGTTTTGAGGTTCGAGTAGAGGTCATGGGTACAAATCCGGCGGTGACGGGTTTGAATCAAAAAAACTTGATGAGGCCCTACAGTTCCCAAATTATGGAAATTTCTGCTCAAACATCAAATCGGTTCTATCAAAAAATTTGGTGTCATTCTAGGGTCAATGGACGCTTATTGGCACCCTTTTGGTGGCAGTTTTAGCGGGATGATCGGGTACTGATTAAGCGTTGGCTGTGTTGGGTCAGACTAAACAGATTGGTAGGTGCGATCACGCTTTGCTGACAAAGGTTGCCTGCTGGCGGTAGGCACCGTTGAATAGGTATACATCAAAGCGACCGATAAGGCTGTTGGCAAAAAAGCACTACGACTATCACGAATGCCGACGAAAAGAAAACTTTACCTATAGCCGTCAAGACTTTTTTGTAACAACTTCCAACAAGCGGCTCAACTGCATTCAGCACATTCGCATCCTGCTCAAGTCCACTTGCCAAGCCGCTGTCGCCTAGAGACTAGCCCCGAAGGCCGCTGGCGCAAATATAGCTAGGGTGAGATCTGCGATCGCGACAAAACCAGCCTCGACATTTTTTGGCTCAAAGACAAAAGCCTCGCCGACCTAGAGAATTTGCCCGAACCCGACATCCTAGTTGAGCAGATCATCGAAAACCTGGAAGCCGGGTTAGGCAGCTTTCGAGATGTGCTAGCGGCGCTACAGTCCTAAATGAGACTATAGATGAGACTAGATAGCGCTAGAGAACTTAGCTTGAATCAAGCTGAAGAGCGATCGCATTCCCATCGCCTCACCGCCTTCTGGGCGACCGGGGCGATAGCGGGTATTGTAAGCCATAAAATCCACATGAATCCAAGGCTTAGGATAGGAGATTGTCTGGTTACCCACGAACGATTGCAAAAACAGTGCGGCAGTAATCGCACCGCCATAGGGCGCATTCGCAACATTGTTCAAGTCTGCTACCTTACTCTCTAGCATCGCCCGGTATGGCTCATGCAAAGGCAACTGCCAGAGCGGATCGTCCTGCTGTTCGCCCATTTTTATCAGCGTTTGAGCTAGAGCCCCATCATTACAAAACAGCGCCGCAATTTCCGCCCCAATCGCGACTCTGGCCGCGCCCGTCAGCGTCGCACAATCTATAAGTAAATCCGGCAGTTCGCGGCTGGCTTCACTGAGCGCATCGGCTAGCACTAACCGGCCTTCCGCATCGGTATTACCAATCTCTACCGTCGTACCCTGACGAGACATCAGCACATCCAACGGGCGAGTGGCGCTGCCTGAAATGCTATTTTCTACCGCCGGAATCAGCACCCTGAGCCGCACCCGCACCCCAAGCTGCATAATCATTTTGGCCAGACCCAGCACCTGCGCCGCCCCGCCCATGTCCTTTTTCATCAGCTTCATTCCGGCGGAGTTCTTCATATTCAGCCCGCCCGTATCGAAGCAAACGCCCTTGCCAACCAGCGTGACCGTCGGCGCATCTAGATCGCCCCAGCGCAGATCAATCAGTCGCGGCCTTTGCAAACTTGACTGGTCGTTAGCTTTGCCGACTGCATAGATCATTGGGTAATTGGCACTGAGCAAATCTTCGCCCACCGTCACGCTGCACTCAGCGCCAAACCGATCTGCCAACTGCTGAGCGCTCTCCGCTAGCTGCTGAGGCCCCATATCTAAAGCAGGCGTATTCACCAAGTCGCGCACTAAATAGGTGGCTTCGGCAGCAGCGGTAATGTAGCGCTGATCGGCCTGGTCTGGAAAGGCAAGTTCCGGTAGGGCGTCGGCGTCAGTGCGCTTGTAGCGGGTAAAGCGGTATTGGCCTAGTACCCAGCCTAAGCAAAGCTGAGTGGCGACTTCGGGCGGCAGATCATCGGCAAGGGCGTACTTTTGGGCGGGCAGCAAGGTGGCCAAATGGCTGATGCTCCAAGTGTCGAAGCTACTAGGCTTGCCGACGAGTACTCGCTCTAGCTCACTGTGAGGAGAAGGCATCAGGCAATAGCTTCCCGGCTGGCCGCTAAAGCCGGACATTTCTAGCCAGACGGCTTGCTTGGCATAGTCGCGTTTGACCTGATCTTCGGTGACAAAGTGGAGAGGGATGGTAGCTGGCAAGGCAGTGGCTCCGACGCAAGAATAAGGGGTTAAAGGTAGGTGTTTAGATATCTTTGTATGGTAAACGCATGGGTAAACATCTTTGGCTCGAATGTCCTAAAAAAATTATCAGAGGGCTTGTGAGTCAGCGGCTTTTTTGGGCGATCTCCCTTTCAGCAGCACTTCATTTCAAGTGAAGTCAATGCCTAGCCAGGTAGTTTTTGACCTCTCAACCGGCTCCCAGCCGTGGGTAAGCCATTTTTGCAAAAAACAACCCCAGTTCTCCATCTCAGAAAACTAGGGCTGCTGATAATCGCTGCAATGACGTTGTTTCTTACGGACAAACTCAAAGCTAACTTAGCGTCAAAAGCGTGAACCTAAATAGCCTCTGTGCTCTCAGCATCGCCTTTGATGCGCATGAGCTGCTTTGCCTTCGCTGAGAAGGTCGTGCCGTCTAGCCAATGGGCAATCAGCGCATCAAAGGAAAATAAACCCGCGCCGTTGACTGAGAAAAATAGAAACGCCGATGCATAAACTGCTGACAGCTCTAGATATGGCAGACTCAAACCAGCCACTTTGATGTGGTGGTACATCGCTACAAACATGGTCGAAAGCAGTCCAAATGCTGCCGGACGGGCAAACAGACCCACGATCAGCAAAGGCGCACCGATCAGCTCTGTAAAAGCGGCCACATACGTAAAGAAAATCGGGAAAGGCAAGCCAATGAAGGCGACATAGGCTTGGGCAAAGCCTTCTACATCAGCGAGCTTATCGAGGCCATTATGGATCATCATAATACCGATGACAGCCCGCAAAATGGCTAGCGTTGTCTGTGAAGCAAGGTTGAGATTGACATTGGGCTTGAAAATAGAGCCCACAACTTGGGTGGTGTTCATATAAATTGGGAGGGGGGAATTTGGTGAAATATTAAGAATTGATAATTACTATGTAAATAAGTATAACAATTATTATTCGTTGTGGGGAAGATCAAAATCTCTGATGTCTGAGGGTGCATCTGAGGTTATACCTGAGAAATTTGCCAAGAATTTGACAGGAATTTGATCCCAATTCACCTCTTTAAGCCAGTCTAAAATTTCACCCAAATCTCATAAATCTGCTCAATAGCATAGTTCGTCTATCGAGTTTTGTTGAGGTGATGGCGTTGGCAGCAGGCAGGCTTTATTCAAACGGCACCGTGAATTGTCTTAACCCACTTCAAGCGCTTTTCACGAACAGAAATTCGCATAGCCATTGTGGCAATCACCACCACCCAATGCAGCATATAGACGGTGCCTCTGATCGTTTGAACAGCGGCGATGCTAGGAGACATGGACTCCGCTCGGCGCAGCGTGGTGAACATGCCCCATACAGACAGGGCAATGCCCAACACCGTGATCGGGCCAAAAATGGGCAGATGATGGCGGATCAGGGCGATCGCTAAATCCGGCAACGCCACCGCAGGCATCATGTATTGAATCACCCAAAAGCCAGCCATATCAATCGACTTTTGCCAGCCCAGACGGTTTTTAGCGAGCTGTCGCCAGTAGTCCAGATAGCGCTGAAAACCGCCTTCAGCCCAACGGTTACGCTGATGCCATAAAGCTAGGACGCTAGTCACCCCTTCTTCTTCTACAGATGGCGCGAACAGCAAGCCAATGTCCCACTGATGCAAATGCAGTTGAATCGTCAGATCTAAGTCATCGGTAATCGTTTCTTCATTCCAGCCGCCGCACTGAGCGATCGCACTGCGCCGTACAAACTGCCCATTTCCGCGCAGTTCACCAATGCCGCCAATGGCAATCCGACGCTCCTGCATATAGCTATCGAGCGCCATTTCGGCTTTTTGCCCGCGAGTCCAAAAGTTAGTGGCGGCATTGGCGATGGCCTTCCGTACTTGCACTGCGCCGATATTGGCTGGATCAAACATCGGCACGACGTGGCGCAGCAGGTCGCTCGACACCTGGGCATCAGCATCAAATACCGCCAGCAAATCGCCCTGGGTCTGAGGCCAAACCAAATTCAGCGCCCCCGATTTTCCACCAGTGGCATCCGGGCCTCGGTGAATGACATTAAGCTGCGGATAGCGCAAAGCTAAGCTATCTAAAATCTGCGGGGTTTGATCCGTGCTGTAGTCATCAATAATCCACAAGTCATAGCGCGTGGCGGGATAGTCAATACTCAGCAAAGACTCCACCAGCTTACCGATGACTTGGGCTTCGTTCTTAGCAGAAACTAACAGAGAAACGTAGGGCCAGGTCTCAAAATTTTGCGGTTGAACTGCCGCTATTACCGAAGGTAGCGGAGTCGGCGCAGACAGCGGCTTAGCTAACATCACCCGCAAGGCATGGAGGCTCATTAGCCCCGTAAACGCCCAAACCAGTCCTCGTCCCCAGCTCATGCTGTGTAGTACAGCTGTCAACAGCCATAATAGGCCCAGCGCGATCGCCGCTTTAAGCCGCCTACCGGCATAGCCTCTAAACAACTCGGCGCTAAACGCTAAATGAGCCTCTAGATCCAGATAGTCTAGATCTAAACAGTCTAGGTCTAAGCCTTCGAGATCAAGATCAGCGGGAATAGAATCGGCAAAATCTGACATGCGTAGTTTTGTATAGATCCCTTAACAAATGTCTTTCAATTTAACCATACCCCGTTCAAGGCATGGTTCAAGGCATGATCAACTTTTGCAGCCAGCGGGCATTCTGAGAGCGCATCACCTCCTCTGCACCCCACACCCATTGCAGCCGCCATGTCTCTTCAATCTATCCAACCTGCTACCAAACCCGAAGCCAGCGTTTACCTGCCTTACTACCAAGGCAAAAAGCGTAATGCCTTGCCCCATGCCATCGGCCTTTACAAGCAAGGCAACATCGAAGGCGAACGTCAAATTAAGGGCAGTAGCAGCATCGCTTTTTTAGCAACCTGGACGGTTTCAATGCTGCCGGCTGATTTGACCCGCTGCCGGATGCAGTTTGACGATGACTCTGAACTAACGTACGAAATTACGATGGCTACGTATGAATTTGTTGACTTTTTGATTTCGGTGGTTGTCGCGATGAATCAAGATAAGCAGCCGGATTTTGAGCAAGGCTTTTACCGCAAGCTTTTGCGGATCGATGAATAAACCGTCGCCCTCTCCGGAGGATAACGTGGCAGAATGATGAAGTTGAAGCAGGTCTAAGTTATTCCGTTGCAGCCGACACTAACGACGCTACGGCTGATTACCCAGTAACTATAGAGATGTGGCTAACGCTATCAGTTGCAAGGAGTTAGGGCGTGACCCAATCATCAACTCAGAGATCTGCTCGTTCGTCTCGGCCCGTGCTGATCGGCTCGATTGAGTCATATAGCGGCAAGTCAGCTACCGTTTTAGGGCTAGCTTTGCAGATGCGAGCCCAAGGCTTTGATATTGCCTACGCCAAGCCGATTGGCACCTGTCCTAGCGAGAGTGATGATCAGCTAGATGAGGACGTTCGCTTCATTAGCAAGACCCTCAAGCTCAGTCAAAACCGGATTCGGCCTACGTTATTTTCACTCAATGCATCTACGATTGCTAAACAGCTTTCAGCCGAAAAGCTCATTGATCGTCAGGACTTAGAAGGTGCGCTGGCGAGTCAAGGTGAAGATATTTTGCTGATTGAGGGGCCTGGCGATCTAGAAGAAGGCACTCTCTTTGGGCTTTCGCTGCCTGATATGGCAAAGATGAGCGAGGCGGCGGTGATTTTGGTGGCGCGCTATCATTCGGCATTAATCGTCGATAAGCTGCTATCGGCTAAAAAAACGCTTGGAAGTCAATTGCTAGGGGTGGTGATCAACGATGTCCCGCCGGAGCTAATGGATGAAGCGCTCAATCCGGTGAAACAATATCTAGAGGGCCACGAAATTCCGGTCTTTGGGATTTTGCCGCGCACGGCGATTATGCGTAGCGTCAGTGTAGAAGCGCTCGTGCATCAGCTCAAAGCAGAGGTGCTGAACCGGCCTGAGCGGATTGATCAAATTATGGTGGAAGAAATTTCGATTGGGGCAATGAATGCTAATTCGGCGCTGCGCTATTTTAATCAGGCGCATAATATGGCGGTGGTGACCGGCGGCGATCGCTTTGATATCCAAATGGCCGCGCTCGAAAGCTCTACTCATTGCTTGGTACTCACGGGCCGATTGTCACCGCGTCCCGATATTTTAGATCGGGCCAACGACTTGGAAGTGCCCATTTTGTCGGTAGATTTGGACACTTTGACCACGGTCGAAAAAATTGAGCAGGCATTTGATCAGGTGCGGCTGCATGAGCCGATTAAAGTAGAGTGCATTGGCCACCTGATGGCACAGCATTTTGATACGCAAAGGTTGCTAGATGCGCTAGGCCTAAGCCCAATGGTGGGAGTCGCTTAAAGTCTTGACCGGATGGCATCTGTACCGCTTTATCCTGTACTGCTTTATTCTGTACCGCTTTATGTAGTTGCTCTGTCTTTTTTAACCGTTAAACCTTTGAGAGTTCTATCGCATTTGTCATTTCGCTTGACTACACTTTTACTGCTGAAAACGTTATAGGACAACGGGCCAATTGACTAGCGGTGTGCGGATGCATTCGGACACCGCTATATACGAACTTTCAAGGGTTTGGTAAAATTGCACCATCTTTTGTGTTCTTTACCCCGAGACAGCCCTTGAGTCAGTCAGTCGAAAATCCACTTGATTCCGTTAAGGTAGACGACTTTTTGCAAGAGCTAGCTACCATTCAGCAGTCTGGCTCAAAGCGAATTGCTATTTTGGGGTCGCGCCATGTCCCGATTACCCATCAGCGCCTGATTGAGCTGATGAGCTACGCACTTGTGCTGGGCGGCAATCGCCTGATTACCTCAGGAGCTACCGGGACTAACTCCGCTGCAATTCGCGGGGCGATGAAAGCTGACCCTAATTTACTAACGGTAATTTTGCCGCAGAGCTTAAAAAAACAGCCTCAAGAGTCGCGTGAGCAGCTAGATCTAGTGACGAATCTGGTGGAAAATGCCGCCAATGACACGCTGCCTTTGGCGGATGCTAGCGCTATGTGCAATCAAGAAATTATCGGTCGCTGTCAGCAGCTGATTTGCTTTGCCTTTCACGATAGCCAAACGCTGCTCAAAACCTGTCAAGATGCGGAAGATCAGCGCAAGATCGTAACGCTTTTCTATTTCGATTAAGCCTTTTGTCAGGCTCTGATGCGACCAGACTTCACTCAGCTCGCTGTCCCTTTCTTGGCTAAAATTTCCTGTGGATATTGTCTATGCTTTGCCGTGGGTTTCGCCTGCGAATATTTTGATCTGTAGCATTGCGCTGGGGGCCGCTTTAGTTTATTTGCCGTATTTTGCAGTGGCTTTGGGGCGCTTTCAGGTGGGCTATGAAATGAGTGCCCCACGCGCCATGTTTGATAAGCTGCCGGATTACGCTCAGCGCGCAACTTGGGCTCACCAAAATTCGTGGGAGTCTTTTGCACTGTATGCTCCGGCGGCGTTGATGGCGTTCGCGATCGGCTTACCGCCTGAGCAGGGGCTGGGCTCAGTGGTGATTTATTTGGCTTCGCGGGTGAGCTATTCGCTGTTTTATGTGCTGAATGTACCGATTTTGCGATCGCTCTCTTGGGCACTCAGCATTAGCAGCATTTTTTCGCTGTATTTTAATAGCTGCCAATCAGCTTTGGGCTAAGCCGATAGAATTAGAAATAAACTGCTTTTACTGCTGCTTTAATTACTGCTTAAAACATGGCTTCTACTTACTCCTTTGACGTGGTTAGCGATTTTGATCGCCAAGAGCTGGTTAACTCGATTGATCAAGCTCGGCGCGAAATTAAAAGCCGCTACGATTTAAAAGACACCAAAACGACGCTCGACCTAAAAGAAGACAGCATCGCACTTGAGACAGATAGCGATATGACGCTGCGAGCAGTCCATGTGCTGCTACAAACCAAAGCGGCTAAGCGCAATCTGTCGATGAAAATTTTTGACTTTGGTGAGATCGAATCCGCTAGCGGTAGCCGCATCCGTCAGGAGATAAAGCTCAAAAAGGGTATCGACAAAGAAGATGCGAAAAAGCTTTCTAAGCTGATTAAAGATAATCTGAAAAAAGTGCAAGCCTCTATTCAGGGCGATTCGGTACGGGTTTCAGCCAAAGATAAAGATGACTTGCAAGAAGCGATCGCGCTGATCAAAAGCGAAGATTGGCCCATGGCCTTGCAGTTTCAAAATTATCGATAGCAATTTTTTGTGAGAGACGCCGCGATGACTCCCCAAGTAGCAATCAAGGTTTGATGAGGTGATTGCGACTTTAAGACCTTCAAATTTCTAAAGATAGCCATCGTGCTTGAGAGCGATAACCGAGCTTCTGGTAGAGCGCCAATGCCGCCGCATTATCGTCAAAAACCTGTAGGCCAATCTGGCTATAGCCCTGCTGCTTTGCCCACTGCTGAGCGTGCTCCATCATCGCCATGCCTAGACCTTGATGGCGGTGATCAGGGGCAACATACAGCAGGAACACATAAGCCTGCTTCAGCCCGGTGCGCTGATCAACGGCTTCTCCTTGCCAAAGACAGCCCACCGGGTCGGGGCGATTTGTCCCTGGCAATCCCTCCGAAATCGGCGATGGCCGATCTGATATTAGCCACCACAGCTGAGAGTGACTGGAGAAATGGCGCTGTACCGTATCCGCTAGATGAGCGCCCGAACTGATCGCACCTAAATCGCGGTAAGCCCGCTGCATAAACTTAACAAGGCGGGCTCTATCTAAAGCAGAACCGGATTCTAAGTGGTAATTTTTGATAGGGAAGGCAATAGCCACTAGAAAACAGCAAGCGCTGTCATCGCAGGTTCAGATGGCAGACTGCTTGGAACGATAGAAACAGGCTCGGTAATCGGAGCCGGGGCCATCATATCGCTAGGGAGAAAAATTCGGGCGCTAACGGCCAGTAGCGCGACTGCGAAAATCAAGACGATAAAAAGCGGTGCAATGTATTGGCGAAAGAAATTCATGATAATGCCGGTAGCTAGACCTTCACAGCTTATAAGATAAGTGTTTTTGAAAGTAATCATCATCCGTCTTCAGTGCCAGGGCGCGACATCGGGAAGAGTGGCTGCCGGTTGAGCTGACGGAGCCAGTAGCCGCCGCCTACAGCGACGATCAGCGATAGCCAGCCGGCAAATGACTGTAACAGCAAAAAGCCGCCAATCGTAAACATGCTGCCAAATAGCAGCAAAATGGCAGCGAGCACCTTTTGCACATCTAGCGTGAGATTTTGCTGAGGTTTGAGGCCGGTGCGCAGCCTTTGCTTGTGCCATCCGGGGCCACCGGGGCGCACTTTGGCATAAAAGCGATCAAGGGTCGTGTCATTTTCAGGTGGACTCAAAAGCATCGCTACAACCCAAAAAACAGTGCTGATGGCCGTTGTGACCAGTAAGCGCTTGCCAAAGTCTTCGATTTTGAGCACGGGTAAAACGCTGGTGAGCAGGCCAACGGTGAAGCCGCCCAGCATCGCCGCAAGTTCGGCAGCGGCATTGATCCGCCACCAAAACCACCGCAAAATCAGCACCAGACCGGGGCCAGTACCAATGGCCAGCATCAGCTGATAGACGGTGGCAACGCTGGTGAAAATGAAGGCCGCATACGCACCGAGTAGGGTGATGACGACTGAAGCAATACGTCCCGCGAATACCAATTCTGGTTGAGCAGCGTCAGGGCGAATAAATCTTCCGTACAAGTCATTGGTAAGATACGATGCGCCCCAGTTGATTTGAGTAGAGACGGTACTCATGTAGGCCGCGATTAGGGAGGCCACCACTAAGCCCAAAATGCCAGGGGATAGGTACCGCAGCATGAGCAGGGGATAGCCCAGTTCCCGATCTTCTAGACTGGGATAAATCACGACAGCGGCTAGCGCGACGATGATCCAGGGCCAAGTGCGAACGACGTAGTTCAAAATATTGAACAGCCAAGCAGCTTTTTCGGCTTCGGCTTCTGACTTGGAGGCCACTAAGCGCTGGACAAATTCACCACCGCCGTCGCTGCGCCGAAATGACCACCATTGCAGCATGACGTAGGCTAAAAAGGTACTGGCGGGTATGCCTGCAAGGGCGCTCCACTGAATGCCGTGATTAAAACTAATTGGAATAAAGCTGAGCATGTCGGGGTGGGTGACGGCTGCAAACTGGCTGACGAGCGATCGCATCCCGCCAATTTCAGGCGAATTCACCGCCACAACAGCAACAATCACCGCGCCAACTAGCGCCAAAAAAAACTGAAAAAAGTCTGTTGCCACCACGCCCCATAGACCCGAAAGCCCCGCATACAGCAGCACAAATAAGCTGATGCCCACCAGGCTCCACAGCTTAAGATTGGTTCCGTCAGGGTTGATTCCTACGCTCTGCCAAAGCTGCAATGCATCGATGACTTTAGTCGCTGCCAGCGTACTGTAGCCAATGGCAAAGCAGTTGATCGGCACCGCAAACAGAAACGCTTTGGTGCCGCGCAAAATCGCCGCTGTTTGGCCACCGTATCGCAACTCGGTGAGTTCGGCGTCAGTGACGACTTCTGAGCGCCGCCACATTCGTGCAAAAAGGTAGATCATCACCACATGGGCAATGCCTGCACTCCACCATTCCCAGTTGCCTGCGATGCCTCGAGTACCGACAACTGCCGCGACATACAGCGGCGTATCAATTGAAAAAGTCGTCGCTGCCATGCTGGTGCCGGTGAGCCACCAAGGAAGCGATCGCCCCGCCACAAAAAAATCTACTAAGCTGCCCGATGCTTTGCTAGAAAGATACACCCCCAACCCCATCGTCACGACGAGGTATACCGCCACAATCAGCCAGTCGATTAGTTGCATAGCTTTAGATCTATCTCTGCGCGACAAAAACGGAGTCTGTTATTCAATGGCCGCCTGTGACAGCTGGGCTAGGTGGTGCTGTGACGTTGAGAAGACTGTCTGCGTTTAGCTGAGTTACGCCTTGCGACCTTAGCTGTGTATTTGGCTGTGTATTTGGCTGTGTATTTGGCTGCGATCGCCGACCTCTATCCGTTGTGGATACTGACCTAGCGGAAAATACTGAAGCCACCGCCGCCGCTAACCGCATCAACAACCGCACGCCAGGAACGGCTTTTCTGTGCCACTGAGAAACCTGGAATAAGTCGCCTAAAAGCGCCAACGCGTTACTGATATTTATTTTATAGAGCAATCTTGAAGCGAGATCTCGAATCGATCTGCCTTTGAGTTTGCTTTCAGCCCAATGCCATCGAGATGTAACGGTTAAACGTGATATTTCGCTAAGTGTCAGGAACCTGGGCGCTTGCCCTTGAATAGCTTATCTGAGAAGCCTTCATCTTTTCCTATGGTCCGACTGGATTTTTCATAACCCCTGTCGATTATGGACACCTTGCTCTAAAACACACCACTAATGGCGCTTTGCAGAAAGGTTGTGTGTTTGCCTGATAGCTCCCATATAGAGGAGCATAACCCCTCCAGCCGCCTCTTTTGCTCAATAGCCCCCATCGGCTGGGCACACTATTAAGTAATTAAGGGTGAGCCTCGCCGATTATCCACCTGTCCCGCTACCTCACACCATCATGAAAGCTACCTCCCACCCAGTTGATATCCGCGCTGAGAGCGACTCATTCGATGACGTTACCGAGGATCTGCGTGAGCCGTCTGAATTTGATCTCTCTATGGCTCCTTCTATGGATCGTTCTTTGACCTCTAGCGATGACAGCGGTGACGTTCATATCGAAGGGCTAGAGGTGGAGGCTCATACAAAATCTAGAGCGAGTCGAACGACGGATCTGGTGCGGCTTTATCTGCAAGAAATTGGCCGAGTCAATCTATTAGAGCGCGACGAGGAAGTTGCTGAAGCTCAGCGGGTACAGCAACATATGGATCTGTTGGCTCGCAGAAATGAGGCAGCAGCAAACGCTAAGGGAGCCTTGGCGGCTTATGTAGAGTTGTTGAATACTCGCGATCAACTCAGTGCACAGCTTGGCCATCGGCCTTCTTTGGAGCGGTGGGCGATGGCGGCAGGTATTTTGCCCGGTGCGCTGAAGCCGACGCTGATAGAAGGCAAGCGGCTGTGGGCAGAGCTAGCGAACATCAGCGTAGAGGAGCTGATGGCGGTGCAGACAGAGGGTATTCGCGCTAAAGAGCATATGATCAAGGCGAATTTGCGCTTGGTGGTGTCGGTGGCGAAGAAGTATCAAAACCGAGGCTTAGAGCTACTGGATTTGATTCAGGAAGGCACGCTGGGCCTAGAGCGGGCGGTTGAAAAGTTTGATCCCACTAAGGGCTATCGCTTTAGCACCTATGCTTACTGGTGGATTCGGCAGGGGATTACCAGATCGATTGCCACTCAAAGCCGTACCATTCGTCTGCCGGTGCACATCACCGAAAAGCTCAATAAAATCAAAAAAGCGCAGCGCAAAATTTCTCAAACAGAAGGCCGTACTGCCAAGCTAGAGGACATTGCTCTGGAGCTAGAGATGACGGTCGCTCAGGTGCGCGAAATCTTACAAAAAGTTCCTCGCTCGGTTTCTTTGGACACTAAGGTGGGCAAAGACCGCGACACTGAGCTAGGTGATTTGCTCGAAGCTGAAGATATTTCTCCTGAAGATCGGCTGATGAGCGAGTCGCTAAAGCGTGACTTGCAAAAGCTGCTGACGGATTTGACCACGCGTGAGCAAGAGGTGATTAGCCTGCGCTTCGGCCTAGGCGATGGGGTGCCTTACTCGTTAGCTGAAATTGGCCGCACGCTAGAGCTTTCTCGTGAGCGGGTTCGCCAAATTGAGTCGAAGGCGCTGCAAAAGCTTCGTCAGCCCAAGCGTCGTAACCGTGTGCGTGACTATCTCGAAGCGCTGGGTTAGCCATCTCGCTCTTTCTTTAAAAGATCCCAATCTCCTAACGTTCTCCGCAGGCATGGCTCACATGCTTGCGGTTTTTTACGATTAGATACAAATCTGGGCTAGCAACGGTGGTGTAAGACTGAAAATGATGCGGCTATTGTAGCATCACCGCTTAACTAACCTTAAGTAGCAGGACTCAGTTCTTTAGGCGTATCCGCAACGGTGTCAGCGTTTTGTGCCATTGCCTTCAGGCGCTCAATGCGATCTTCGGTGGGAGGATGGGTTAAAAACAGGCTCATTAGCCCCTTCTTTGAGAGCGGATTGACGATAAATAGCGGCGCAAAAGCAGGGTTGCCATGTATGGGAACTTCTTGGCTCATGGCTTCTAATTTTTCGAGGGCGCGCACTAAAGCCAAAGGATTCTGGGTAATCTCAGCGGCTCCCGTATCGGCTGCATATTCTCTTGTTCTCGAAATTGCCATGCGAAGCAGTCCGGCGCTCAAGGGGCCAACCAACAACAAAAACAAAATCGCCACTGGGTTATTGCCTCGCCGCCCGACTCGCGCTACAGGAAAGTACAGTGCGCCAAAAGTCAGAATGCGGCCTAAATACGTCAGCGATCCGGACAACGTGCCAGCGACTGCCTGGGTGAGGGTGTCGCGGTTGCGAACATGGGTGAGTTCGTGAGCGATAACGGCGTCTAGCTCGTCAGCGGGGAGCAGATCGATGATGCCTTCGGTTAGGGCGATCGCGGCGTGGTTAGGATCGCGCCCGGTGGCAAAGGCATTGAGGGCCTTAGAAGGGACGATGTAGAGCTTGGGATTAGGGACACCAGCGCGATCGCTCAATTTTTCGATGCGATCGCTCAGCTCTGGAGCCTCTTCACGCGGCGTTGGCTGTGCCTTAAAGGCAGACAGCGCCGCCCGATCAGAGTAGTACCAAGAGCTAAAACTGCTCACCGCCGCAAAGCCT
>JBGTIK010000385.1:0-3255 GCA_041745715.1 Phormidesmis sp.
TCTTAAAGCCTTTGAAGACGGTAAACACTTATCGCAGGAGGTGACGACCTGGTTCCATTGGTATAACCGCCAGAGGCCACATCAGTCGTTGAATTATCGGACACCTGATGAAATTTATTATGAATGCCAATCGGAAAAGGAAGTGATGTGTAATACTCGTTGAAAGCGTGTCGATTACGTAGATCCTTCAGAGCTTAACTGCCCTTTCAAGTTGTTCAGTCTTTGGGGTCCACTTCAGAGCATGAGTTTAGCCGAGTTCCTAATATCAAAACTGAGAATTGGCGGAAGTCTAGTTAGCAGCCCTGAATCACTCAAAGGTACTCAGCTTTCGGCGATCTTCGGCATCATTGATTACAATCAAAGCAATCGTTATGGTTTCATATTTACCGAATGCTCTATCGTCGTTTTGGCCGTACTGAACTGAATATGCCGGTGTTTTCTTGTGGAGGGATGCGCTATCAGCACTCTTGGCAAGATGTTTCACCGGCTGACATTCCTACCAAAAATCAGGAGAACTTAGAAGCTACTATTCATCGCGCTTTAGAATTGGGCATTAACCATATTGAAACGGCTAGAGGCTACGGAACTTCTGAAATTCAGCTCGGAAAAGTGCTGCCAACGATTGAGCGCAGCCGCCTAATTATTCAAACTAAAGTCTCTCCTAAAGCGAATTCTCAAGATTTTCTTGAAACGTTTGAAACCTCTCTATCTAATCTCAATTTGGACTATGTTGATCTGCTGGGCTTGCATGGCATCAACAACGCTGAAACATTACACAACAGCGTTCGCCCCGGTGGCTGCGTCGAGGTTGCAAAACGGCTTCAGGCTGAAGGAAAGGTGCGTCACATTGGCTTTTCGACGCATGGGCCAACGCAGGTAATTGTCGATGCGATTGAGACTAATTTATTTGACTATGTGAATGTTCATTGGTACTACATTTTTCAGGATAACTGGCCAGCAGTTGAAGCCGCGACTGAGCGGGATATGGGCGTATTTATTATCAGCCCATCGGATAAAGGGGGGCATTTGCATAGTCCGCCGCCGCGTTTGGTAGAGCTGTGTGCGCCGCTGAGTCCGATGGTGTTTAATGATTTGTTTTGTCTGAGCCATCCGCAGGTGCATACGCTGAGTTTGGGGGCGGCAAAGCCGGATGATTTTGAGGAGCATTTGCAGGTGCTGCCGCTGGTTGAGCAAGCCGATGATCTGCTGCCGCCGATTTTGGCGAGGTTGGAGGGGCAGGCGATCGCTACGCTTGGCGAAAATTGGTACCGCACTTGGCGCAAAGGACTGCCCGACATTCGCTCGACGCCGGGGCAGATTAATATTCCAATGGCTTTGTGGTTGGGCAACTTGGCTGAAGCCTTTGACATGACTGAGTACGCGCAGGCGCGATACAACCTTTTAGGGGGCGCTAGTCACTGGTTTCCAGGCAATCGGGCCGATAATCTGCATACATTTGACTTAAGTGAAAGCTTGCGTCATAGTCCTCATGCGCAGAGCATTCCGGCGCGATTGGCTAAAATTCATGAGATGCTAGGAGGACAGGCAGTTAAGCGGCTGTCTCAGCAATAGTTGAGTAGGACTCTAGGTAATGTCCAATGGCCTTTGTGGTCTAGTGGCTAGTAGCCTTTTTGTTGAATGCAGTAACCTCTTTTGTCTGATTGCCGCTTCTGTGCGATGATGGCGAATCTCAGCTCAACTAATAGCTGTTGTTTATTTGTTTTTGTCATGGTTGCTCATGCTGCAAAATTTCAGGGTCAGTCGGCGCTGCTTTCTCAAGAGCTGCTGGCCTACTACCGCCAAGTCAGCAAGTCTCCTCTAACGGTGGTTGATGTGGAGACGACAGGCGCGTTGGGCCACAATGCGCGGGTGATTGAGGTGTCGATTTTGCAGGCTAGCTTGGCGGATGGCTTAGAGCATCAAGAGAGCTATTTGATCAATCCTAAGGTGAAAATTCCTGAGTTTATTACCGGAATTACCGGGATTACGCCTGAGATGGTGTATCCGTCACCGCCACCGGAAGAAATTTGGCCGCAGTGCTTGCCCCTATTGCAAACTGAGCGCACCTTTACCGCGCATAATTTAGATTTTGACTATGCCTTTATTCGTACAGAATACAAGCGCTTGGGCACTCGCTTTTATAAGCCGCCATTGCAAAAGCTCTGTACGGTGATTCTCTCGCGAATGCTGCTGGCAGATTTACCTTCTCGCAGTCTGCCTAATTTGATCAAACACTTTAAGTTTGATATCAGTACGTCGCACCGGGCTGAGGCGGATACGAAAGCCTGTTGGCTGCTGGCCCAAATGCTGCTGAGCCAAATTCAAGATGAAGATGATGAAACGCTGCTCAAGCGCTTTGGTCAGCAGTGGATTCGATTGCAAGATGCGGCCAAAATTTTGAACTGTCGGAAAGAAGAGACGCAGCAAATTTTAGAGACGGCTGAGGTGGAGAGCCGATTGTCTTACCGGCAAAAGCTGCCGATGTACCGGCGCTGGGGCGTGGAGCAGTTTTACTATGAGCAGCAGGAGCAGCAAGGGCAGCAGATGTCATTGCTATAGAGAAGGCTGTAGAGAAGGCTGTAGATAAGCTGAGCGATCGCAACCCTGATGACAGATGAAAGTTTGGCGAACTAGCGCTACTCTAAGAAAAGTTAAGACCAAAAAAGTTAAGTCGCAATGGAGTGCAAAGCAATGAGTGAACCTGACAAGTCAAGATATTCTTGGAAGGGTAGTTGGGACGCAGGTACAGCGCTGATAGTTTTGGTCGGCGTGCTGACGGTTGTTTTGTTTGCCTCTGGGTTTGTACATTAAGCTAATGACCTAATGCGTTTACCCGAAGATACCGATCTTAAAGGCCCTAGTGTGAACATTTTGCCAATGATCGACGTGATTTTTGCGATCTTGGCGTTTTTTAT
This sequence comes from Phormidesmis sp., assembly GCA_041745715.1. GTDB lineage: Bacteria > Cyanobacteriota > Cyanobacteriia > Phormidesmidales > Phormidesmidaceae > Phormidesmis. The sequence continues at coordinate 2,916 of JBGTIK010000385.1, forward strand.
CCTATCTACGCTATATCTGACAAAGGCCGAAGGGCTACCAGTCAATTTGCCGCAGGCGGTAACCGCTACCCCTGAAAATCAAATTGATGCGACGGTGACGATTACGCCGGACGGAAGCTTGTTTTTGAATAGTCAGGCTATAGCGCTGAGAGATCTAGCAGATGGCGTTAGTGCAATCGCGCCCAATCAACCGATTATGGTCACCATTCGCGCGGATGAGGCTACTCCTCACGGTAAAGTAGTCGCCGCAATGGATCAGCTTCGCAAGGTCAACGGTGTCCGGCTAGGCATTGCTACGACTCAGCCTTGAGAATGCGATTTCTTTAGCGCCTCTATTTAG
>JBGTIK010000386.1:0-9070 GCA_041745715.1 Phormidesmis sp.
AGCTGAAACTACTCTACAGAATCGGTCTAACAAGTGCGTTGCAGCGGAATAAATACAGTCTTTGGTCTTGGTTCAAGGTTATTTATATCCGCTGAACGCAATCGTTAACGACGTGTCTTACAATCTCTAAGACATTTTGAGAAAGCTATTTTGAGACATTGATTGAGACGTGATTTTCCCTACGTCTCAGAAGGTATAGCGAATGAGAAGGTCAAAATTACTACTGCGATAGAGGGATTTGAGAAAAGGTCTCAGGCATGGCTTAGCCGAGAGGAAAGGGGCCTGACAAAGTTTCGAGAGACGGGGTATGCGCTTTGTCAGGCAAATCATGTTAGCCGTAGTGTAGGGAGCATTTTACGAATGCTTTGCTCGGATGTTTCGGTATATATCACGGTGAGGTCGCTCGTCCAATTTGCATAATAACGGTTTAAGACTGGTGGCGCGGTGGGTAAAATCAGACGACTAACGGTTGTTTTCCTGCTCTCAACTCTGAGTCTGTGTTCTTCAACATCAGAGCCAACTATCTCAATTTCTACGAAAGCTTAGTTGGAGCCCACATTCCGCCCTTTGAAGTGTCACACTCAGGTATTAATGATAGAGCCCTGTTTTGGAAAGACTTTCATGGCTTAGCAGTTCAACTGAACCACTATGGACTAAAAGTCCATAGGTTGTAACGGAAGGGGGACTGAAAGTCCGCGGCTCTCGAACCTGTTCGAGAGTTGCCGGAATAAAGAGCCGGAACGGAGATGCTAAAGCCTTGCACTGAAAGTGCATAGTTTCTACTAGCGTGTCTGGGACAATGAACTAAGTCATAAAAATTCTCAATTAAGGTTAACTATTGAGAACATGCTAGAAAAAATGGCTGTGATTCTTATTGCTTCGTTTAAATACCCAATGTGCCAATTGGAAGTGCGGAATGTCGGCACTAGCATCATCAGCCATTATTCTCAATGTGACAATTCAAAGGGCGGAATGTAGGCTCAACGATCAGCAGCCATCCCAAAACGCAAAAGCGGGAGAATAAAAGTACTCTCCCGCTTTAACGGACATTTAATTTAATTTATTCAACGTCGAGATTGATCGATTCAGCCTAGCTCAGCAGAGCCTTGGCCCGAGTCACCACGTTATCGATGGTGTAGCCAAACTTCTCCATCACTACACCGCCTGGCGCTGAAGCGCCAAAGGTATCGACGGCAATCATGTCACCTTCGTCACCGAAGTACTTAGCCCAGCCGAAGCTGCTCATGGCTTCTACGACAAGACGCTTTCTCACTGCCTTGGGCAGCACAGATTCTTTGTAAGCCGCGTCTTGCTCTTCGTACAGCTTCCAGCAAGGCATCGAAACCACACGCACTTTTTTGCCTTCAGCTCTGAGCTTTTCAGCCGCATCTTCGCAAAGTTCAACCTCACTACCTGTGCCGATCAAAATCAGCTCAGGGGTGCTCTCTGAATCGGACATGATGTACGCACCTTTGGCGACCGCATCAATGGAAGATCCGGGCAAGTTGCGCAGGTTTTGGCGAGAGAAGCACATCAGCGTGGGCGCTTGGCGCTTGTTCACGGCAATTTTGTACGCACCGGAAGTTTCGTTGCCATCGGCTGGGCGAATCACATACAGGTTGGGAATGGCGCGCAAGGAGGCGACTGTTTCTACTGGCTGGTGCGTAGGGCCGTCTTCGCCGAGGCCGATGGAATCGTGAGTCATGACGTAGATGACGCCTGCTTGAGAAAGCGCTGATAGGCGAATCGCGCCGCGCATGTAGTCAGTAAAGACGAGGAAAGTGGCGCAGTAAGGAATTAAGCCGCCGCCGTGCAGGGCAATACCATTACAGATTGCGCCCATGCCATGCTCCCGCACCCCAAAGTGGATATTGCGATTTTCGTAAGCGCCTTTTTGATAGTCGCCCGAAATTTTTAGCTCGGTAAGGTTGGAATGGGTCAAATCTGCCGAGCCGCCAATTAGCTCAGGCAAAACCGGAGCCAGTGCGTTTAAGGTGACTTCGGAATTTTTCCGAGTGGCGAGCGCTTTGTCTTCAGGGGTGTAGACCGGCAGGGCGTCTTCCCAGCCGTCGGGCAGCTTACCAGAGAGCATTCGCTCAAACTCAGCGGCTTCGGCGGCATACTTGCTGCGGTAGGTCGCTAGCACTGATTCCCATTCGGCTTCGGCGCTAGCGCCTTTGTCAATGGCTTGGCGGTAGCGGCTGAGCGCATCTTCAGGAATTTCAAAGAAGTCGTACTTCCACTCTAAGTTTTCGCGAGTGGCCAAGGTTTCGTCGGTGTCAAGCATTGCGCCATGAATGCCGCCAGTTCCGGCCCGGTTGGGGGAGCCGTAACCAATGGTGGTGGTCACTTTAATCATGGAGGGCTTGTCAGTGACTTTTTTGGCTTCGGCTATAGCTTTCTCAATCGAATCCAAATCAGTATTGCCATCTTCGACGTGGAGCACATGCCAGCCATAGGCTTCAAAGCGTTTACTGACGTCCTCTGTGAAGGCAATGTCAGTTGAGCCATCGATAGAAATGTGGTTATCGTCGTATAGCGCGATCAGCTTGCCGAGGCCCAGATGACCGGCCAGTGAGCAGGCTTCACTTGAAATGCCTTCCATGTTACAGCCGTCACCCATGATGGTATAGGTGTAGTGATCGACCACCGTGCAGTCGGGCCTGTTGAACTTGGCGGCGAGGTGGGCTTCGGCCATGGCCAGTCCCACTGCATTACAAATGCCTTGGCCCAAGGGGCCAGTAGTCACTTCAACGCCTGCTGTTTCAAAGTTCTCAGGGTGCCCAGGGGTTCTAGAGCCCCACTGCCGAAACTGCTTAATATCTTCTATGGTCACGCTGTCGTAGCCAGTGAGATACAGCATGGCGTACTGCAACATGCAGCCGTGGCCCGCTGAGAGGACAAATCTGTCGCGGTTAAACCACTTCGGATTTTTGGGATTGTGGCGAACGAACTTATCCCACAGCACAAAAGACATGGGGGCTGCGCCCATCGGCAATCCGGGGTGACCTGATTTGGACTTGTTAACGGCATCAATAGCCAAAAAACGAATAGAGTTTATGCACAGTGTTTCAAGCGATTGAGTTGCGACAGCCATAGCCTTTTCTGGAGGGTGAACAACGGGGAGATTGAAGGAAAGAGCGCTTTAGGCGCTTGGAAAAACGGTCGAATAAACAACGATGAGATAGAAACGGCAAGAGGTAGAAACGACGAAACCTACAATCGTCAGCACAGATTCAGCGACTGCTCAACGACTGAATTAGCGACCGATAAAAGCTTTTTACCAAAAACCCGAATGACATTTCTTAAAAAAAGTCAGAGAAAAGCCAGAAACAAGTGAGCCTTGAGAGCACTTAATCATTAGATTAAAAGCCTCAGTGAAGGCATTATACCTACGAATCTGTAACATCTGTGACTGTAAGCCGAGGCTTTATTTGCTACTTACATAGCCATTTTTTGCCTCATTGGAGCGCCTATACAGTCAGATTGCCGAGTGAAATCGCTCAACTTCTAGGTACTCTCAGCCAGCCTAATCTATGCAGCGAAGAGAAATAAATGTCTGGAGAGCTTGATGTCTTCAGCGCTTAATCTGCTTGCGGTTGCTCTACTGCTGCTATCTGGTGCTATCTGGTGCTATCTAGCCTATGTCTATTCAGCGTATTTCTTGAAGGCTAAGGTCACATTATGGCCGCCAAAGCCAAACGAGTTAGAAAGAGCAACATTCACAATTTGGTCGCGGCTTTTGTGAGCCACGTAGTCCAAATCACAGGCCGGATCGGGATTGAATAGGTTAATTGTCGGCGGTACCTTGTCATGGGCAACAGCCATAACCGCCGCGACACCTTCAATGCCGCCTGAGCCGCCTAGCAAATGACCGGTCATGCTCTTGGTAGAGCTAACGGTAATTTTGTAAGCATGATCGCCCAGCACCGTTTTGATGGCGGCGGTTTCATTCGGATCATTGACGGGGGTACTGGTGCCGTGAGCGTTGATGTAGCTTACCTGTTCAGGGCTTAAGTCCGCATCTTTGAGCGCCCAGCGGATGGCTCTGGTTGCGCCTTCACCGCCGGGGGCAATGCCGGTCATGTGGTAGGCGTCACAGCTCATGCCGTAGCCAACTATTTCTGCATAGATGCGTGCGCCTCGGCTGAGGGCATGATCGAGTTCTTCTAAAATTAAGATGCCGCAGCCTTCTCCCAGTACAAATCCATCTCTGCCCTGATCGAAAGGACGGCTGGCGTGGTCGGGGTCATCGTTGCGGGTAGACATGGCCCGCATGGCCGAGAAGCCGCCGAAGGTCAAAGGCGTGACTGCCGATTCGGTGCCGCCGCAGATCATGGCTTGGGCGTAGCCGTTTTGAACTTGGCGAAAGGCGTCGCCGATGGCGTTAGAACCAGCGGCGCAAGCAGTTACGGGACAAGAGTTTGGCCCTTTGGCTCCGGTGTGAATCGCGGTCAGGCCAGCGGCCATGTTGGCGATCATCATCGGAATCATGAAGGGGCTACAGCGGCTAGGGCCTCGCTCTAGGTAGATCTCTTGCTGATCTTCCATGACTTTGATGCCGCCGACGCCGGTGCCGATCATTACGCCGATTTGCTCGGCGTTGAGGTCGGTGATTTCTAGTTTGGCATCGGCGATCGCCATCGTACTCGCCGCTATTGCAAAATGCGAAAACCGAGCCGAACGCTTGACGTCTTTGCGATCAATAAAGTCCAGCGGGTCAAACCCCTTGACTTCTCCCGCAATTTGGCTACCGTGCTGTGAAGCGTCAAAAGCCGTAATGGTGCCAATACCGCTGCGACCGCTGAGTAGCCCCTGCCAGTAGTCTTCGAGGGTGTTGCCAATAGGTGTAACCGCCCCTAGGCCGGTGATCACAACTCGTTTTTTGTCTGGTTTGTTATCTGATTGGGCCATAGTTCTAGAGGCCATAATTTTTATCGAAAAGCAGTGGAGACTGCGGATCATCTACCCTAGCTTGAGATAACAGCAGGTGTTAATAAAATCTTAACGTTAGAGATCACTAAATCACCTGCTATCGAGTCATTAGGATGCTTTCGCTTTGATAAAGTCAACCGCCGCCTGAACGGTACTAATGCTTTCCGCCGACTCATCTGGAATCTCGATATCAAACTCTTCTTCGAGTGCCATTACTAGCTCAACGGTATCTAGAGAATCAGCTCCTAAATCGTTGGCAAAGTTAGCTTCGGGCTTCACTTCGGCCTCATCTACTCCTAACTGCTCAGAAACAATCTTCTGAACTTTTCCTAAAATGTCATCACTCATTACTGTAATTACCTTCAAACAGCGGCAAAAAGCGCAAAAAAAAATCACCTAAAAAGGTTTCAACTAACCTTCAGCCTAGCAAATGCTGTGCCTAAGCAGCCTTCCATTTAAGTTCCCTCATCTTATAGGAAAGCGTGACCCCCGATGGACATAGCCACCATTTAGCCGATGGAATCGCGCGGTTGAACCCTCGTTTTTTTGCCAAATCACTTCGACTTGATTCGGCAAAGAACCAATTGAAGTATTACGTTCCATAAATTTTTGTCTGCCTATCTGTCGGATCGTTCATGCCCACGGGATAAACTGCTGATGGGTTGGAGAACCCTTGCTCGTGGTCGGCTGCTGGTAGCTTGGGCAGCTTAGGGCTCAGTTCATCAGAGTCCTTTTAGGTCAATCTCCGGCGATTGGCAACATTTTGACAGCATTGCAATAATAGTTCTGGAGTCTGTACTTCATGTCTCATTCAGTAAAGATTTACGATACCTGTATTGGCTGCACGCAGTGCGTTCGTGCCTGTCCTACGGACGTTTTGGAAATGGTGCCTTGGGATGGCTGCCGCGCCGGTCAAATCGCGGCCTCTCCTCGCACAGAAGACTGCGTTGGCTGTAAGCGCTGCGAAACGGCTTGCCCAACTGACTTCTTGAGCATCCGCGTTTACTTAGGCGCAGAAACCACTCGGAGCATGGGCCTAGCCTACTAGACGCCCAGCCTACTAGATGTCAGTTAAAGCCGAACCAACGCTGTTCGCAACCCAAAAAACTTTAAAAATCCCTCGTTCGCTGTGTGATGCGCAGCCAGCGAGGGATTTTTTGTGATCTTTATTTTTTAGTGACCTTGTACCATTTCCGCAGTCTGAAATTGGGCTATCCGTCGCTCTGACAGGATTATCTAGCTGCCGCTACTTTCCTGACGGCTAGAACACTGCCGACCAAGCCGATGCCAACGCCTAAGCTCACTAGCGCCATTGGCAGTAGAATCCATTGCTGTGGGGTCAGCTTCAAGCCATTCACCAAAAACTCAATAAAGGCGGGCTGCTGACGGGCCGATAAAGATTTGAGACCTTGCTGAACGGCGATGAGCAGACCCCATGAGCTGCCAGCGCCTGCAAGACCAAACGCTAAGCCTTGAAATAGAAAAGGCATGTATATCCAACTGCGGGTTGCACCGACGAGCTGCATGACTTCAATTTCGTGGCGGCGGGCGATCGCAATCAGTCGAATCGTTGTGGTTACTACGGCGATCGCGGTCAAACTCAACAGGCCCACCACCGTCAAACTCACCCACCGCAGCCCCTGGTTCAAATCGCGCAGCTGCTGAATCACCTCACTGACATAAAGCACATCGTTTACACCCGGCATACTCTTTAGCGTTTTGGCTAGCTGCGGCACGGCCTCAGCTTCTCTGGCTTTGACTTTTAGCTCATCGACCAGCGGATTGCCCTTGAGCTGAGAAGAGGCGTTCGACACATCCGACAGCCCCAAATCTTCGGTTAGTTGCGCCCAAGCCTGCTCTTTACTCACCGTTTCGACCGACACCACACTGGGCAGCGCGGACACTTGATTTGTCAAGCTGCTAGCATCGACGCCACTGTCTAGATAAGTAGAAATCACGAGCTGTGAACCGAACTGATTCAGCAGTCCCTCAATTTGCCAGCTCGCTTGCAGGCTGACACCAAATAAAAACAGCAGCACCGTCATTGTGCTAATTGCGGCCCAGTTCATCCAGCCGCCGCGCCTTAGCCCGCGCAGGCTTTCGTGTAGTAAGTAGTCGGTTTTAGCAAGTGATTTCAGCACAGTAGTCGCCTATGAGTTCGCGATATCTCCATATGGAGAGTTCCCTTATCAAAACGACTTGATGCAAGCAGGCTATCGAATTGACTGGTTAAACTGGTGCAAGAATGAAATCAGCTGCTCATATTCCTTAAGTGCATCTCGAAGGGAGTGTGAGTTGTTACAATGTAGATCGCTAAAAAACCGCTAGTTTGAAAGTCATGGTCGCTGTCATCGAAGTCGAAAAGAAAAAACTTAAAAAACCACCGCTGAAAATTTCTTATTTAGGCGATCGCGGCCTTCGCCAACCGGCCAAGCGCGTCAGCAAGATAGACAATGAGCTGCGCGAGCTGGTGCGCAAAATGCTGCAAACCATGTACAGCCAAGACGGCATTGGCCTAGCAGCGCCTCAAGTAGCGGTGAATAAGCAGCTTTTAGTGGTTGATGGCGATCCGGAAGATGCCACGACGCCGCCCTTAGTGCTGATCAACCCGAAAATTACTCGCTACAGTAAGGAACTCGCCAAAGGCCAAGAAGGCTGCTTGAGTATTCCGGGCGTATACCTTGATGTGATTCGACCAGCGGCGATTGAAGTCAGCTTCAAAGATGAGCTGGGCAAACCCTGTAAGATTCAGGTAGATGACTTGGTAGCGCGCGTGATTCAGCACGAAATGGATCACCTAAACGGGGTGATGTTTGTAGATCGGGTGGATAATGCGATCGCGCTCAATCAAGAGCTAAAAAAGAACGGCTTTGCGATTAAAGACGTCAAAAAAATCAAATAGCCACTGCGTTCTCTGCGTTTCTATCTCTGCGTCTCTACAAGGCCTGTACAAGATAACCCCTCACTAGATAAACCCACACTAGATAAACCCACACTGGAGAAAAAATTGTGACCCCTAAAAGTGACGCACTTCTGGGCATTGCTTGCTTAACGGCGATCGCTGCCGTCGGCTGCATGTTCGAGCTATCTTCCGGTGACCCTGACTGGGGCACTGCCCCTACCGCCATCATTCTGGCACTCAGCATTCCATCCGGCATCTTAGCCTTTAGGGCTGCTGTCAAAGATGCTCGTGCCAATATGCAATGATAATCCATCTACCTGTAGGTTGATCGACGGAAATAAGGGCTGTTAAGAAAGCTTCGGTCGTTCTAATGGCGGTTTTTTATAGCGCGCTTTTTCAGCCGCTAAATCAATCTGAGAAATCGCATACCGCGCCGCCGCCAAGCTCAGCCGAGACTGCTCAATGGGCGAGAGCGCTGCCCACTCAGCCTGCCGCACTGATTGAATCGTGGCTTCTACAAACGCATCACTGCTGCTGCCGCGCATCGCCAAAGCCATTGGTCGAGCCATCACCCGCAGATCAGCTTCGGCCATATGCGTCAGCAGATCTTGCACACAGGCAATCATTTGATCGGTCATGTTCGCCCTGGCCCCTTGAGCCAGACGAGTTACCTGCTGAGCTTTTTCAGCAATGTGAGCAATCACCGTACTAGGCAGGCGATTTGCAAACTTTTGCTGAAGCGCAGAGGCTTGCAGGTCATGAGCCGCCCACATTGCGCCCAACTGAGCGGAGAGTTTTTGCCAGCCCTGAGCCGCATCCTTTTCAGTAATTTCCAGCGCTTGAGCGGCGGCGAGGATGGGTACTTCTTCATCGAGCCCATTCTCATTTCCAGTTCCTCTTCTAGTCGCCCTCCCAGCCCAAGGATAGGCATCCTCAGCTAAAACCGCTTGCAGCAGCTCAGACTGGGCCTCAGCCGGAAGGGCTGATAAAATGGCTTCGGCGCGATCGCTCTCAAACGATGAAAGCTGATCTAAAGACTGATCGATAGGGTTGCCCATGAAGATGCGCTGCGTTTGAATCTAGCAGAATTATAAACCCACATTCCGCCCTTTGAAGTGTCACACTCAGGTATTAATGATAGAGCCCTGTTTTGGAAAGACTTTCATGGCTTAGCAGTTCAAATGAACTAAGTCATAAAAATTCTCAATTAAGGTTAACTATTGAGAACCATGC
>JBGTIK010000387.1:0-33992 GCA_041745715.1 Phormidesmis sp.
GCATGGTTCTCAATAGTTAACCTTAATTGAGAATTTTTATGACTTAGTTCATTTGAACTGCTAAGCCATGAAAGTCTTTCCAAAACAGGGCTCTATCATTAATACCTGAGTGTGACACTTCAAAGGGCGGAATGTGGGGTGGAATATTCTCCAGATCTATTGCTTATTCATGAGTACTAGGGCTCAGGTTTACATAAGTATTGTGAAGCCCCGGGACTTTCTATGTCTGACTCAACAAGACTTGCTCGTACTGGTGTCCGGCGATCGCCCACGTATAGCCTTCCTCTATAAACCGCCTGCCATTGTGCGAAAGCTGCGCCCTGAGCTCAGCCGACTCAAACAGTCGTCCAATAGCTGCTGCATATTCACCCGCCGTATTCGCGCGTAGTGCTCGTAGCGGCAAATTTTCTCCATCTATTTCCAAGCCTTCTAAACCGCGATCGCTTGCCACTACCGGCACTCCGGCTGCCATCGCTTCTAGCGTTTTGTTTTTAATCCCGTAGCCGGTGCGCATCGGCACTACGCATACTGTAGCCGCGTGTAGATAAGGCGTCATTTCCGGCACTTTGCCCGTAACCGTCACATTCGGTAATTCAGCCAGCGCCTTGACCGTTTCAGTTGGCCTCGCGCCGACCAAAGTCAGCGTTGCCTGTGGATATACTTGACACACTAACGGAAAAATTTCTTCAGCTAAGAATGTCACCGCATCAATATTGGGTAAGTTATCCATTGCTCCAATAAAAACTAAGCTGTGGCCGTCGGGATCTTTCTGGCGAGGCGGAAACAGGTCTAAATCCACCCCGTTAGACACAACAGTGGCCTGCTTGCCGCTCAGATCAGCCATTTGTCTTTGGTCTTCAGCAGTGGTCACAACTAAGTGAGAAAATTTTTGACAGTAGCGCTGCTCGTATCGCTTTAGCAAAGGTAGGCTAAGGCGATCGCGCCAAGGAAACTCCGCCGTGCCGCCCGCTAGCTGATGCGCACAAGTGCCATACACAGAGCTGTGAATATTCACAACCGACTTGGGAATGTAGCGCCCAATATCAACCGGTACATACACCTCATTGACACTGTGCTCACAGGTAATCGCATCGAACTGGGTGCTAGCGATCTGCTTATTTACCCACGCTTGCATTTCCTCGGAACAGGTACTTGCCACACTCGGTGGTACGCCGCCGATGATAAATTTGGCCCAGCGCTGCACTTTTCCAAATATCCCCACTGCCTGATCGCGATCTAAAGGCCGAGGAAACACCGCCAAATCGTCTACCCAAGCCGCCAACGCCGCTACTTCCGCATCGGTGACATCGCCAGCGCGCAAGGTTGCGAGCGACACCTGATGCTGCTGCTGCTTAAGATACTTCAGTAAGTTGAACGTTCTCACCGAAGTGCCACCTCTAGTCGGCGGATAGGGAAACGTCGCTGAGAGCATCAAAATATTCATAAAATCAGCATTTTCAAGGTAAGGGAGCGCTCTTATCAGCAGAATCTATGGGCTGTCAGCAGATGAGATTGGCAAGTAGTCTTTTTCTCGAGCTTTAGGCGGAAGGCTGGCTGCTTTTTGGCCGTGATCGCGCGATCGCCCACAGTAAATATCCAAAGGCGTTATGACCATATCAATCGCTGGCCCCCGGCCAAGCACCCACTTCATAGCCGCCACTGGCAGCTCTTTGAGCAGCCACCTCAGCAAACTGCGATTGCGATCAGCGACTGGCAGCGGCCCCGTCAAATCTACCCCATGCAGCTCGTGCAAATATCGATTCGATTTGCCATAGCGTGCCCACTGGCTATCTAGCTCAGTTAAACTCTGCCGGTGACGATGCTGAATCACCGCATCCGCCGCATAGCAAATCTTCCACGGAGCCTGCTCCACCTGGCCCTCACGCTGTATGCGCCAACAAATGTCCGCATCGCCACCGGTCGTTAAATAAGGGCGAAACAGACCTACTTGCTTTAAGGCTTTCATCCGAATTCCTAAGTTTGCCGTTTGACCGTAAGGACAAAATCGATGAGCTAGCGTATTTTTTTGACTCATTGTCTGCTTGCGCTCAGCGTAGCGCTCCAGCCAAGTAGTTCCCGGTAGCGCCGTAATTTCTCCGGCGACTAACCCTACTTGCGGGTTTTGAAAAGGCTGCATCAGCCCCATCAGCCATCCGGGTATTGGATAGCAGTCAGCGTCCGTAAAAGCTAAAAACTCGGTAGTAGCCGCGCGGATGCCGGTGTTCCTAGCTGCATAAGCACTTTGGATTTTGCCTTCACTGAGCACTTTGCAGGTCAATCCCTTGGCTGTAAAGTGCTCAACGGCAGTGGCTAAAATTTGAGGGGTGCGATCGCTGCTGCCGTTATCCACCAGCAAATATTCCACCTGCTCTGCTGGATAAGTCTGCGCCATCAGGCAAGCCAACAAACCGGGCAAATCCTGCTCGCCGTTATAGATCGGCACAATCACAGAAACCTTCGGGCAATATAAATCAGCCCGTTCTGAAAAGTGCACTTCAGGCACCACCATCGAATCCGCCATCATAAAAGAGACGCCCATCCCTGCCACATAAACCCAATCAAATTCACATCGAACACCTTCTACCCTATTACGCTGGCCCATTACGCTGATCATGGCAGCTTTTGAATATCTGTTGCCGTTGAATCCAACATCTTCAACAGATACTTATACAGATCTAACCTGCCCCAGAAAAATATTTACATCCAATCCATATCAATAGATAAAACAGCGATTACGCTAGCTAACATCCGCAGCCTATCCACCACCGACATATCCTTTCAATCCTTTTACCCAAAACCCGTGTCTAGCGAACCTTCTCCCGCATCTTTCTCTAACCCATCGCTTTCTTCCTCGCCTAAAGTCAGCGTTTGCATTCCTACTTACAACCGCGCTGATATTTTGCCCTATGCCGTCAAAAGTGTTCTCAGCCAAAACTATCCAAATTTTGAGCTGATCATCTGTGACGACGCCTCGCCCGATCATACTCCTACCATTGTTGGCCAGTGGTCAGATCCGCGCATCCGCTATCTGCGCCACCCGCAGAATATTCAGCGCAGCCGTAACATGCGCTCCGGCTACGAAGCGGCCAAAGGAGAATACTTCATCAAATTTGATGACGACGACGCCCTCACTCCCACCTTTTTAGAAAAAGCCGTCGCCATTCTCGATCATCAGCCGCAAGTCGATTTTGTCTGCTCAGATCACTGGATTATAAACGCCCGTAACGAACGAGACTGCGCCGCAACGGACGCCAATTCAGCCAAATGGGGAAAAGACCGGCTAGGGCATGGTGTAATTGATGATTTGCTAGCAGAAACCTTCTTGCACCAGAGCTTGCAGGTCGGCTCAACACTGTTTCGCAAAAGCAGCCTACAGGCCGTAGACTTCATGAGATTCGAGGCCGATGGCTGCGAGGACTTCGATCTATTAGTGCGCTGCGCCCTAGCGAACCAAAGCGCCTATTTCATTCCCGAACGGCTGATGGAATACCGCTTTCACGGTGGCCAAACCAGCCTCAGACAAGATATCCACTTCCTGAGCGCCAAATCTTTCTGCCTAGAGAGCTACCACTTTCCGGAGCGCCCTGATCTGGAGCAGGCTCGGATGACTAAGCTGCATGGTCTTAAGCAGGTGCTGGCCATGCGTCTCATCGAAAAAGGCGAAACCCAGCGAGGCCGATCCCTGATTGCCGATCTTAAAAATGCCAATGCCCTTTCAAATCGAGCCAGAGTCGGCCAAGTGCTATCGTATTTACCAGCCTGGGCCAGACAAGTCGCGTTCCAAGGCTTTCGCCAAATTCGCCCCAAAGACTACAGCGAGAAAGTACGCAATGCTGCCGGATAAAAAGCTTAAAGCGCTCTATTTATGGATGCCACTTGTCTTGGGTGCTGGCATTGTCTTGCTGTATTTGGCCAAACCTGCCAGAACTCACTTAGCCTTGTCAAAGGCCAACCCGTCCCAAACCACGCTGACTTCAGATAATTCGCCAGCTAATTCATCAGTGTCCCCTAGCCAACCTTCCACTCATTACCAGACATACGATCTGCCGCAAGCTACTGTTCATGTGGTGAGCGTTGAGGTTGGTGGGGTAGTGGCGATCGCCACCACCCCCAGCCTCACAACAGTCGCAGACTTCGCCCAGCAGAATAACGCGCTAGCTGTGATCAATGGCGGCTTTTTTGATCCGCAAAACGGTAAAACAACCTCGCATCTGATCTCTCAAGGCCAATCAGTCGGCGATCCGGCTGACAACGAAAGGCTGACCGGTAACCCCAGTCTTCAAGCCTATCTGCCCCAAATTTTGAACCGCTCTGAGTTTCGCATCTATCGCTGCCAAGGCTTAGACCAAGATTCAGCCCAGATTCGCTATGATATTGCGCCCCACGATGCCGCTTCACCTAACGGTTGCAAAACCGAAACGGCGCTTGGTGCTGGCCCACAGCTTTTGCCACAAGACACCGCTTTCATCGAAGCCTTCACCGACTATGAGAACGGCGACGAGAATGGCACCCTAATACGCGACGCTATTAGCAGTTTGCAGCCCAATGCCAGAAGTGCCCTAGCGATTTGCCCTGATGGCACCCTGCTCCTAATTATGGTCGCCCAGCGCGCTAACCTGCCCAATAGTGGTCAAATCAATGGCCAAATCGCAACTGGCATGACGCTAGCTGAACTCACCGAATTTGCCACCTCTCTCGGCGCAACCCAACTGCTCAACCTAGACGGTGGCAGCTCATCCTCTCTGTACTACGACGGACAAACTCACCTGGGCCGCCTAGATGCAGAAGGCCAGCCTATTCAACGTCCGGTCAAATCCGTGATTATGATCACGCGAAATCAGGATGCAACCACGCCTTAACTTGAATGGCTGTCCTAGTACCTGCTGTCCCAGCCACGACCAAAGCCGCAACATAGCCTTCAGGCACCGCTATGGCATGAAGCTGCCAGCCCTTTGCACAATCGTCCGGAACGTTGACTAATCGCCAAGCCTCTACCTCAACCCTCTGCATAGATTGAGTCAAGCCTAGTCCAGTCGCTTTCAAATACGCCTCCTTACAAGTCCAGTATTGTAAGAAGAGTTGGGATTGATCATCTGGCCGCGCAGCTTTTACCCGATCTTGCTCAGCCGTTGATAAGCAGCGCTCCATCATCATCTCTAGCCGACTGATAGACCTAATTTTTTCGACATCAACGCCTACTTTTCGATGACGACCCAGCCCACATAAGGCCAAATCACCTGAGTGAGAAAGGTTAAATTGAAAAGCTTCTTGAGGCAGAATAGCTAAGGAATTCACTGGCTCTGATTGCCTCGCAAAGGCTCGTCTGACAAAAGGTTTACCGTATTTACCGTAGCCGAACTCAATGGCAGCCGGAGCTTTTCCGATGTGCCTGCTTAGCAGATGGCGTAAAGCGCCTCTCGCTACTACAAAGCGACGTCTATCATCAGGAAACTTGAAGCGATTAGCCCTCAAAATTTCATCTTCAGCAAGACAGGCTAAATAGCCATCAACTGTTTTTAAGCTCACCTGAAGCGGAATTTGCCAAACTTGAATGTCCTTACTCATAGAATATCCCCACTCACAGTGCTCTTGTCGCACTGATTGCGCCAATGAATTGGGATAGTGAATCGCCGCATTACCGGGAGAACCGAGGTTATGGTCGTTTTATGCTTGGGAAATCTAAAACAGGCATCGGTGCGCTGGCTAATGTTATCTAAGAATGCACAAGCACTAAATCTATTCATAAAAACAATGTAAAAGCTTGTTTTTTATGTAAAGCGCGCGAGCAGCCGTTTTTTTTTAGAGAACGGGTGTGTCAGTATTCTTTCGTAGAGGATGATGCAATCACCTCAGTTTTATCTCGATCTAGTTAGACCAGCAGTTTCAACTTAAACATTCTCCGAACTCTCTCAGTGTACATCTGTCAATATAAGTAGCTCAAAGGGCAGGGCAAACGCATACTAAATTTGTGCCAACGGAAGAATGAGGCTTTCAGCGCTTGACCGGCTATGAGTCGCCTCTTATTTTCTCAACAAGGCCACTTTTAGGTGCTCTTATTGAGAAAACAATGGAGTATGCGTTTGCCCTGGCTCAAAGGGCCTTAGAAGCACTGCTCAAATGACTCTTTCTCGGTGGGTAGCGATGGTTTATTCTCCGCCTCAAAATGCCCAAGCTCAAAATGCCTTAGACGATACTCATCAGCAAAGTGATCACTTTTCTACGCTAATAGAGTTACTTCAGCATCGGGCCAAAACGCAGCCCAATGATTTGGCCTACCAGTTTTTAGTCGATGGCAAAAGCGAAGGTGCGGCCTATACCTACGCCGAGTTAGATTAGTGGGCGCGGACGATCGCAGCCTTGCTTCAGCAACAGGAGGCAAAAGGCAATCGCGCCCTACTGCTCTACCCCCAGGGCATAGAAGTCGTTGCAGCCTTTTGCGCTAGCCTCTACGCGGGTGTGATTGCCATCCCTGTGCCCTCACCCGATGCAGGCCGCATGAAGCGCACCCTGCCTCGGCTGCGCGAAATCATCAAAGACGCTAAAGCCACCATCGTCTTAAGCAACGCCCATATTATCGACCTCATTCAAGAAAGTGGACTCGACTTCCCTGAATTTGAAGCCATGCGCTGGATCGATACCGAAACCGTCGATTTAGCCCTAGCCAAAGACTGGCAAGATCCCCAAATTGACAAAGACGTACTGGCCTACTTGCAATACACCTCAGGCTCTACCTCCATGCCAAAGGGCGTGATGCTCAGCCACTATAACCTGCTCCACCACTCCGACTACTTACAAAGGGGCTGCGGCTACCACCCTAGTGGCCCCACCGTTACCGGATGCCCTACTTTCACGACTACGGCCTGGTGGAAGGGCTCATCCAGCCGTTGTACAACGGCGCACCCTGCTACATCATGGCCCCTCTGGCCTTTGTCAAACGCCCCTTACGCTGGCTCCAAGCCATCCAAAAACACGGAGCCACCCATAGCCAAGCCCCCAACTTTGCCTACGACCTCTGCGTCCGCCGCATCAAACCGGTTCAGCGCGAAGGCTTAAATCTCAGCGGCTGGCTCAGCGCGGGTAACGCTGCCGAACCGATTAATCCGCGAGTCATGCGCGACTTTTATGCAGCCTTTGCAGACTGTGGCTTTAAGTGGGAAAGCTTTTCGCCCGCTTACGGCCTAGCAGAAGCGACGCTGCTGGTTTCTACTACTCCGGTTGGCCGAGCGCCCGTGATTTTACAGTTGGCAGCCAGCGAACTAGAGCAGGGCAAAGTGGTCGCAGCCGATGCGGATAAGTTTAATACTGCTTACGTTCGAGAAGCCGTTAGCTGCGGCACCTTAGTCTGTGAGACGACCGTCGCCATTGTCAATCCCGATACGCTAGAGCGCTGCGCTACCGATGAAATTGGTGAAATTTGGGTGAATGATCCCGGCGTTGCGCATGGCTACTGGCAACGGCCCAATGCCACCCGAGAAACCTTTGAAGCGCAAATTGCCAAAGAAGGAGCCACCCGCTATCTGCGAACCGGCGATTTAGGCTTTCTGCAAGACGGCGAACTATACATCACTGGTCGCATTAAAGACTTGATCATCATTCGCGGCACCAATCATTACCCTCAAGATATTGAATGGACAGTGCAGCAAACTGCCCCAGCCATGCGGCCTGACTACGGCGCTTGCTTTTCTATTATTGAAGACGGTGAAGAGCAGCTAGTCGTAGTGCAAAAAATTGAGCGGCAGTATCAGCTAAACCTAGAGGCTGAGGAGCTAATTGCCGAAATTCGTCAGGCTATTTCGGAAGCCCATGAGTTGCAAGTGTACGCAGTGGCCCTCGTAAAATCGGGCAATGTGCTCAAAACCTCAAGCGGTAAAATTCAACGGCGCAAGTGTAAGGCGAGCTTTTTAGCGGGTGAGCTAGAAGTCCTGGCAGACTGGAGCGAAAACCCTCGGCTCACCGCGAAGGTACGCACCTTGCAAAACGAGGTCGAGTCCTTGGTGCAAAAGCTAAGCCATAAATAGAAATGAAAAAAGAGATTAAGGGAAGGGATTAAAAAAGGGAGGCATTCATGACATTAGCGCAATACCAACTCGCAGAGCAGTTAGAGCAGGCCCTAGGCAATCCTCATCAGGTCGAGAGTCTGATGTCTTTTCAGCGAACTGCTGAGCTAGACGAAGCTGAGCAGTTTCCGCATGACGAAATTGCTTGGCTGTATAGCTGGGGTCTGCAAAATTATTACGTCCCGACTGAGTGTGGCGGTAAGTTCACATCTTTTGAGGAATTTGTAGCCTTTGTGCGGGTGTTGGCCCGCCGCGATTTGAATATTTCGATTGCGTTTACTACGCTGTTTTGGTCTTTTTTGACTTGGATGGCGGGCAGCGACGAGCAAAAGCAAACGCTCTCTCAGCTTATGCGTGAAGACCACACCGCAATGTGTTTGGCCTATTCTGAGCGTGAGCATGGGAGTGATTTGGTCGGTGGCGGGGTCACAGCCACTAAGGTTGCAGGCGGCTATTTGCTCAATGGCGAAAAGTGGCCAATTAATCGAGCGACTATTTCTGGTGTCACCTATGTGCTAGCGCGCACCGATCCCGAGGGCGGCAATCGAGGGCTTTCGCTATTTATGGTAGAGAAAAAATACCTTGAGCCGAGTCAGTATTACAACTTGCCTAAAATTAAAACCCACGGCATTCGCGCTGCTGATATGAGCGGCATTGGCTTTAGTGACTGCTTCATCCCTGACAAGATGCTGCTAGGCCAAGAAGGTCACGGGCTAGAGCTGGGTTTGAAGGGCTTTCAAATTACGCGGGCGCTGTGCGCTGCTTTTTCTCAAGGGGCAGCAGATACTACGTTGCGCACGACGCTCAATTTTGCGGTGAGTCGTCAACTTTATGGCAAAACCGTCATTGAGATGCCTCACGCGCGGCGAACACTAACGAATGTCTTTATCGATGTACTCATTTGCGATTGTGTCAACATCGGCGCAGCTAGAGGTTTTCATGTCGCGACTGACCAGTTCAGCGTCTGGTCAGCGGTGGATAAATATTTTGTTCCGGTGACGCTAGAACAGGTGATGAAAGATACCTC
The DNA here is from genome assembly GCA_041745715.1 of Phormidesmis sp. Taxonomy (GTDB): domain Bacteria; phylum Cyanobacteriota; class Cyanobacteriia; order Phormidesmidales; family Phormidesmidaceae; genus Phormidesmis. The sequence goes on from JBGTIK010000387.1 coordinate 9,085, forward strand.
GGTCGTCTTGGGATCACGGTTTTACATGCGCGATGAGCACGATTCGGGGGTGTTTCAAAAGGCGCTTCGAGACAGTGCCATTATCAGCATGTTCGACGGGAGCTCGGTGGTGAATTTACACGCGCTGATTTTACAGCGTCGGCAGCTAGCCAAAGCTCGGCTGCGAATTCGCCAAAAGCCTGATAAGCTAGCGGCGCTCAAGGTTCGTTTGGCCCAAAGCTTTTCACTTGATCAGGGCTTGCCGGCGTTCGAGCCTAACCGGCTAGAGCTAATCAGCCGAGGGGCTGACGATGTAATGCAGGGGCTAGAGAGCACTTTGGCTGATCTCGAAGCTTGGCAGAAATCTGGCGATTCTACCGCTAGTCAGGCGGTACTTTCCCAGGTAATAGACCTTGGGAAAGTCATTCTAGAGGAGATCAATGCGCAAGATGATCTGATTACTCAGTCAGCGTTTGAACATGGACACGATCAGTCGTTTGAGAGCTTTGAACTCGCCAAGCAGTACTGTCATTTGCACGCGGCTATAGCCTGCATTCTGATGTGGATGCACAATCGCAATCACGAAGATATGCAGGGCTTCTTTGCCGAGGGTGAATGGCTGGTGCTGAGCTTACACCGGCTGCTTTCTCGTTTTCGGAGATCGCTCTCCCCACCCCCTAGTGCCTATTACGAAAATGTAGCTCAAGAACTTTTGCAGCTACATCAGTCGGACAAAATGTTTTCAATTGTGCCGTTTCAGTTAGCTCAGCGATCGCGCACACCAGCTATTGCCGCTCCCTGCTTGGTCACTTAGAGCCTACAAACGGTGATCTTACAAACGGCGATTCTACAAACGGTTCATCCACTCATTTCTCAATAATTCATCCCTTTACACAGGAAACCAAATCTCATGCAACAGCTCCAGAACCCCAGCGCATCTGAGCCATTAACGCAAACTACGCCCGTCAGCAAAATTCAAGCTTGGTTAGTTGAGCAGATTGCTGATGTGCTCTCGCTTGATCCGACTACCATTGATGTGAAGCAGCCTCTCACCCGCTACGGCCTTGATTCAATTGATGCAGTAACTTTAGTCGGTGACTTAGAAGATTGGCTCGATTTAGAGCTGCCTTCGACCTTGCTATGGGACTATCCCAGTATTGAAAAAGCCGCTGCTTATATGGTCGAAGAATTTGACGTCACCCTGTAGGTTCCTTCTGCAGGTTGGATTGAGCCTATCAGTTATCGCCTAATTGACCCATTGCGCTAGAGCAAAGACATTGAATTTTTCCGAGTTTTCATTTTGGTGGGTGCTGTTGCTGACAAGCGTGCCGTTCTTTACGGTGCGCTACTTTGGCCAACGGTTTGATTGGTGGCGCGATCGCTTCGACACCGTTGGCATTGCCGCTCTTTCCCTGTTGCTATTTCTTAACGCCAGCCCCACTAGCTTTGCAATTTTTCTCTTTGAGGTTCTGTTTAACTACTACATGGTAAGCCTAGTGCTGCGCCGTGAAGGTCGGCAGGCAAAGCTGATTGCAACGGCCATTATTATGTTTGACGTGGCGGTACTAGCCTATTTCAAATACCTCACCTTTTTTATTGAAGACTTTATCGGGTTAGCAGCGCCCATTTCTAGCGATTGGCAAGCCAGCTTTCCACTGCCTGTCTTTCAAACGATTCCACCAGGAGTTTCTTTTTATACTTTTCAAATGGTGGCGTTTGTAGTCGATTCGTACACCGCTCGTCGCAAAAAGCCCTTAAAACTGCTGGACTACATTAACTTTGTGTCCTTTTTTCCACAGATTGTTGCAGGCCCGATTGAGCGACGCAGTAAGCTACTGCCCCAAATTCAAGACTTTAAGTTCAAGTTCAGCGCCGATAACTTTGATGTCGGGATGCGGTGGCTATCGCTGGGCCTATTCATGAAATTTGTGCTGGGCGATAATCTTTCGCCCTATATTGCGGATGGCATTGGCGAGAGTGCAAATCCTTGGCTAGTGTGGCTCTATGCTTTTCTGTTTACCCTGCGAATTTATTTCGATTTTGGCGGCTACAGCTTTATAGCGGTGGGCTTGGCGCGCGTAGTCGGCGTTGAACTTACCATTAATTTCCTCGCGCCCTATACTTCTCAAAGCATCAATGAATTTTGGCGAAGGTGGCATGTGACGCTGACCACTTGGTTTCGTGACTATGTGTTTTTGCCGCTGATGGGCAAGCGCAAAAAGTGGGGGGCTTTTTTCCTGTTTATTACCTTTACGCTGTCAGGCTTTTGGCATGGCGCAGCTTGGAATTTTATGATTTGGGGGGCATATCACGGGGCACTGCTACTGCTGTTGCGCTATGCCGGACGGCCTTTTGCGAAGGTAACCAATCGGTTTGTGAAACGGCCTCAGGTGGTGTCTTGGGCACTGACGTTTGGGGCAGTGATTTTGGGCTGTCTCTTTTTTATGGAGACTAATAGTCAGCGGCTTTTGGCTAGGCTAGTGACTTTGGTGACGCCTTGGGCCTACTCGCCTGCCCACCTGATGGAGGCAGTGAGTGTGTTTAATTCACCTGAAGGGCTGGTATTGGGTGTGACGCTGGCGCTGGCGATCACCTTCCTCGCCTTAGAACACATTGCCGTATGGCAAGAGCGTGCCTGTGAATATGAGCTATTGACCTCACCCTGGATGTCTAAAATTCTGCTGGTGCTGACGATTCTCTTAGCGGCTAATATTCCGGCTGATTTTATTTACTTTGAGTTCTAGACATCCTTATGACGACCGAGTTGCCCAGTTTAAAAATGCCAAATTCAAAGCTGCCAACGCTAAAGCCGCCCAAGCTTTTGAGCTGGTTTGCCGTGGCCGCTTTAGCTTGGAGCGGTGGCTTTATTTACAACGTGTATCTGGGTGGAGAAGCCCATTGGCTCAAATCGCTTTACGAAAATAAAATTGCGATCGCCAACCAAACATCTGATCCCAAGCTAATTATCACAGGCGGATCGGGTGCACACTACACCATCAATTCTGAGCTGCTTTCTGAAGCGATTGAGATGCCCGTCGTTAACCTTGGTCTAGATGGGCCAGTCGGACTAGATGTGATTTTGCCCAGCATGTTAGCAACCGTGAAGGCCGGAGATACGGTGCTGCTAATTCCTGAGTACATGCTGCTGCTGGATGAGGATGGTTTCGGCGATAGATCGGGCATGTTTGTCACAGCCATTGGCCAACCGGGGCTCGGCGGTGTACCGGCTAAGCAGCTCGCCCTAGAAACGCTGCAAATGGGCATTCCATCTTTGCGTTGGGCTGTTAAAGCCACTGTGGATTTGACTGAGGAAGGGCATTTTACAGGCTATTATGACGGCCCTTTGACGAAGCATGGCGATCCGACTGAAACCAAGCTGCGCGAGGGCGAGTGGTGGCCATTATCGATTCCCGATCCGGTTTCACCTCATGCTCTTCAGCGCATTGCGCAGTTCAAATCTGAAGTCGAAGCGAGAGGCGGCCAGCTAATTTTGTCGATGCCTTGGATCTATGGCAACGAGGAGGAAACGCTTACCCGGTCTAATATTCAAAAATCTGCTGAAGAACTCAGCAAAATCGCGCCTGTTTTGATCGATGAAAAAACGCTCAATATTCAAGCTCAGCCCACCTTGTTTGCGGATACTCACTACCATTTAAAGCCAGAAGGCCGAAAAGCGAGATCCCAGCAGCTTGCCAGCCAGCTTAAGCCTTTGTTGACTGCTCAATAAGTGCCCAAAAGAGTGCCCAAAAGAAGCGCCGAAAAGATGACTCAGCCGTTTACAAACCGGAATACGCCGACGACGCGATCGCACATTTGCATCGTAGGAGGTGGTTTTGGCGGTTTGTATACGGCGCTCTATCTGCAACAGTATCGTCACCTGCGCGGTAGCCGCATCACCTTGATTGAACCTAAGGAGCGGTTTTTATTTACGCCGATGATGTACGAGCTAATCACCGACGAGCTGAAGGAGTGGGAGATTGCTCCGACGTATAGCAGTTTGATTGCAGGGACTTCTATTTGCTGGCAGCAGACCTGTGCCAGCGCCATAGATTTGGCCCTGCAAACGGTGACGACTAGTCGGGGTGAAACGCTCACCTACGATTACTTGGTAGTGGCTAACGGTGCTGAAAGCCGCCCGGTCAATATTCCGGGTGTCCAGGAACATGCCTTGACCTTCCGTTCGCTCGAAGATGCCCAAAGGCTTAAGGCAAGGCTGGATCAGATGGTGCGATCACACGCCCTTCAAAACCCTGTGGTGCTGATGCCGGTCACTATTATTGGCGGCGGCGCAAGCGGTGTGGAGCTAGCGGGCAAAGTCTCAGATTATTTGGGTGATCGCGCTCAAATCACCCTGATAGAGCGCGGGCCAACTATTCTTAAAGCCTTTGCCAAAGGGCTTAGACGCTTAGGCAAAGCCGCCCTTGACCGCCGACGGATCACGGTATCAACCGAAACCTCAGTGATCAAAATAGAGGCTGAATCAGTCACTTTGCAGCAAGGAGATATCACCCAAGTACTGCCCAGCCAACTTACCCTGTGGGCTGTTGGGACGCAGCCTCGACCTTGGTTAGGTGAGCAATCTGTGCCTGAAAATGACTATGGTCAAAGGCTGACGAGGAGATCGCTTCAACTCATTTCTCACGACAATGTGTTTGTTCTTGGCGATAGTGCCGATGTGAGAAGCCGTCACCAAAAGCCTGCTCCTAACACCGCTCAGGCAGCTTTTCAGGCGGCTAGTCGAGTAGCAGCCAATTTGGCCGCGCTCACCCAAGGGAAAGCCCCCAAACCTTTTAACTATCTGCATCTCGGTGACATGATCACGCTTGGCGTCGGCGACGCTGGACTTTGGAGCTTTGGGATCACGCTCGGCGGTAAGCTTGCAGCTCTGAGCCGTCGAGGTGTGTACATTTTTCGGATGCCGACTCGCCGCCATCAGGTCAAGGTTGCTCGTCGAGCGCTCAGCGAATCATTGCGTTTTTTGAAAGCTAATTCTATCTAGCGATTAAAAGTGCCACCTTTCAAACAGCCATTTCAGTAACCAGCATGACTTTTGAACCTCAGAAAAAGGGCTTTTCTCATACTTTTGTAGGCGCAGTCTATCAGTACTTAGAGCGCTATAGCTTGGATGTGCGATCGCTGGCCCTTTTTAGAATAGGCTTAGCGCTGGTGCTGCTCAGCGACCTGTGGACGCGCTTTGGCGATTTAACCGCTCACTACACTGATGAAGGGGTACTGCCTAGGTCTGTATTGAATGATGGATTGATCAGAGCGAGCTACTGGACAATCCATACCTTGAGCGGTGCACCTATTTTTCAGGGGTTTCTCTTTTTAACGGCTGCTATTTTTGCGGTGGCGATGCTGTTCGGCTACCACTCGCGGTGGGCTGTGATCGCGTCGTGGGCGCTGCTCATTTCTATGCAGAACCGAAACCCACTGCTCATTTTCGCCGCTGATGATGTGCTTCGAGCGATTATGTTCTGGGCGATGTTTTTGCCTTTAGGCGCAGCCTATTCAGTCGATAGAGCCCTGAACACCGCTAGCCGCCCCGTGCCACTGCGGATATTATCCGGGGCTACACTCGTGCTCATGGCCCAGCAGTGCTTTATCTATATTTTCTCAGCCGCCTTTAAAACGACCAGCATTACCTGGTGGCCCGAAGGTAGCGCCGTTTACTACGCCCTTAGCTATGACCAGTACGTTACTGCGCTGGGTCACTTTTTGCTGAATCTAGGCCCATTGCTGACAATATTTACCTTTGTAACCCTGGTGTTGGAATGGGTGGGCCCATTGCTGCTCTGGTCGCCGTGGCGCAACGATGCCTGCCGCATGATCGCAGTCGCTTTGTTTATCAGCCTTCACGCAGGCTTTGGTCTAACGCTCAATCTGGGAATTTTTCCAGCTTTGAGCATCGTTACCTGGCTGGCTTTTATCCCTACCTCAGCGTGGGAATTTTTAAGCCAAAAAGTCTATGGATCTCAGCCGCAAGGCTTGGCGCGCACTGGCCTCAAAATTTTCTATGATGCTGACTGTGGATTTTGCAAAAAAGTGGTGCATCTGATTCGGATGCTGCTGGTACTCCCCCATACGCCTTTAGCCACCGCCCAAAGCATCCCAGAAATTCATCAGGCAATGGAGCGCCAAAATTCGTGGGTGATTGTCGATTGGCAGGGCCAGCACCACTACAAATTTGAAGGCATTGCTTATGTGGTAAGCCTTTCGCCTGTATTTCGGGGCTTTGTACCCTTGCTGCGCTGGAAACCGGTAATGAGCGTTGGCACCCGGTTTTACGAGTGGATTGCCACTCACCGCAAAATTGCGGGCCGCTTTACCAAACCCTTTAAGTTCAAGCCGCCCACGGTCAAAAATCCTGGCTGGCTGAGTACATTAGCGTTATTGCTGCTGGCGCTTACGGTTATGTGGAATCTGCGCAGCGTTGTCAGCATTCCAGCATTTGCAGAGAGCCCACAACCCACGGTGCAACTGATTCGCCGAGCCGTCATGAGCCGCACGGTTCAAAGACTTGACTGGATCGGCAGAGTCACTAGGCTCGATCAAAGCTGGAGCATTTTTGCCCCCGGCCCGCCTACTGATGATGGGTGGCATGTGATTACGGGTACCTCGCTAGCTGGAGATGAAATTAATGTGCTAGCGCAGCAGCAGACAATTAGCTTTGAAAAACCTAGCTTGAGCGATCGCACCCAGTTCTACAAAAATATGCAGTGGCGCACCTTTTACATCAACCTAAATCGTCATGTCGGCCAAAAAGTGCTGCCTAGCTATGGCACCTATATGTGCCAGCAGAGCGATCGCCGTGGCTATCCACTCAAAGATCTCAAAGTTTATTTCATGGATGAGCGCACCGCTGCTCCTGGTAAATCCCAGTCGGTTGAGAAAAAGCTGATTTGGGAGCAATCCTGTCAGCGTTCCTAATTCAAGCGGTTTGAGCATTTTACTGATCGGCTTTATCAGCAACTCGAAATTAAGTAGGTTAAAGCCAGCAGTTTTCGCATTTCCCCCCTTAAGATGGAGTGATCTATTTAATATTTATTGGTTTGCGGTGTCAGGTAAGCAATGACCAACTCTTCGCAACGGTTTGGGCTGTTTGGCCAGTTTTGGCAATGGTTTGCAAAAACGCCAAGCCGAGCGCTTGATTCAGCCTATGAAGCTGCACTTAAAATTCGTCAGCTCGAAGACAAGCACTTCAATGGCCAGCCGATTTCTGATAGCTATGGCAGCTACAGCCGTAGCGCCTATCGACTATTAGAGCAAGAACTCAGCAAGTATCTCAAGATTGTTAAAAGGCGAATGGCCGAATTTAGGGCTAGCAGTTCAGATTACCTGCCGACGGCAACAGAGCTTGGCAGCAGTGCATTAGTCGATCAGCGTGATCGCTCTTTGCCAGACGACCTTCCTCTCGATCAAATCGACGGCCCGGCCATTTTCTTCCGTAAGCTCCAGCTGATCGACGAAATTATTGATCGCTATCAGCAGCCCTCAATTTTTGCCCAGCCTGTTTTTGCCCTCAGTCAAATTCAAACTCGCAAGCCAACTGGGTTGTCTGGTGATAATCGCTCTACCCTGGCTGATGAAACCCCCAACGAAGCTCTCAGCAGTCGCAGCAGCGTTCTACCCCGCTCTATTTTACGAACGGTAGATCGCATCAAGCAAGATCTAGATCCCGACGCCGAAGTTGACGTTGTGCGCAACTTTCGCAGCTCCAAAACGCAAACAACTATCGCGATCACCTTTGTCTTGCAGCTCATCATCATTCCGCTGCTAGCTCAATATCTCAGCAAAAACTTTATCTTCAGTCCTCTAGTCACTTACAGCCGCGATAGCACTCAGGCCGACGTCTTCCTACATGAAGAAATGGAAGAAGATGCACTGCACGAATTGCAGCATTACGAAGAGCGGTTTCGATTTGAAGTGCTGATTGGCAAAACCCCTGAAATTGGGGAGCAAGAAATTGAAAACCGGGTCAGGCAAAAAGCCGTTGACATTGAAGAAGAATACCGCAGCCGCAGTGCTGACGCGGTGCAAAATGTCTTTGCCGATGCGGTTGCCGTTTTAACATTTGCCTTTTTACTTAGCAATTGCAAAGAAAAAGTGGCGACTCTAAAAGCCTTCATCGATGAAATTATCTACGGCCTGAGTGATAGCGCCAAAGCCTTTATTATTATCTTGTTTACCGACACTTTTGTCGGCTTTCACTCGCCGCATGGGTGGGAAGTTCTGTTAGAAGGCATGGCCAATCACTTAGGACTGCCCGCAAATCGAAACTTTATTTTCTTATTTATCGCTACCTTCCCGGTTATTTTAGATACCGTCTTCAAATACTGGATTTTCCGCTACCTCAACCGGATTTCACCGTCAGCCGTCGCTACCTACAAAAATATGAACGAGTAGCTGTATGAAGGAGTAGCTAATAACCTTCTTCAAATCTTTTGGAAATCTGCATTTGGCTCTCGCGTCAAGAGACTATTACAATCCTGCGGGTGCTACTCAATGACGTTACAATTAAGGTGATCGCAAATCTACCCGTCCCAACGCCCAGCCCACAAAGTTTCAAATGAAGCTGATCTTACCGGCTGCTTTTTGACTTTGCCGTGAGTTGTTTGGCTATGCTTTAGTAGGCTGGATCACAATGTCACTGTTGGCCGTTTCACCCGTACAGGGGGTACATTGCGCTCAAGAAGTTCGCCAGTATTCTCCATGGACGTTTATGGCCTATTCAAGGGCCCTTGGCATTTACACGCATCTGTTCAAGGTGCTTAGGCAAAGAGTGTAGCGAGTGATTTGGACTTGTTTTGCTGTATAACAGGCAATCGCTAAAAAATACAGCGCTAGCTTAGCGCCCGTCACAAAGGCTTTTTGGGGTCACACTCTAGGGTAAACCGCCAACTAACCGGCTCATAACCCAGACTTCCCCACCTGAAACAGGATATTAAGTTCCCGTTTTTTTGCTAGCCGTTTGAATGTACAAAATCAACAAAAACACGGTCGGGACAAAAACAAATAGGACGCTAGCGACAAACCCTAATTTATTAGTTTCCATAAGACGTGATCTACTCCTGAATATTCACTGCATCTATGCCTTCAGCATATCACTCCTAGCGGATGATTGACCCAGGTGACAGCTTGCCCACGAATGCCAAGGTAACCCAACAAGCTACTCAGCAGCAGTAGAAGCAGGCTCAGAATCTGAGCTAGCAAACACCGCGAATTGTTTAGCAGCCGCTTCCGCTTTCGCTTTTTTCAGGCTGTCTTTTTTATTGGGCTTGGTTTCGACGCTCACAGTCCCCTGCATCCCTTGAATGATGGTCTGACAAGCTAACCGACAGCTAGAAGGACGCTTCCGTAGCATTTTTTCTTCAACCGCAGTACGAGGAGATAGGTTCTCAGCTCCAGAAATGATATCCACCACACAGGTACCGCACTGGCCATAGCCCCCACACTGCGAAAGTTTGCCAACAAATGTATAAAGATCAATATTGTTCTCTTGAGCCTTAAATCTCAAGTTGGAGCCTAGAGAAGCGTCGATCTCCTTATTCTCTTTAACAAACTTAATAATAGTCATGGGAGGAATCTTACCTGATTTTTGGAATGCGATCACGATCCTTGAGACATCACATCAATCGCCATTTGTCGCTATCACCTAGATTGGGCGTCAAAAGCTAGTTACACTTCTTTATGTGCTTTCATTTTTACATTTTTGTGAGCCAACCGGGCGATTCAAGTGAAACTTCGCCTTTTCGCCTCACACAAAAAGAAAGACATTATGGCGATCTGTAAGGACTTTCTAGGTTTGGAGAGGGTCTCTATCTGGTAGCCTTATAAGTAACTGAAGTCTTCTCATAAGACATCGAACTTTTAATCTATAAAGCCTTGGCTTTACTTAGCTCAATATTTGAGCTAAACACATACAACTTTTAGCAAAAGCAAGGAGGAGCGTAGTCAATGGGTCTACCTTGGTACCGAGTACATACTGTTGTCCTGAACGATCCAGGTCGATTGATTTCTGTACACTTGATGCACACTGGGCTCGTGGCAGGTTGGGCAGGCTCAATGGCACTGTTTGAGCTATCCACGTTTGATCCGAGCGATCCTGTCCTCAACCCCATGTGGCGACAAGGCATGTTCGTTCTGCCCTTCATGACTCGGTTGGGTGTAACCGGATCTTGGGGTGGCTGGGATATCACCGGAGCTGTCGGCGTCAATCCTGGTTTCTGGTCATTTGAAGGTGTAGCACTGGCTCACATCGTTTTGGCAGGACTGCTGTTTTTAGCCTCTGTCTGGCACTGGGTCTATTGGGATTTGGAGCTGTTCCGCGATCCGCGCACGGGTGAACCTGCCCTAGATCTGCCTAAAATGTTCGGCATTCATCTATTTTTATCTGGTTTGCTGTGCTTTGGTTTTGGAGCCTTTCACCTCACCGGTCTTTGGGGGCCAGGGATGTGGGTTTCTGACCCTTATGGCTTGACAGGGCATGTGCAAGGCGTCGCGCCAGAATGGGGGCCAGCAGGATTTAACCCATTCAATCCGGGTGGCGTGGTCGCTCACCATATTGCCGCTGGGATTGTCGGCATTGTTGCCGGTTTATTTCACCTCACGGTAAGACCTCCGCAGCGCCTGTACAAGGCGTTGCGTATGGGTAATATCGAGACGGTGCTCTCTAGCTCAATTGCGGCTGTATTCTTTGCTGCATTTATCGTCGCTGGTACCATGTGGTACGGCTCTGCGACGACACCGATTGAGCTATTTGGCCCAACTCGCTATCAGTGGGACGGCAGCTATTTTGCCGAAGAAATTGAGCGGCGAACTCAGCGCTCAATTGCAAGTGGTGATTCTTTAGAAGATGCTTATGCTCAAATTCCTGAGAAGCTAGCCTTTTATGACTATGTGGGTAATAGCCCCGCCAAAGGTGGTTTGTTCCGCGTCGGCCCGATGGACTCCGGAGACGGGATTGCAACGGCTTGGCTAGGCCATCCTGTCTTTCACGATGCGGAAGGCCGGGAGCTTTCTGTTCGCCGTCTGCCGAACTTCTTTGAAACCTTTCCTGTGGTTTTGGTTGATAAAGACAACGTTTTGCGCGCTGATATTCCTTTTCGACGGGCTGAATCAAAGTACAATTTCGAGCAGACTGGCGTTGTGGTTGACTTTTATGGCGGTGAGCTAGATGGTCAGCACATTGATGATGCGGCGGCTGTAAAGCGCTATGCGCGTAAGGCTCAGCTCGGTGAACCATTTGAGTTTGACCGTGAAACGTTGGATTCTGACGGAGTATTTCGCTCTAGTCCTCGCGGTTGGTTTACTTACGGCCATGCGGTCTTTGCGCTGCTGTTCTTCTTTGGGCATATCTGGCATGGCTCCCGCACGCTGTTTAGAGACGTGTTCGCAGGAGTCGATCCTGATCTGTCTCCAGAGCAGGTTGAGTGGGGTTACTACCAGAAGTTGGGTGACCTCTCTACAAAAGCCGCTAGTAAAAGATAGCATTTTAGCCTGTAGGTGCGCTGGTTAAAAGCGATAGAACCTATTTTGGTTGTGTTGCTTTTGACCGCTACTTGCTCTTTATAGCTGCTTCAGAATGGTTAATTCAGGATAGTTACCTCAGAGAAACGATGAGTTTGATAGACTCAATAGATGTGTTCTTCATTGGAAACAAGACATGGAAGCTGTTGCCTACATTTTAATTTTCGCTCTAATTATTGGGACTTTGTTTTTTGCTATTGCCTTTCGCGAACCACCTAAAATCACCAAAGACTAGATAGTTTATTTTTTTGATCTGACGATAGTTTGCTAAGTTTTTGATTTTTCCGGTCAAAGACAACTAGAAAATAACCTAGTTTATAGCTGCTGCCTAGCGATCGCCTCATGATAAATAAAGCAAGGGTTCGGCTACCATCAGAAAAGGTACGCCGAGCCCTTGCTTTTTGCTTTTGATGTTTTGGGTGAATCAACCTCTAGTTTTTGTAACGGCAGTTTTTGAATGGGCCGTTTTGTCGTAACGTTATGCCATTCGGGTAAGCGAGGCTCCAGCCCATGCAGTGTCCATTTTGCCAACATCCCAATAATCGCGTTTTAGAATCTCGATCAGCAGAATCAGATCGCAGCATTCGTCGCCGTCGTGAGTGCATGGACTGTGAACGCCGATTTACTACCTATGAAAGAATTGAATATGTGCCAGTAACAGTGCTAAAGAGAGGCGGCGATCTCGAATCTTTTGATCGCTCCAAGCTACTGCGTGGCATCGTCACCGCCTGCGAAAAAACCGGTGTCAGTCCCCATGCGGTAGAGCTATTGGTCGATGAAATAGAAGCCGAACTTCAGCAAAAAGCTGTCAGAGAAGTCACTAGCGGAGAAATTGGCGAACGGGTGCTCAATCGATTGCAGCGGCTCAGTGAAGTGGCCTACGTTCGCTTTGCCTCGGTGTACCGGCAATTTCAAGGCATTCGCGACTTTACCGAAACCATGAGCCAGCTTGAAAGCCAGCTTGAAGACGACCATGACTCCTCACCGCTTTCACCGTCTGCTCAGACTTTTGAAAATTCAACAAATATTTCAGCCCATCCAGGGCTAACCCTGCCGGTAAAGGCGTAGATTTAGCCACAGCAAACCGCTTTAAGAAAAGGCATCGCTCTCAATAACTGAGTTGTAACTAAGTGGCTTTTGGATACTTTTTGGTCTATCATTAATAATCTTGTGACATCAGACCTCAAAGACTATCAAAGTTCTTTCCCTCTTATAAATTTGTCCTGCCAATTTTGGTAGAGCCCTTAACTGGGGTTCTTAGTAAGGATTTACAAGCGGTGCGCGCGCTGTTTCATTTGCAATCACGGGGTTCGGATCATCACCCTGGATTTGTAACTGGCGACTGTGTGCTCGCGAGGTGTTCACTCGTTCACGGAGAAAAACTGTAGGAAACATTTAGCATGGCCAACCCGGATACTCAAAATACTGACCAAAACACCGACATTGGGTTTACGCATGAGGACTTTGCCGCACTTTTAGACCAATACGACTACAACTTCAACCCTGGCGACATCGTACCGGGTACGGTGTTCAGCATTGAACCTAGGGGAGCTTTAATCGATATTGGCGCTAAAACGGCTGCCTATCTCCCAATTCAGGAGATGTCTATAAACCGGGTAGAGGGCGCTGAAGAAGTTTTGCAGTCTAATGAGACTCGCGAGTTTTTCATTCTGACCGACGATAACGAAGATGGTCAGCTCACGCTTTCGATTCGTAGAATTGAGTACATGCGGGCATGGGAGCGGGTGCGTCAGCTTCAGCAAGAAGACGCTACGGTGCGATCGCTCGTCTTTGCCACGAACCGAGGCGGTGCGCTAGTACGCATTGAAGGGCTACGCGGATTTATTCCGGGCTCTCATATCAGCACTCGCAAGCCGAAAGAAGATTTGGTCGGCGAAGAGCTGCCTTTAAAGTTTTTAGAAGTGGACGAAGAGCGTAATCGCCTAGTGTTAAGCCATCGTCGAGCGTTAGTTGAGCGTAAAATGAACGGCTTGCAGGTAAGCGAAGTGGTGATTGGTACGGTTCGCGGCCTCAAGCCTTACGGCGCGTTTATTGACATCGGTGGTGTCAGTGGCCTATTGCACATCTCCGAAATTTCTCATGACCACATTGATACGCCGAACTCAGTGCTCAACGTCAACGACGAAATCAAGGTGATGATTATTGATCTCGATGCTGAACGGGGCCGAATTTCGCTCTCGACTAAGCAGCTTGAGCCAGAACCGGGTGACATGGTGAAAAATCCTGATTTGGTGTACGAAAAGGCCGAAGAAATGGCTGAGCGCTACCGGGAGCAACTTCGCCAAAAGGCGCTAGGGGAATCAGGAGAAGCTAGCGAACCAGAAGAAGCAGACGACTATGTTGTCGATGAGGACGTATTGGCTGCTGTGGATTAATCGAATCTATTGCGGTGAGTTGAAGCTTGCAGCCTGTAAAAAGTAGTCTGTAAAAATAGAAAGGGAAAAAGCGTCGATGCTTTTTCCCTTTTTTAATCAGTAATTTTTTTGATCTCTCAATGGCGTGAAGCAAGATGGCGACTGTGCGCTGCTCAGCACATACGTTTGAAAATATTCAGGCGGTGATTTTTGATAAGGACGGGACTCTAGCGGATGTGGAGACTTATTTGATTCGGTTGGGGGAGGTGCGATCGCAGCTAACTACTGTTCAAGTTTCAAACTCACAAGCCCAACAAAATGCCTTGCAAAGCAACTTCCTAGCCGCTTTTGGCCTAAAAAACGGGGCCATCGATCCAGCCGGATTACTTGCGGTCGGCAGTCGTTACGAAAACGAAGTGGCCCTAGCTGCCTACCTCGCCGCGACCGGAATGGGATGGATCGCGGCCCTTTCCCTTGTGCAAACGGCTTTTCAGCAAGCGGACACAATCTTGAGCCCTAAAGTCACTCAGACGCCGCTTTTGGCAGGAGCGCTGCAACTATTACAGCAGTTAGAGCAGACGGGTGTATTAGTGGCTATCCTCTCGTCTGATACTCACCACGAAGTGACCGCTTTTGTCCAGCACTATCAGCTCACCGAAATTCGCTGGTATCGCGGCGCTAGCGCAGATAGCTTACCGAAAACACATCCCGATGCGCTGAAATCAGCCTGTGAGGCGATCAAGGTGCGGCTTGATCAAACGCTGGTAATTGGTGATTCGGCAGCCGATTTAGCTTTGGCGCATCAAGGCAGTGCGGGCTTTTTGGGCATGACGGGTGGATGGAAACAGCCGCTTCACATCAGTGCACCTGACAGTGGCTTTAATACAGAGGCTCATTCTGATTTAGCCATTGCCAGCACATCGAGCCTGACGCAAGTTGAATGTTTCAAGTAGATCTATATCAATCCTTTAGATTGGTAGATGCTCCAAAGCAGGCAATACTCATTAATGAGAAAGTTTGATAGAAATCAAATAGTCTATTGTTACTGTAGACTTGGCAGCGAGTGAGCCCAACCAATGAGTTGCAGTCGTTAGGTCATTTGACTATTGGCCTTCGAGAGCTATCAAAGTGCAGGCGTGTACGCGTTTTGGAAAGCTTAGTATTGTCGAATTTTTATAAGGTGAAAGGAGGATTAGCTGTTGTCTCGTCGCTACCTGTTTACGTCAGAATCAGTCACAGAGGGCCATCCCGATAAAATTTGCGATCAGATTTCTGACACCATTTTAGATACGGTGTTGGCGCTCGATCCGAGTAGTCGAGTGGCGGCAGAGGTTGTTGTGAATACGGGGCTAGTTATTGTCACCGGGGAAATCACCTCAACGGCGACAGCTAACTATGTCAAAATCATCCGCCAAAAGATTGCCGAAATTGGCTACACCAATCCAAAAAACAATGGATTTTCATGCGATAGCTGCTCTGTGCTGATTGCATTAGATGAGCAGTCGTCTGACATTGCCCAAGGTGTCGATCAAGCCCAAGAAAGCCGTGAGCAAACTAGCGATGAGCGCTGGGATGCGATTGGCGCTGGCGATCAGGGTTTGATGTTTGGCTTTGCCTGTAATGAAACGCCTGAGCTAATGCCTTTGCCGATTAGTTTGGCCCACCGGATTTCTTATCGGCTGGCAGGGGTGAGAAAAAGCGGTGAGCTAGCTTATCTGGGCCCTGATGGCAAAACTCAAGTCACCGTCGAGTATGAAGATGGTAAGCCGGTTGGGATTGACACGATTCTGGTGTCTACTCAGCATACAGAAACCATTGGCGACTTGAGCAGTAATGAAGACGTGCAGGCAAAAATCAAGCAAGACCTTTGGAAAGCAGTGGTTCTACCGGCTTTTGCTGGCTTGGCATTGCAGCCATCCCAGAGCACGCGCTTTTTGGTTAACCCGACGGGTAAGTTTGTGATTGGGGGGCCTCAAGGAGATTCGGGCTTAACTGGACGCAAAATCATTGTGGATACCTACGGTGGCTATTCACGTCATGGCGGCGGCGCTTTTTCGGGGAAAGACCCTACCAAGGTGGATCGCAGTGCAGCTTATGCCTGCCGGTATGTGGCCAAAAATATTGTGGCGGCTGGGCTGGCTGACAAGTGTGAGGTTCAGCTTAGCTATGCGATTGGTGTGGCCAGGCCGACTAGCGTTTTTGTGGAAACTTTCGGTACGGGCACCATTGACGATGACAAGCTGCTGGATTTGATCAACGAACATTTTGAGCTACGGCCTGCGGGCATTATTGAAACCTTTAACCTGCGCGGTTTGCCGAAAGAGCGCAACGGTCGGTTTTATCAGGATGTGGCGGCCTATGGGCACTTTGGTCGTGATGATCTGGATTTGCCTTGGGAAAAAACGGATAAAGTTGCAGTGCTTAAGGCGGCGACGACTGAGCGGACGGCTGTTGGCGTTTAGCGGTGATCGCGAGCTTAAAGCTATTGGCTGAATGATTAGGGCTCTTCTAGATTTAGAGGAGCCTTCTTGCTGTGCTTTTTTGCTTTTGGAAAGCATTTAGTTCTTGGCTGTGCTTCGGTGATAGCCTTTAAGGGTAAGATGCAATGCCTCGACTGGATGGCTGAGTACATGCCTGCTTTTCCGCCTTACCAACCGCACAATCTTTCTTTGGGGCCGCTGGAAACTGAAATTGTCGAGATTTTGTGGCTGCTGGGGCCAACCTCGGCAACGGCGGTGCATCAGCATATTGTGGCGGATATTGATCGGGAGTTGACCTATTCTTCGGTTTCGACGGTGTTGAAGCGGCTGATAAAAAAAGGCTGGGTAAGCTGCGAGAAGGTGTCTATCGCAGAAAAGGGTAAGGGCCGGGTGTATGTTTGGCGATCGCTTATCTCCCAACAGCAGGCGACTATTCTCAAGGCTCATGATCAGCTCCATCGTTTTTTAGCGGTCGGATCGCCTGATATTGTGGCGGCTTTTGCCGATACGCTAGACGATGCGAGTTTGGCGCAACTAGATGCGATCGCTCAAAAAATTCAGGCCGCTCGACAAGCGAGAGGGCAGCAGCCATGATGCACTTGCAGATGATTGGATTGGCATTGGCGATCGCAGTCATGACTCGTCTTATCGCTGGCAATCGGTCGGCTGAGGCGATGTCCGTTCGATCGGGATCTATCTATTCCTGGCAATCGCGCTGGCATCGTACGCTGACGGCTTTTGTCGTGCCGCCATTGCTGCTATTGGCGACGGCGGTGGCAGTGGTGGCAATGGGCATCAGTACCGCTCATCCTGGGGAAGGAAAGCTTAGCTACGCCCTGGCGGTCGGCTTTTTGACTGGGGCGATCGCGCTATGGGCGCAGCTTCTATGGTCAGTGGGCAATACGCTCGCTGAAGTTCGGCGCTATCCTCAAAAGCCCATAAAAATTTATTCTGATGATTCTAATGATATGGAGTCAGCCCCAGTGACGGGCCGCATTCTCGACGTGCCTGCCGTTTTTAGCGCTCAAGTGGGGCTGTGGTCATCTGAGCTGGTAGTGAGTCGAGGCTTGCTTGAGTACTTAGATAATGAGCATTTGGCGGCTGTGTTGGCCCATGAGTCGGGTCATGCGCACTATCGAGACACGTTTTGGTTCTTTTGGTTGGGCGGACTGCGGCGCTTAACGAGCTGGTTGCCGCACACTGAGGCGCTGTGGCAAGAGCTGCTGCTTTTGCGGGAGGTTCGGGCAGACGGCTGGGCAGTGCGCAGAGTCGATCCGCTGGTGCTGGCAGAATCTTTAATGAGTGTGATTACCGCGCCGCTGATGGTGGACGAGGCAGTTTGTGCGGGGTTTAGCTGCGCGGCACCGCGTAGCCGCTTGGCGCAGAGAGTAGATGCTTTGTTAGAAGGCGATTTGCTTCAGGTGTCAGATGAGGGCATTGCTAGCAAAGGTGCTGGACGTATCGGTTGGCAATGGGTAGCGATCGCCTTTTCGCTCAGCCCGCTGATCACCATTCCCTTTCACTATTAGTTTAGCTATTTAGTCAAACGTAACTCTTCTTTCAGCCATGTGGTAGTGCTTCAGCTGTAAGATTATAGGCTCGGTGTCAATAGGGCCCTAGGATGGCATAACCTTATTCGTTTAAACTACAACCCGCTAGCCCTTTGCTATCCGCCCTATAAAGGCAAGCTCACGCTGCTGAAAAAACTGCTGTAGCAGTCAAATCAATAGCGGACATTGTAGAGGCGGTGATTACGAATTTGAACGACGGGGTAAGTGAGCGATCGCACCATATGCTCATTGTGAGTGGTCACCACAACAGTGATGCCCAATTGATTGAGCTTACGCAAAATATTGATTACCTGACGAGCATTGTTGCTATCGAGGTTGCCAGTCGGCTCATCGGCTAATAGTAGCGGCGGCGTGCCCACAATGGCGCGGGCAATGCTAGCGCGCTGCTGCTCGCCGCCTGAAAGCTGGGAGGGGAATCTATCGGCTTTGTCTTGCAGACCCACCATCTTGAGCGTGACAGGCAAGCGGCGATCAATTTCTTTGCGGCTGTAGCCTTGGGCATGAAGTACAAAGGCGACATTTTCAGCGACGGTGCGCAAAGGAATCAGCTTGTAGTCTTGAAATACAACGCCGATGCGGCGGCGCAGCATGGCCAGTTGGTTGCCTCGCAGATGCTCAATGGCTTGACCATTGATGTGGATGCTGCCAGTAGTGGGCTGCTCTTCGCCGTAGAGCATTTTGAGCAAGGTGGATTTGCCCGCGCCAGAAGATCCGGTGATGAAGAGAAAGTCACCTTTGTTTAAAGTGAGGTTGACATCGACTAGGGCCGCAGAGCCGTTGGCATAGGTTTTGCTGACGCGGTTAATGGAAATAAGGGACGCAGTCGTTGCCTCTGAAGCAGCCTTAGCTGCTTTTTGCTGATCGGCTACGCTTTGAGTGATTGGCTGACGATTGACTGGCGGTTGTATAGGGGGAACCAGCGGCGGTGCGAAAGGGGCTTTTGCTTTACGCGGAAGAATAGAAATCATAACAGGCGTGACAAATGAACGTTTTGGCCCACAGTCTATTAGCTTCCCGGAAGAGGCCAATTAGCACCCAATCGGGTTAAGTAAAGCGAAAAAGGCATTTCGCCAAATTCGCTGCCTTTACTATTCCCCTTCATCAGCGATAGTTGATAACAGCTGCCAGAAAAGTTGGCTTCATTAGGAACTAGCCACCCAGATTAGAGCGATCGCGCCTATCCCTTTAGCAATCGGTACCAAAGAGACGCCCAGACAAACTGCGGCAGTGCCAGCATTCGCCGCCAGCGCCAGGGCTCTTGATACAGCCGGTACAGCCACTCCAAATAGAGGTTTTGCATCCACTGCGGGGCGCGCGCTTTCATCCCAGACCAAATGTCATAGCTGCCGCCCACCCCAATCCAGACCGCATTAGGACACAAGTGCCGGTGCTCAGCAATCCAAAACTCCTGTCGAGGTACGCCTAGCCCGACAAAAATAATGTCTGGCTGCACCTGCTGAAGCTGCTGAATAAAGCTTTCTAGCTCAGTGCCTTGAGCGTAGCCATGCTGAACAATCGCCAAATTAAGCCCAGGGCAATTGGCCTGCCATTGTTTGGCGGCGGCTTCAACCACCTCCGGCTGACCGCCATAGAAGGCAACTGTAGTATTGGAATCAAGACTTTTGAGCAGATCAGCGGCGAGTTCGATGCCGGGGTAACGCTGGAGCGATCGCCTTCGTAAATACCTAAAATAAAGCTCAATGCCCGATCCATCTGGAGCCACCAAATCTGCCCTTTCAATAAACCCTCGCAGCGGCTCGTTCTGCTGCGCCTGCATACACATCTCCGCGTTCAGCGTCACCACATGAGTACCTTTGCCCGCTGCTACGCGATGGTTAAGCCAGCCGACATAATCTTGGGCATTGTGTACCGGCAGTCCCATCACTGAGAGCGTCTCTAGTTGTTCTAGCTGATCTGAACCCATGAGCTACCTTGACATCTGCTTAGTTCTATTCAAAATTAGCAGACTAAATTAGCAACCAAATCAGTAATCTGTTTCCTCTTCGTATTCCATCACTTTTTTCTTAGGCAGGTTTAGTGGCTGCGCTTCAATCAGCTCTTCCTGCTTAGCCGGTTCATCCCACACATCGCCCATTACATCGACATCTTCTGCCGGAAGATCAACGACTTCTCGGCGTGGCAACGACTCTTCTCTTCGAGGGAGTTCACGCTGAGGAGGGGCTTCATCGCGTCTACGCACATCGCGCTGAGCAGGAGCCTCTTCACGCCAACGTTCTTCGACTGCCGGACGTTCGCGAGTATTGCTCTGGCTATTACTTTGGCGACCTTCATTTTTGATGCCCGAAGGAAGCTGATTAGAAGCCGAAACCGGCATCACATAGCCATCGCTGAGCCCTCTTTCCCAAGGCGGACTGCCCAAGCCCAAGCGCTCTAGCAAGCCTACACTGAGCTGAATGAGCTTTTCTTCACTGCCCTCAAACACAATGATGCGATCCGGCCCGGTACTAACAATTTCTTCGATCGGTAGCTCATAGGTGCTAAGCACCTGATCAGGAATCTGCGGTAATCCCAAAGAAGCCACCACCAGAGTTTCGAGCTTGCCGGTAATGACATCAAACTTGAAGCCGCGCACCCGGCCAATCACTTCGCCTGATTCGGTAATCACTTCGCTATTCACTAAGCTGCTAAAAGGAGCGGTGCTAATGTCGCTATCGAGCGCCGTGTCATCATCGACTAGCAGCACGTCACCCATTTGGCGAATGTCACTGAGTAGCATGACCTTTTCGTTATTGGCCACGACTTTAGAGAGAATATTTTCTTGTAGGCCCAAGGCCACAACCTCTAGACGATCTAGATCCACCCACATCTGACTCACCATGCCCAATCGGCGACCAGTGCTGCGGGTAATGACCTGGGTGCCTACAATGTCAGAACGGAGTCGGCTTTGTTCAAAAGTCATGGCTGCTCAAAAATTGCCTCAAGAAGTGCCTCAAAATGGCCTCGCATTTGTTTGTCACAGTTTGCGTAGTTTGAGGGACTATACCTTATTAATTGATCTATTGTATCGAACTGCCTTCCCTTTGCCTGAGAGGGAAGGCCGAACTGGTTAAGGCGATATCCGGCTAGCGTTAGGTTGCTTTGGCTAAGTTAATTCCTAACACTTGAGTGTAGGCACCTCTAGCTTGAGTCACGCCAATAGTGCGCTCAGCCGCTTCAATCATGGGGCGACGGAGGCTAACAACAATAAATTGAGCTTGACGCGCCTGCTGCTGAATCATTTTGGAAAGGCGCTCAACGTTGGCTCCATCGAGGAACATATCTACTTCATCGAAGGCGTAAAACGGAGAAGGGCGATAGCGCTGAAGGGCAAAGATAAAGCTTAGGGCCGTGAGGGATTTTTCGCCGCCAGACATCGAGGCAAGGCGGCGCACTTGCTTGCCTTTGGGATGAGCGACAAGAGTAAGGCCGCCATTGAAGGGGTCGTTAGCGTCATCAAGCTGAAGGTGGCCGTCGCCGTCGGAGAGTTCCGCGAAGATGGTCGTAAAGTTTTCGTTGACGGCATCAAAGGCTTCTTTGAAGGCTTTTTTGCGAAGAGTAGTGAAGGTTTCGATTCTTAACAGCAGTTCGGTGCGTTCGTCTTCGAGGGTGGTGAGCTTATCGGTGAGTTCTTGCAAGCGCTCTAGGGTGCGGTCGTATTCTTCGAGGGCAAGCATGTTCACGGGCTCTAGGGATTCTAGACGGCGCTGTAAGGCTTTGAGCGATTTGTCGAGTTCTTCGAGGGTGAGTTCTTCAGGGATATCGGGCAGCGGATCAGGCAGCGCTTGGGCTTGGCGTTCAATGGTGGCTTGCAGGTTGTGGTGTTGCTGCTGGCGGAGGGCTTGGGTTTCTTGAAGCTTTTGAAGCTGCCATTGGTTTTGCTGCTGCTGGTTTTGCTCGATTTTGTACTGGCGCTCTACAGTGTCGCGGGCGGTTTTTTCTTGTTTGAGCTGGTTGTCAAGCACGGCAATTGATTGCTGGGTCTGCGCAATCTCTTCGTTTAAGGTCTGCTGCTGCTGAGCAATTTCTGAGTTTTGGTTGATCTGCTGCTGCTGCTGCTGGCGCAAAGCGTCGATTTGCTCGATGTTGCGCTGGCTGTTTTCTTGCAGACGCTGCCGCTGAGCGGCGAGATCTTGCTGCTGCTTTTCGGCGCTGCGCAGACGATTTTGCTGCTCGTTGAGCTGGGTTTCGAGGCCGCGCACGGCAGTTTGAGCCTGCTGCCATTCGCTGTGGGTTTGAGAGGTTTCTAGCGCTTCTAGGGCCTGACGCTTTTGAACTAGCGCTTGCTCTTGGGGGGGTAAGGTTTGCTCTAGCTCACTGAGCCGCAGTTGGGCTGCGAGCCGCTCTTGATCGGTGCGATCTAGCTGGGCTTGGGCTTGGGTGAGGCGCTGCTGTAAGGCTTGGCGCTGGCTTTGGGCTTGGCTGTCTTTGAGTTCTTGTTCGCGGTAGGTTTGTCTGGCTTCGATTAGCGCTTGAGACTGGGCTTTGGCCTGAATGGTGAGCTGATTGACACTCTGCTCGCAGCGATCCAAGATGGCGGTGATTTCGGTGAGGCGATCGCGTAATCCCTTTGCTGCTTGCGATTCCCCGGCAGCTACCGTGCCAAAGTGCAGCCTGTCCTGCTGCCGCAAACTTCCGCCGGTCATGGCCCCGCTGGATTCGAGAATTTCGCCCTCTAAGGTGACGATGCGGTATTTGCCCATGTTTTGCCGTGCGGCTGAGAGCGAATCAAAAACGACGGTGCTGCCAAAAACGAAGGCAAAGACATCGGCGTAGCGGCGATCGCACTCAATCAAATTTACCGCGTAGTCAATAAAGCCATCGGGTCGGTTCCACTTATCAGCAGGCTTAAAGCTGGGCACGCGGATTTTGTTCAGCGGCAAAAAGGTCGCGCGGCCTGCTCGTTTTTGCTTGAGCAAATCAATCCCCGCAGAAGCCACTCGATCATCTTCTACGACCATAAAGCCCATCCGCCCGCCCGCTGCAATTTCGAGCGCTAGCTGAAACTTGGGTTCGACCTGGCCTAGCTCGGCGACAATGCCGCACAGCCCGCTGAGGTGACTGCGCTTTAGCGTTTCGGTGGCTTGAGTGCCTTGAGATTCTTTAGCGGCCTGCTCTTGAGCCTCTAATTTATCTAGCTCACGCTGCTTATCACGCTGCTCTTGCAGCAGCCGGTTAAGGGTTTGGGTCTGAATTTGTAGCTCGGATTCTAAGTCGGCGACCGTTTGAGTGAGTGATTGAATCGCCGCTTGGCTAGCGGTTAGTTCAGTCTGGTCGGCATTTGGGCTGTCACTTTGAGGGTTACCCGCTGCGGACTCATCGTCCATTTCACGCCTTAATTCGGCGAGGGCTTGGCTTTGGCTGGTTGATTGGGCCTCGATTTGATGCAGACGCTCTTGCAGGCGAACTTGTTCGGTGCGCTGTGGTTCTAGCTGGCTGAGCAGGGCTTCTACCTGGCGGCGCAGGTCGGTTTGTTGCTGCACCCAGGATTGAGATTGAGAGGCGATCGCGGCAGTCTCTTCACGCTTGGCCTCAAGCTGAGCAACTGCCACATCACGCGCAGTGGTGAGTTGATTTAGCTCATCTTCAGTTAGGGTTCTAAGCTGCTGGTCTAAGACGCTCAGTTCCCCTTCTTGAGTCAAAATCTGGGCCTGAGTGTCCGCGATTTGGGTGGTGATGGTGCGGCTAGAATCTACTAATGCTGTTTGCTGACGACCGAGCTGACGCAGTTCGGCTTCTTGAGTGGCGAGTTTGGCTTGTAGGGCTAGATACTCTTCTTCTCCCAGGGCTTTGACTTGAGCGTTGAGCACTGCAAGCTGCTCGGCAGTGGCTTCAATTTGCGCGCTCAGTGCGGTCATTGCCTGCTCAAGGGCTTCGCCTTCGCGGTGGCCCTGGGCGATTTGGTGGGTGATCTGCTCGGCTTGCTGCTGGTGCGATCGCCACTGCATCACCCCTTCCCATGACTGCTGCTCTTGCAGAGTGGCCTTAATTTTCTTATATTTCTCCGCTTTGCGGCGGTCTTGATCCAAGCGCTCTAGCTGGCTCGTAAGTTCGGTTTCAACGATACGAAAGCGCTCTTCTCGGTCTTTCACGACATCTAGCTTGCCTTTAGCCTGATTGATTTTGCGATCAAACGAAGCTACCCCTGCTAACTCGTCGATAATCTCTCGCCGCTCACGGGCATTCATCGAAATAATGCTAGTGACATCGCCCTGAAGCACCACGTTGTAGCCCTCAGGATAAATCCGAAAGCGCTGAAGCTGATCGTGAAGCTGGTTGAGGGTGCGGGGCTCGTCGTTGATGTAGTAATTTGAGGTATAGGTGCCTTGAGCCGTCACCCTCAGCCGCCGCGTTACCTTCCATTCTAAGGCCGCATTGCTGTTGTTTTGATGGCCATTTTTACTGCCGTTCTGACCGTTTTGATGGCCATTCCCATTCTGGCCGTTTTGATGACCGTTCTGACTGATAGTTAGAGGCGCTATCTCAATATTTTCAGCTGTCTCAGCGGTTTCAATAGCTTCAGTGTCAATCCCATCGGCTTCAGGAGCCTTGACGATTCCTGTACTGATTTCTAGCTCATTGAGCAAATCGTCATCGCGGGTAGGCAGATCTTCGGCTTCGGTGATCAGCTTGTCGGCGACATCGCTAATATCAAAGGTAGCGGTGACGGTTGTTTCGACGGTAGAGCGGCGCTTGGCCTGGTTTTGGTTGACCAAATCGGGCAGTCTTTCGGCTCTCATGCCGCGAGAGCTGGCTAAGCCTAAGCAAAAAAGTAGCGAGTCGAGAATATTCGACTTGCCAGAACCATTTGGCCCAGAAATGACCGTAAACCCTTTCAAAAGGGGGACATCTGTAGCGCCACCGAACGATTTAAAGTTTGAGAGTTCGACTCTTTTTACGTGCACTCAGGCGTCGCACCCAGCAGTGCGGATGTACTGATATAAAAAATAGCATTGGTAAGTCGTATTCTTAACAAA
>JBGTIK010000388.1:0-20507 GCA_041745715.1 Phormidesmis sp.
GCATGGACAATATGCCCGCCGTCAAGCTGACCTACAGGCATCAAGTTCAGGGCGGTGACAATCAGCCCTAAGCAGCCTGCTATTGCCAGCGGGTGTAGTTGCAGTCCGCTGTCTGCTTGCAACGTACTGCCGAGGGCGAGCTTGCTGATAAACAGCAGGATGATAGATCGGCTCGGATCGAGCGCCTTGAAATCGAAAAGCTCGGGTGAGTCACCGAGGGGCACCACTGTGGAATGGGCTAAGCCCCACAGCAAAATCGGCAGGCTGATCACCAGTCCCGACAGCGGCCCGGCAATGCCAACGTCGAACAAAGCCCGTCGGTTCGGGATGGGCGATCGCATCTGAATAAACGCCCCAAATGTCCCTAAAAAGAAAGGCACCGGAATAAAGTAAGGCAGCGTCGCCTTGAGCTTGTGATAGCGGGTGGCCAGGTAGTGGCCCGTTTCATGCACTCCCAAAATCACCATCAGCGAAAGGCCATAGGCTAGTCCCTGCCTGATGATCGTTGGATCATTCTGAAACGCCTGCGGATCTTCAACGCCCCCGATAAAAACAGCGCCTACAAACGTGGTCGTCATCAAGGTGGCGACGGCTAGCGCGATCGCTAGCCAGGGTCGCGTCAGCGATGAAGTATCGTTGCGCCGCCGTCGCCGCTGGGCCTGACGAGCGCTCGCTATCTTTCCTAGCTGAGCCTTATCGGCATCTGGGGCGACCTGATGGTCTTGAGATTGGGGGTTGGGTACCAAGGCAAAAAAAGGTGTGCCGTTGAGACCTTCCTGGAAAAGGACGAGGAAGCGATCGCCAAAACTACTCTCTACATTCTCTTGCACCGCCTGATAAGCCTTGCCAGGTGAGGTTTTGAGCTTGCCCTTGCAGATCATCGCCTGAGGGCGGTACTCAATATTTTGTAGATAGTAAACCGACCAGGGAAAGCACCGCTGCAAGACGGTTTCTTCGTCTCGGGTAATAGGTTTTGTCGGTTCCTTCGGCGGCTTGATAGCGGCTACAGGGGGGGTATCTGCTGTCGAATTCTCGGCTGCCTGTTTCTTTTGCTTAGAAGTGCCCGCCAAGATCATTGCCGCGTATAGCAACGGGCAAAGGATTAGCAGCCCGTATGTCAACGCGGGCGGTGGCGGCTCTTCCCCTTTGATTAGCGTCCACAGGGTGAGTACCAGCACTGGCGTCATCATAACCAGCCAGAGCATCCATACAGGCGTGCTCGTAAGATTGGCGAAGCTGCGGCTGATCACCAAATACGTGATAAATCCTAAAAATAAAGCCAGTAAAACAAGAGGCATGAACAGTTCGCCTGCCTTTGAAGGCGGAGAAAATAGCGGCTGGTACGCTGCCACATTGGGCGACATGCGTACTTTTTATTGTAAGTCAGTCCTCACAATCTTTCCTCCCAGCAATGGGGCATAGCTGTCGAGATCTTCGAGAGTCAACAGGTACCGGCAATGACAATCTTTGATAAGTTGATAGGCCGACTGATCGTTTGGCCCGTAGGCCAGATCGGCGGATCAGGTTTATTTCACCGAGTTTCTGACAGATGCCGCCTTCGACCAAAGCGCCACAAGCCGTTTTCGACAGCATTTTTGCGTTCCCGCCAAACCGTGAAACGCTGGGGGGAACGGCCTACCTGATTTTGGAAAAAGACGCCGATGGCAAACCAGCCAATATTCTGATCGACTGTCCGGCCCCGACTGACCCCAACCAGGCATTCATCCTGGCGAATGGCGGCATTCGTACAATTTTCATCACCCATCGGGGCGGCATGGCTCAAGTGCCGTTGCTACAGAGTACTTTTGATGCCCAAGTGTTGATTCAAGAGCAGGAGGCTTATTTGCTGCCGACGGTAGCAACCGAAAAGTTTCATCGTGATCGCCCCCTCAGCCCAACCAGCCGCGTCTTCTGGAGTCCCGGCCACTCTCCCGGATCAGCCTGCCTCTATCACAGCAACTATGGCGGCGTACTGTTTACCGGACGGCATCTGCTACCTGACAAAGGCGGTGCCCCCCGGCCACTCCGACTTTCTAAAACCTTTCACTGGCCGCGTCAGCTCCGCTCTGCTCAACAACTCCTCACCGACTTTGCCCCCGAGACGCTCAGCTATATTTGCCCAGGCGCTAGCACTGGGTATCTGCGGGGGGAGAAGAAGATACCCCAGGCTTACGCTCACATTCAGGCAATTGATTGGAGCGTGACGGCGACGGCAGTACCTGGTTTGTCTGGTTTGTAGAGGGCTGTGTCCTCAGGGCAGTGAGCAGAGCCCTACCGTTACCTCTGCGGGATAAATCAGCCAGGTGCGCTGGGCGGGTGCGGAGAGCGATCGCACCAAGCCAGAAAGCTGATTGATATCTTGTAGCCCTTGCTGCGTCTTGATTTTGATGCCACGCTGATAAACGCTGTAGCCCTTACTCCAGGTATGGCAAAGCCCACTGTAGCGAAAAGCCTCGCCGCTGATTTGCTGCTGGACGCTGGCTAGTAGGCTTTCCTGCTCTGCTGGCGTCGCCGAGGTGACTTCTAACAC
The DNA here is from genome assembly GCA_041745715.1 of Phormidesmis sp. Lineage (GTDB taxonomy): Bacteria > Cyanobacteriota > Cyanobacteriia > Phormidesmidales > Phormidesmidaceae > Phormidesmis. The sequence continues at coordinate 2,531 of JBGTIK010000388.1, forward strand.
CTTCAGCAGCCTGCGGTTGAGATACCGACGGCAAAAATCAGCCAGCGTCGAATCTGGGTGGCTTTGCCAGCGTTGCAGATGGTAGGTAAAGACAATATCGTCACCTGCCAGGTAGCTTTCCAATGGCAGCGCATCCATTGGCCCTTTTAACCAAGCAGTCACGGTTGGGTCAGCTTCTAGCTCGCCGCGCTGAAGCAGCTCCCGGGCCCGGCGAAAGGCTTGCGTCAACACCCAGGTCGCCGACAGGTTTTTAGGATGGTTGTATATTTGGGCGTACATAAAGGAGCGCACCACCAGATAGTGCTCTATTGCGGCCAGTCCTTTTCGCTCTACCACAAGCTGCTGACTGAGCCCGTCGTAGGCCAGCGCCAGCAAAATGCGATCCAGGTCGAGCTGTCCGTAGGAGGCCCCGGTAAAGTAGCTGTCGCGCATCAGGTAGTCGATGCGATCACAGTCCAACTGACTGGACACCATCTGCCAGACGCAGGGCACCGGATGACTGTGGGTATACACCTGAATAATCGACTGCCACAGACTGGGCGCGAAGCGATCTAGTAGTGATCGCACTTCCGGTAGCTGCTCGACAATCGCCACTGTCCACTCTTCATGCCGGGAGCCAAACACTTCTTCGGCTGTATGGCTAAAGGGGCCGTGGCCGATGTCGTGCAGCAGCGCCGCGCAGAGGACGGTGGCGCGGTGCGATCGCAGCGGTTCATATCGCGCCGCCAGCCGGTCAAAGGCACGGCGAGCGACTGCCATCACCCCCAGAGAATGTGTAAACCGCGAGGTCTCAGCGCCATGAAAGGTCAGGCTGGCTGGCCCCAACTGGCGAATCCGCCGCAGCCGCTGAAAAGCCGCCGTCTCAATCAGCTCAGTCAGCAGCGCCTCGACCGGCTCACCGCTATCCAGGGTAATTGCGCCGTGTAAGGGATCGTGATAGGTACGCGTTTTATCAGCCACCTGGGTTACCGCTGCGCCATCGCAAAAGATTGGCTCAGCAGAGAAATCGCCGCCTGGTACTGGTCATCTGCCGCTGTGCCAAACTGCTGACGACGCTCGGTAGAATTGGGCACCGCCTGATCAGGGTCAATCCCTAGCTTGTTAATATCCCGGTGGTTGGGTGTTTCGTACTTGGCGATCGTCACAGCTAGCCCCGCCCCATTGGGCAGGTCAAACAGCGACTGAATCAAGCCTTTACCAAAAGTTGTCTCGCCGACGAGCTGCGCCCTACCGCTGTCTTGCAGCGCCCCCGCCAAAATCTCACTGGCGCTAGCGGTACCCTTATTTACCAGCACCACCAGCGGATCATTGGTAATGGCCTTGCCCATCGCCTCGTAGCTACCCAAAGAGCCCTGTCGGTTCACGGTGTAAACAACGGTGCCTTCATCCATCCACATTCTGGCAATCTCAATGCCCGCCTGGAGCAATCCGCCCGGATTGTTACGCAAGTCTAAAACGTAGGCATCTGCCCCCAAACCTTCTAAGTCTTCTATGGCGGTCTTCAGTTCAGTGACCGCATTGCCGTTGAACTGTCCTAGCCGCAGATAGCCGAGATTGGGCAGTCCGGTCTCAGTCCTGAGTTCAGCGAAGACAGGATTGATAATGATGCGATCACGCCTCACATTCACTTCAAAGGTCGGCTGATTGGCCCGGCTTATCTTCAGGCTTACTTGGCTACCAATAGCCCCCCGCATCCGAGATGCCGCCTCATCTAACGTCAGGGCACTGGTCGGCGTCCCGTTGATTTCTATAATTTCGTCCAGTGGCAGCAGCCCAGCCTCTTCTGCAGGCGATCCTTCAATCGGCGCAATGATCCGCAGCGGGCTAATTTCCTCATCTTTGGCAATTTGGAGCCCTACGCCCAGCAGTTCACCGTTGGTATTCGTTTGCAGGCTTCGGTACTGATCGGGCGGCAAAAAGCGCGTGTAGGGATCGTCCAGCACTGCCAGCATCTCTTGGATTGCCTGGTAAGTCGCTGGCCAGGTTGGCAACTGCTGACGCAGCACGCGCTGCCGAATAAACCACCAGTTCTGATGGTTGAAAGTTTCATCTAAGTAACTGCGGTTAACGATGCGCCATACCTCCATCACCATCTGCTGCTGGTTGGTAAACGCCACCGCCGTCGGCATTCTCCCGCTACCGACATAACCCCCGCCTAACCAGAGAGCGATCGCCAACCCTGCCGTCACCACCGCTCGAAAAATCCGTTTTCTCATAAACCCAGCAAACATCCTCAGCAGACAACTCAGCAATGAGCAGCGCAATCACAAAAGCCTTCTCCAAAGATACAGCCTAGAAATAAGGACTGGAAACCAGGAACCTTCTCGCTGATCCAGATGTAAAGCTATGTAAACTATATGAAAAACATCCCATTTTCTCAAAACTTCCCGATCCAAAGCCCGGAGAATGCCCACCCCCAGAAACGATGAGGGCTTTGCTACTACGTCTGCACTATTATTTTTTGCCCACTACTTGAACCAGATAACTCAGTTAGTTCTCCATCACCTGTGTTACATTTTTTAGTATTGGTACAAACCCTTCAGACACAGAATTTTGCTTCATGTTTACTAAGCAAGTCACCGACTCCTCAACCTACAAATGGTTCGATGAACGACTAGAAATCCAGGCACTAGCTGACGATATCTCTAGCAAGTATGTTCCTCCCCACGTTAATATCTTCTATTGCTTAGGCGGTATTACCCTCGTTTGCTTCATCATCCAATTTGCCACTGGCTTTGCGATGACGTTTTACTACCGGCCTACTGTGACTGATGCCTTTGCCTCAGTGCAGTATCTGATGACCGACGTTAACTTCGGCTGGCTGATTCGCTCCGTCCATCGCTGGTCTGCCAGCATGATGGTATTGGTGATGATTTTGCACGTTTTCCGCGTTTACCTCACAGGCGGTTTCAAAAAGCCTCGTGAGCTTACCTGGGTGACCGGTGTCATCTTGGGCGTCATCACCGTTTCCTTTGGCGTAACGGGCTACTCTCTGCCTTGGGATCAGGTCGGCTATTGGGCTGTCAACATCGTCTCGGGCGTACCGGGCGCGATTCCAGTTGTCGGGGAAACCATCGTCGAACTAATGCGGGGTGGCTCAGGCGTAGGTCAAGCAACCCTGACTCGTTTCTATAGCCTTCACACTTTTGTACTGCCTTGGTTTATCGCGGTCTTTATGCTGTTGCACTTCATCATGATTCGCAAGCAGGGTATTTCTGGCCCATTGTAAAGTGCCTGGTAAAGTGCTCGACTAGGCTCCACAACCAAATGAGCCAAATGAGCTTAGAGTATTAACCAGATGTTGGTGTCATTATTTTAGGAAGTTAATTAATGTCAATTCTCAAGAAGCCAGATCTTAGCGATCCTATGCTGAGAGAGAAGCTCAAGAAAGGAATGGGCCACAACTACTACGGTGAGCCCGCTTGGCCTAACGATCTTCTCTATGTTTTTCCGATTGTAATCATGGGCACTATCGCCTGCTGTGTGGCCTTGGCTGTGCTCGATCCAGCGCTGATTGGTGAACCGGCTAACCCCTTTGCAACCCCGCTAGAGATTTTGCCTGAGTGGTACCTCTATCCCACGTTCCAAATGCTGCGGGTATTGCCCAACAAGCTTTTGGGAATTGCTGCAATGAGCGCCATCCCATTGGGCTTGATACTGGTGCCCTTTATTGAGAACGTCAACAAATTCCAAAATCCATTCCGTCGTCCAATCGCGACTGCTGTATTCCTCTTCGGCACGCTAGCAACGATTTGGCTGGGTATTGGTGCAACTTTCCCAATTGATACGTCCTTGACGTTGGGTCTTTTCTAAAGAGCTAAACCGTTTGGTTACGCTGTCATAGTTTTTGCTTAATCGCTCAGTTTCTAAAAGATTCTGAGCGATTTTTAATGGCAAAATTGCCTATCAAAATTTGCTTATCACAGTTTGTTTCGGAATTTGCGATCGCTCAGTGTTCTAGCGCTCAATCCGGGAAAAATTAGCCTATGCCAGAGTAGTTAAGGTTCGTGAACTGTAGGGCTCGGATGGGATGGAGAGAACCAAACAAAATGATAGATTGGGAAGTATTGTTACCTTATTAAACACTAAGCTATTGGAAGCTAAGCTGTGTGGACAGAATCTGCTTATTGGTCAGACAAACTCTAAGCTGGGTGTTTTGTTACACGCAAATTCTTCACAGGCAACCGTAAAGGCTAACTCAGAAATGCTGGAGCGAGCTCATCTCACTGTTAGCAGCCATTTGGAAGAACTATCGACCGTCCAGCGCTGGTTTCGAACGCTGGTTGCGCGTTTAGCAACCGAAAATCCTTGGATAGACGAACAGTTCAATCAGCTTAACTTAGCCTTGGCAGAGGGATTTACCAATGCTGTTCGCCATGCTCACGCTGATTTGCCTGCGAATACACCGATTGATATTGAGCTGTCGCTGCATCCTGAACGGGTTGAGCTGAGAATTTTTGATCGCGGGGCACCTTTTGATCCCGATAGCTTGAGTGAGCCTGTTGCCGGATCTTTGCGGGAAGGAGGCTACGGCTGGTTTTTATTAAGGCGGTTGGCAGATCGGGTGAGCTATGATTGCTTGCCGAATCAGGGCCAGAATCAGGGCCAGAGCTGTGCGCTGAGCTGTGCGCTGATTCAGGAAAAGAGCGATCGCGCTGACGAAATGCGACAGCCTCAACCGATTGATCCGCGCAATTGCTTACGCATTATAAAAACTGCGAAGGTTTTGTGAATTCTAGACCTATATGGGGCTGTCGCAGCAGCTTTCCTTGTTAGGATTTTGAGTGACAGACACAAACTGTTGATGCCACAGCCAGCCCTGAGCAATAATGCTATCAAGATTGAAGGAAACCCTTGCCCATGACTAAAACCGCACTCATCACTGGCATTACTGGGCAAGATGGATATTACCTGAGTCGGTTGCTGTTAGATAAAGGCTATCGAGTTGTCGGGCTAGTACCCCCTGAGAGACAAAGCAGTCTCGCTAAGCTAGATGACATTGCGGATCTAGTTAAGATCTATTCGGTTGCGCTGACTAGCGCTGACGCGTTAAGTCAAGCAATGGAAACGCTTCAGCCCGATGAAATTTACAACCTCGCTGCCCCCAGCTTTGTTCCAGCTTCGTGGGACGATCCGCTTGGGACGCTCGATCTGATTACCGGTACGGCGACTCGGCTGCTAAGTGCGACCCGCGATCTGGGGCTATCGACTCGGTTTTATCAGGCGAGTTCTTCGGAGATATTCGGCGATGTGCAGTCTGCGCCGCAAACTGTAGAGACGCCTTTTCACCCGAAAAATCCTTACGGGGCCGCTAAACTTCATGCGCATTGGACGATGGTGCATCACCGCGATCGCTACAACCTGTTTGCCTGTAGCGGCATTTTATACAATCACGAATCACCCAGGCGTCCGCCTCAGTTTGTTACGCGCAAAATTTCTTTGGCGGCGGCGGCGATTAAGCTAGGTTTGCGCGATCGCCTATCAATGGGTAGCCTAGCGGCTAAGCGAGACTGGGGCTTTGCAGGCGATCATGTCGAAGCGATGTGGCGAATGCTGCAAGCTGACACACCTGAAGACTACGTGATTGGCACAGGCGTGTTGCACACTGTGCAAGATTTGGTCGCAGCGGCCTTTAGCTGTGTGAATTTGGACTGGCAAAAGTATGTCGAAACCGATCCGGCTTTCATTCGAGAAGATGAGCACTTTCAGCTTGTTGCCGATCCGAGCAAAGCCAAAGAAAACTTGGGCTGGCAGCCGCAGGTGAGCTTTGAGCAGCTGGTCGAAACGATGGTGCGCACCGATCTGGCGCGGCTTGAGTCAGGCAGCATCGCTCCGGCAAAGGTTGCTTAGCCGATGAAGCATGTTTTTGTGTTTATTGAGGTGTTTGGCTGCGAAGGTGGTATTCAGTCTTACATTCAAGATGTGCTGAGCGCGTATGAACAGCTGGCCGCTGAGCCTGAGGCCAGAAATCGATTGCCTGGCGACGTATTTTTGCTCAGAGACCCTAACAGTACGTTGCCTAAGCGCAGTGAATGCTTTACCTATCACGGTTGCAAGAGCGTTCACCCTATGCTGGAGCGAGTTCGACTGACGCTAGCGCTAGCGCTGACGCTGGTGCGCGATCGCCCGGATCGCGTTTTTTGCGGGCACATCAATTTAGCCGTACTTGTCAGTCCTTTGTGCCGCCTGCTCAACATTCCCTACACCCTGCTGACCTACGGCAAAGAAGTGTGGTACGAGCTACCCGCCCCAGAAAAAAAGGCCATGCAGCGCGCCGATAGGATTTGGACAATCAGCCGCTACAGCCGCGATCTGGCCTGTGAGGCCAACCAAGTGCCGAACGCGAAATTTGACCTGTTGCCCTGTGTGGTTGATGGCCGCGTTTTTGCGCCCGGCCCCGCGCCGGAAGCATTAATTCAGCGCTATGAACTGCAAAACGCGCCAGTGCTGATGACAGTGGCTCGACTGTGGGCAGGAGACATTTATAAAGGGGTGGATGTCACGATTCGGGCGTTGCCTAAAATTGCCTTTGCTTTTCCGCAGGTTAAGTACTTAGTGATTGGCAGAGGCGACGATCAGCCCCGGTTAGCTCAGCTAGCTCGTGATCTAGGCGTGGCTGATAGGGTCATTTTTGCGGGCTTTGTGCCTGATCAGGCACTTATTGATCACTACCGCTTAGCAAGCGTCTATGTTATGCCTTCTCAGGAGGGCTTTGGCATTGTGTATTTGGAGGCGATGGCCTGTGGGGTGCCCGTGATTGCAGGAGACCGGGATGGTTCAGCCGATCCGCTGCAAGATGGCCGACTCGGCTGGCAGGTGCCGCACCGCGATCCGCAAGCAGTCGCTGCGGCCTGTATTGAAGCATTAACGGGAGTCGATCAGCGCTGTCACAGCGGTTGGCTCAGATCTGAAAGCTTAGCTTCTTTTAGTGCGCCCGTTTTAAAGCAGCGATTGCAGGAATTGCTCTAAATTTGCTCGGTTAGGCGGCTGGGCGGGTTCTGGGTCAGTTTCTAGGGTGGTTTGTGCGCTTTGCGACAAATGAGTTGAGTATTACGATAGAAGAAACACCGATACCCAACCGGCTCGGTGCCGTTACTCACGGGAGTTCGCTACAGTGAATCAAAACTTTAATCAACTGCAAGTCCGCTTTCCGGGCCTCGGCTGCTGGCTATTTATTTTGGGGGCTGCTTGGCTGATTGGAGCCATTGGCCTCAGCGGCATTATTAAATCTATTGTGGTGCTGGTGCTGCTTATCTTTTTGGTTCCCGTCCTGGCTTTTTTCGCTTTGCAGTTTTGGATCAAGCGAAATTTGATCACGGGCAATTGCCCTGTGTGTGAGCAGCCGCTGACTAGCCTGAAGGGCTTGCAAACTCCTTGCCCGAACTGCGGGACGGCAGTCTCGGCGACGCGTGAAGGCTTTGTGCGCTTTGCGACAGACGGGGTGATTGATGTCCAGGTGGTAGATGTGCGTCCTAACCGTAAAGATTTGGCGGACGGAAATTTTTTAGAGACGGATGCCACGACGATTGATGTCGAGGTTCAGCAGTTGCCGGATGCTGATAGGTAGGGTGAATCGCCAAAAAGGAACGACGTACTGTTGCACGTCGTTCCTTTTTATTGAGCCGGATGCTTTGAAGATTACTGGCTGATTGAGAGGGTGTAGGGATGGCTTTCGCCTCGGCGATCGCCTACATACAGCCGGTACTCACCCTGAGTGAGCAAACCGGGCGCTTGAATAATGCCGCCATCGTAATTGTGAGCAAAAACGCATTCTTTAAAACCATCCGGGCCAGTAATTAGCAGCGTATAGTCACCTTGGCTTTGGACTTCAAAGTTTAAAGCAGCAAAAGGCTCACTGACTCTGACAACATGGCCTGCTGCCGAATTGACATTGCCGCAAGTTGAGCTTTCAGCGCCACCGCTTTGGCCGGTTCTTTCAATCGGGGCGGCAATCGGCGTTGTCGCAACGATCTGCTGAGCTTGGGCGGTTAACCCTGCGGCTGGCACCAGCGTCAGAGCTGCGCTCAGAGCGAGAAAAACTGAAGAAAAGCGTTTCATGGAGGAACCCCTGTTTATGCTTAGATCGTATCCTGCGGCTGAGCGCTTCGGTGACAAAAACTGTGCCACTTCATCGAATGGTGCTAGAGAGATTACGGTACTGTAACAGCAGTTGTTTTAACGGGGCTTTTCCTTATGAATGCGGCGGCTTCTTCACTGGTTAATGGTCTGCTTAAAGTGAAGCCGTTGGCTAACTTTGCCAAACACCGAGCCCGCCAGATGATGATCGAACGCGCTGAAACAATCGGCGTGTACTGGCGTGATGAGGTCAAAGCGCTGAGGGCAAGAGACGCTGGAGTCGCTGAAGCAAGCCCCAACCCGACGGCGCTCAACCCAATTTGGGAGCACGAGCTAGCGGCGCTGACGAATCCGAGCGTTGTTTATCCGAGCTATTACACCACGAGCTTTCATGCTTATGAGGAAGGCAATTTGGGTTGGCTACCGGCGCTAGAAGTCGATGTCGCGGCGCGGGCGGTTCATGCCCGGATTTGGCCGCCAGCTGATGTTCGCTCTGGTATAGAAGGCGATCGCCAGCTCAGAAAAAGCTATCACCAAGTGCTACAAGGCGCATTAGCTGCTGAAAAAGCGCCTGAGCGCATCATTGATTTGGGTGCTAGTACTGGCCGCAGTACGTTTGCGCTGCAAGAGATGTTTCCGGTAGCGCAGATTACGGGCTTGGATTTGTCGCCTTATTTTCTGGCCGTTGCCCAACATACTGAACAGCATCGAGCGAGGCCACCGGCAGCAACTTCTTCTATTTCCTGGGTACATGCGCCAGCTGAAGCGACTGGCTTACCGGCTGAGTCGGCTGATGTGGTATCAGCTTGCTTGCTGTTTCATGAGCTGCCGATGGCTGCGGCCCAAGACATTGTGATAGAAGCTTACCGGCTGCTGAGTCCGGGCGGTTATTTGGCGATTATGGACATGAATCCACAGAGTGAGGCTTTCGCCAAAATGCCGCCTTACATTCTCACCTTGCTAAAGAGTACGGAGCCCTATCTAGATCAGTATTTTGCCTTGAATATGAGCGAAGTATTCACACAAGCTGGGTTTTTGGCACCGCGCATCGTCTGCAACAGTCCGCGTCACCGCACTATTATGGGTCAAAAGCCCGTGATTTAAAAGTCTACTGATTAAAAGCCGCCAGATCAAAAGCTGCCAGCGCCTAATAAACCTGCTGGCCACCATAAAACCCCTTAATGGATAAAAACTATGCGAGTATTGCTTCTCTATCCTTTGTTTCCGCAAAGTTTTTGGTCGTTTGAGAAAGCGATTACGCTGATTGGGCGAAAAGCATTCTTGCCGCCCTTGGGCCTGATTACGGTGGCGGCGATTTTGCCCCAAGACTGGGAATTTCGACTGGTAGATCGCAATGTAAGTGAGCTCAATGAGGCGGATTGGGATTGGGCTGATCTGGTGATTTTGTCGGCGATGATTGTGCAAAAGCCTGATCTGCTGGATCAAATTCGTGAAGCCAAGCGGCGGGGCAAAAAAGTAGCCGTCGGCGGGCCTTATCCAACGTCGGTACCCGAAGAGTGCGAAGCGGCTGGGGCAGACTATTTGATTTTGGATGAAGGTGAGCTGACGCTGCCGATGTTTGTTGAGGCGATCAACCGAGGTGATCAATCCGGCACGTTTAGAACCACCGAAAAGCCCGATGTGACGATTACGCCCGCGCCGCGCTACGACCTGCTAGAAATGAATGCTTATGCAATGATGTCGGTACAGTTCTCTAGGGGCTGTCCGTTTCAGTGCGAGTTTTGCGACATTATTGTGCTGTATGGCCGTAAGCCTAGGACTAAAGAACCTAAGCAATTAATTGCTGAGCTAGAGCGGCTGTTTGAGTTGGGCTGGCGGGGCACGGTGTTTATGGTCGATGACAATTTTATTGGTAACAAGCGCAATGTAAACCGGCTACTGGCTGAGTTGCAGCCGTGGATGGCCGAGAAAGGTTATCCATTTACCTTTAATACCGAAGCTTCGGTGGATTTGGCGCAAGATCAAGCGCTGATGGATGCGATGGTGGCCTGTAATTTTGGCTCGGTGTTTGTCGGGATTGAAACGCCGGATGAAGACAGTCTCGCAGTGACGAAAAAGTTTCAAAATACGCGCGATCCGCTCAGCGAGTCGATTTATAAAATTCAAAGCTCGGGCATTCGAGTGATGGCAGGCTTTATTGTCGGCTTTGATGGAGAGAAAAAGGGGGCGGGCGATCGCGTCGTTGCCTTTGCCGAAAAAGCCGCTATTCCCTTAGCGCTTTTCAGTATGCTGCAAGCACTGCCCAACACCGCCCTTTCGCATCGGCTGAAGCGAGAAAACCGCCTGCTCGACACCAGCGGCGATATCAACCAAACCACGCTGCTCAACTTTATTCCGACTCGCCCGATTGAAGACATTGCCCGTGAGTATGTGGATGGGTTCTATCAGCTTTACGATCCGCAAAATTTTTTGGCGCGTACCTATCGCTGCTATCGAATTTTGGGGCAGGCTAACTATCCTAAAAAAGAACGAAAGGCCAAAAAACCGTTCGATCCGATGTTTATTAAAGCGGCGGCGGTTTTATTTTGGAAGCAGGGAGTTGTGCGCAAAACCCGATGGACTTTTTGGCCTTACCTGTTCCAAATGATTCGGCATAATCCGGGTGGGGTGATGAGCTATCTCAATATCTGTGCGCAGAATGAGCACTTTTTGGAGTATCGGCAAGTCGTCAAAGATAATATTGAAGCGCAGCTGGCGGCTTATTTGGCGCATGAAGAGGTGCTAAAAGCAGCGACTTCGAAGGATTCGGCAGATTCGGCAGATTCGGCAGATGACGAGTTGGTAGCGGTTGGATCTGCGGTGTCTGATCCAGTCGTGACCGATTAGGCAAAAAAAAGACCTAGCATTGCTAGGTCTGAGGGTTCCATGAATGATTAAATGTTGAATCTAAAGCCGCCTTTGAAGCAGTTTGTTAAAGACCTAAGTGAGCATTACTCCTGAAGAAAGACTTTTGAAAAAACTTCTTTAAAAATGCCGCTTAGGCAACATCGTCAGCCGGATGTGAGGTTAACACGCAGCGTTGGAGAAGCGCTTACCTGCTGAAGAATTGATGACAATATAGTAATCTGGGCGATGCCTATCTGTGCTCTAGGCAACAAATTACGGTTTATTCACGTAATATTTGATTTTTAGCCAGTCGATCAGGGCTGATTGACCGGCTGATCGGCTGGCTGATTGACCAGCTGATTTGCGGCGCGATTAATCGCAGTCAAAACGGTGGGATTCTGGGCTAGCTGAGTGGCGATCGCGGCTGCCCCTAGCTGATTAATATGACTCGGATCGGCAAACAAAACAGTCTGAGTCTTCCAATGGGTCAGCAAATCGACGACTTCAAACCCGTGCGCAGCGCTTTGAGTCTGCAAAAACTGCTGAAACTGCCTTTCGTAATAGCGTCGAAAATCATCGAGATAGCTGTCGCTCAAGGGCAAATTTACAAAAATAAGCTGAGCGCCCTGATTGGCGCTGAAGGTAGCAGCCTGCTGTAAGGCAGTGGTTTGATCGCCGGATAGCGTAAAGGGTGAGTAAGCACTATCGTAGCGACCGTTAACTCGACGGACTTGCTGATAGTAAGTCTGCGGCACAAACCTATCGCTGATAGCTGAAAAGCCTAGTGAATTCAGGCTGTTGGGGACGGCGGACAAGGATGATCGCGTCGGGTTAACTTGAGCCGCTAAAAATAATGCAGCAGGCCGCTCGCCTGATTGAATGGCTCTATAGCCGGGAGAAGCCGCTAAGCTTTCCCAAGTGCGATCGCGCCGCCCATCATTAAACGCTCGCGATCCATCACCCCAGATAATCACCTCCGGCAGCGGCTGTGGCAGTAGCTCACGCAGAACAAAGTTCACCACCTTCGCGGTCGCGCCATTCACACTAAAATTAAACACCTTAATATCCCGGTGGCCCTGACTGGCTAAAGTCTGCTGCATCACCGTTGGATCGATGCCCTGTAAGGCCCGTGAGCTGCCGACAATCAGCACATCTGGTGTGCCCTCAGTCGCTAAATAAGACAGATAGCCCGCGAGCTGAGCATCGAATAAGGCGCTGCCAAAGCTGGGAGTACCGGCAGCAGGGCTAAGCTGCTCGGTGTGTTGCTGCGCATCTATGAGGTGCTGTAGGTACTCACGCAGTCGGCGCTGGGCAAAAATTCGCGAAGGGCTATCGGGAGGGATAGATTGGGTGAGCGCGATCGCTGACAGCCACTGCCCCATCACCGCATCCCAATCGGTCACCGAAGTTGCCGTTTGAGCCAATCGCAGCGCCTGGTTAGCCTGCTCAGCCGCCTGCTGCAAAATCGCCGCTGCCGCCGCATCTATCAGCGGTATCGTCTCATCAGGTATTGCTTCACTAGGCTCTGGATTAGCTGGCGACTCAAAACTAGGCCGGTCAGAGTCGGGAACGCCTTGTAGCAAGCTGTCTAAGCTTGAACCTATTGATTGCGTGGGTTCATTGGGTGACTCAATCGGTAACGGCTCAATAGATGATTCAATCGGTAACGGCTCAATAGATGATTCAACCGGCACTGGTTCAATGGCTAGCTCATCAGCGAAAGCGCGCCATCCAAGTAAATTTACCGAACTCATACCCGCTAAACTGCCGACTGAAGTGAGCACAGCCCATCGCATCCATCGGCTCCAACGCCGTCCGCAGTCTGAAGAATAAGCTTTGATCATAGTTATATTAGTGTTACAAGCTGTTTCTACCCCGTGACGTGCTTCAGGGGCGTGATTTAGCGCACATCACCTATCCGTAATATTCCCTCACTCATTCTATAGAGCCGTCATCAAAGAGCCTAACCTGACCCAAAAATGACCTATTGGTTTTGACCCATAGGTTGCATAGAAGCTCAAAAAGACGTAGAAAAAAGCGTATAGCATGGTTAATGAAGCGGTTAATCAAATGGTTAATCAAACGGTGAGCAGCCATTTATAACACCCTTTCTATTTCCAAAGGGTCCGCCATCCCCTAAAATAATGGTACAAAAGTACTCTGAAAGATCATGGTTCAATATACGCTTGCGCAAAGCCCAGAAGTTCTAATTGATGTCCCCGGACGTGACTCTAACAAAGCCCGCGAAAAAGCTATGGATCAGCTCATGGCCTTACTCGATGATGACAAACTACCCACCGAACTTGACGATGGGTTTAACCCCAAGGATTTTATTGAAGTGAAAGAGCCCCAGATTGAGCCAACCGATGAAGAAAATGCCGTAGTCGAAGCGGTACAAACGCTGAGCAACCTATCTAAGCTCAAAATCAAGGTGCAGGGCTCTCGATCTGAGGCGCTCAAGGTCCGTGAACTGGTGGATCTACTCTTCACCGATGAAGTGATTGAAGAAGAGCAAATTGAAGAACTCAACAATGGCTTTAAAACGCTCAAAACCTTTGCTCAAACCAACCTACGATACCGTGACGCTAAAGACGACGCTGAATCTGCCCGCGAAGTGTTAGACAACGCGCTCAACCCACCTAGCAAGAAAAAATAGTCAAAGAATCTAGCCGGAAAGTCGTCAAAGAATCTTGCCGAAATCTAGCAATGCTATCCGCTGGGCACTCTAGCTGTTGAAAAGGCGGTTGATAAGGGCGGTTGAAAAGGCAGCTCAAAAAAGTCAACTCACCGTTAACTGACAGTCCAAAGAGCAGGGTAAGTGATTGGCAACAGAACGAGCATATTGGCTGGCTTGGTCACGAATTAAAGGGGTGGGGCCAGTCACCCTCAAGCATCTGTGGGAGCACTTTGGGTCTTTGACTGACAGTGGCTTGGCAGGCAACGGCGGGCGATCTGCTAGCGGTCGATGGAATTGGTCTATTGAGCGCTGAGAAGATCGCAGCTCAGCGGGCCAAGCTAGATCCTGTCAAGCTGCTGGCTCAACATGAGCAAGAAAACAAGTCTTTTTGGACGCCTGCTGACGCTGACTACCCGGCGCTGCTGTTTGCTATTAACGATCCACCGCCGCTGCTATACTATCGCGGCAACCTAAAGCTAAACGATCATCCCAATGCGCTCAGTGTCGGCATCGTCGGCACGCGCAGCCTTTCCGCCTATGGACAGCGCTGGACACAACGGCTCAGCCGCCACCTCACTCGTCAAGGGGTAGTGATTGTTTCTGGGCTCGCGGCTGGCATTGATACGGTGGCGCATACGAGCTGTTTGCAGCAGCAGGGGCTGACGATCGCGGTGCTAGGTACTGGCGTAGATGTGGTGTATCCCGTTCGTAACCGGGAGCTTTATGAGCAGATTGTAGCGACTGGGCTGGTGGTGAGCGAATATGCTGATGGCACCTTGCCGGATAAGGTGCATTTTCCACAGCGTAATCGGATTATTGCGGGACTTTCGCGGGCGATTTTGGTGACGGAGGCTCCGGCCCGCTCCGGCGCGCTGATCACGGTGCGCTTAGCGAATGACTATTGCCGGGAGGTGTATGCGCTGCCCTGCGCTTTGGACAATGTGCAGGGGGCGGGCTGTTTGCAGTCGATCAGTGAGGGGGCGCAGATGATTTTGGGTGAGCAGATGTTGGCTGAAGCGCTAGCAGCCCTGCCGCCGGTAGATGTAGCCGTGCCTGTTGAGGCTGAGATTGCTCACAGCGCGACTAGCAAGACCCGTAAAATTGGCAAGACTGACACAACTAGCAAGATTAGAAAGACTAAGCTCAGGGAAGAGTCGATTGCTTCAGATTTGACTGCTTCGGAGGACGATTTGGCGATTGATCCATGGGTATTGAGCAATCTATCACCCGTTCTAAGCCAAGTTCTCAATACCCTATCGGTCGAGCCGATGGTGTTTGATCATATTGTGCAGGGCGCGCAGATGGATACCGCAGCGGTGCTGAGCGCGCTGATGCAGTTAGAGCTATCGGGTTTGGTGGTGCAGCTACCGGGAATGCAGTATCAGCGATCTTGAGCAGGCAGGGCGATTGCTTGTGCCAGCTTAGGCAAAGACAGCCGTTTGACTGGCAAAACAGGGAAATCTGATATAAAGGATGCGATCGCTCGTTGAGAGCCCCGATTTTTCATCCTGATTCGTCACCCCTTAGCGCCTAGCTAGCTTTCGCAATGCCTTCGATTCCGACTCGCGCTCAGCCTGCTCTCGATTTTGTTCCCCCGAACTATACTGGTTGGTTAAGACGAGCCCTGACGCCGCTGATGCCTGCTATAACGGCCTGGAAAACCAACGTGACAGCGATAGAAACGCGCCATGTAGAGAGGCTAGCTCAGCAATATGATGACTTCGCGGCCGGTAAAACACGGCTGCTGATTGCCTTTCGCCATCCGAATTCTAACGATCCCTACATGCTTAGTCATCTGTTTTGGCAAGCACTGCCGCAGACGGCTCGGCAAATGGGGCTGAAGCTGCAACCAACTCACGCTCACTTCATTTATGATCGCGGCATTCCGCTGTGGGCTGGCAACTATTTGAGCTGGCTTTTTTCTCGCTTGAGTGGGGTGCCGATTCAGCGCGGCAAGCTTGATTTGCGGGCACTCAAGACGGCGCGATCGCTCTTTCTAAACGGCCAATTTCCCTTAGCCGCAGCGCCCGAAGGCGGCAATAACGGCCATAACGAAATAGTCAGTCCGCTAGAGCCCGGAATGGCACAGCTAGCTTTTTGGTGCGCCGAAGATCTGCAAGCGGCTAAGCAAGATCAGGCGGTTGTGATTTTGCCGGTGGGAATTCAGTATCGCTATATTGATCCGCCTTGGCGGCAGCTAGAAGCTTTGATTCACGAATTGGAGGTTGATAACGGCCTTCAGAAAGACGGCTTGGCTGAGGTTCTGAAAACCAGTGCGTGGCTAGAGCTTGCCCCACCTGAGCAAGCTGGCTTATACCGGCGGCTATACCGCTTAGCAGAGCACTTGCTGACGCTGATGGAGGGCTATTATCAGAATTTTTATGGGGTGAGCTTTGATCGCTCTAAGCTAGCAGTTTGCCCCAATGAGCGGTTGTCCGAGCGGCTAAAAGTGCTGATGGACGAAGCTTTGCAGGTGGCTGAGCAGTATTTTAATGTGCGGCCTAAAGGCAGCTTGATTGATCGCTGTCGCAAGGTAGAGCAGGCAGGGTGGAGTCGGATTTTTCGTGAGGATACGATTAGCATGACGCCAGTGGAGCTAGGCTTAGCAGATCGGGTGGCGGAGGGGGCGAATTTGCGGATGTGGCATATGCGCTTAGTGGAGAGCTTTGTGGCGGTGACAGGTCACTATGTGAAGGAGCATCCGAGCGCGGATCGCTTTGCGGAAACGACGCTGCTGCTGCGCGATATGGTGGGCAAAATTAAGGGCGAAACCCTCAGCCGCCCGCAACTTGGGCCGCAAAGGGCGATTTTGACGGTGGGTGAGCCGATTGCGGTAAGCGGGCGACTGGCGGATTATAAGGGGAAGCGCAGAAGAGCGATCGCTGATCTTACCCAAGATTTACAGACAGCAATGGAAGCCTTGATACTGACAGAATGAGCCTATCAAATCCGTCGATCACTTCACTGCTTTCACCAGTGGTTCCATGCGCTCGGCAACCACGGCATAGAAGGGATCGCCGCCGCCGCTGCCGGTGAGCTGACTGAGCATTTGTAAAAAGGCTGGAATTTCTGGTTTGTGCGTCACGGTTTCAATGTTGCCAAAGCCTGGAACCGCTTCAAAATAGCGCTTTACCAGCGCAACTCGGCTGGCTTCTGTGCCTTCTCGCCAAGCGGCGATCGCCTTGTCATAAAACATCCGATTTGAAAAACTAAAAATCGCGATTCCACCCGGCTTGAGTACCCTGTAAACTTCAGTGAAAATTTGCTCAGGGTACTGAATGTACTGCACAGAGACGGTGTTGATTACTGCATCGAAAGTACAGTCAGCTAGCGGCAAAGTATGATTTTCGTTCAGATTCTGCACAAAATAGTGGTTTAGCTGTTTATTACGCGCTAGCTCTTTACTGTTGAGGCCGTGGCCTTCTACGTGGTCGTAAGGAATGTCGGTGGGTAGGTGCGATACCCAGCTACTCATCATATCGAGGATGCGGCTATTGGGGGGAATGCGATCGCGATACAGAGCCGTTAGTTGGGCAATAAAGCCTTCATCGACATGGGTGACAAATCGCGGGGCGCTATAAAACAGCGCATCGTCGGTTGGATCAAGCTTTGAGCGTTGGTCGGCTTTGAGCAGCATAGAAATCAAAAAAGGGGCATATCATCTATAAGAATAGGGCCAGATTGATGGGGGTGCATCAATTCTGGCCCTATGTTATGTCGTCTGGGGATTTTCTTGCCATTAGCAGGCTAAGAAACACTGCTAATGACAAAGGTTGCCTAGCTCAACTGATAACTGCTTATGCAGACACCTCTTGACGGCGACGAATGACTAAGACCGTACCGACCATTAAGCCTAGACCTACTAGCGCAGAAGGCTCAGGGACAGTTGCAACCTTAGTGACCTCTAAGAAAGCAGAGTAGGTACTACTGGTGGATCCAAAATTGCTAGTTAAGGCACCTGTACCTAAAACACTACCAGTGGAGCTTACAAAGTTTCCACTTAGCCCAACGAAACCTAAAGTAGCGCCAGGGATTGGAACTTGTACTGGTGGACTAGTGAGACCCGTAATGACGAATGTGAAAGAATCTGTACCATTGGTCACTTTCAAGAACTCTTTGTTCAAATAAGTCGCTGAATTAGTAAAGTCAACGCTGAGAATTTCATTACTAGCTAATACGCTATTGGTGCCAAAGGGTAGAAAAGCGCCTGTAGAATTTGATGCAATCCCAAAGTTGCCATAGCTAGAGCCATTTATAGCGGCATAAGTATTGTCAACTTTCTGAAACTCGTATTTTCCGTTTGGAGCAGGTGCTTTAAAGCCACCTGTGAAGTTGAGAGTGTCGTTATTGTTGAAAAAGACGGCGGCGGAAGCGGGG
>JBGTIK010000389.1:0-2446 GCA_041745715.1 Phormidesmis sp.
CAGGGAGCTTAGGCAAGTTTTGCGATTGCTTAGGCGATCACAGCATCAGCGAATTTAACTACCGAATTGCCGATGAAGCCAAGGCTCACATTTTTGTCGGCATCAAAGTGAGCGGCAGAGCCGATGCGCATGAGATTGCGCAAAACTTTGAAAATTGCGGCTTTAGAACGCTCGACTTGACGGATGATGAACTCGCTAAAATGCACCTGAGACACATGGTCGGCGGCAAATCGCCCTTAGCTAATAACGAGCTGCTCTATCGGTTTGAATTTCCTGAGCGGCCCGGGGCGCTGACTAACTTTGTCTCGGCAATGAGTCCTAACTGGAATATCAGCTTATTTCACTACCGCAATCACGGCGCTGACTACGGCAGAATTGTCGTGGGAATGCAGGTACCCCCCCTGGAAATGAATCAATGGGAGGCTTTTTTAGAAACGCTAGGCTATTGCTATTGGAATGAGAGCCATAACCCGGCTTACAAGCTATTTCTGTAATTTTTTTACAGCAGCAGATGAACCTTAGTAGCATAAGCTTTACCTTCCATATATTTTATAGAAGCAACAACCCGTGTACCGCGATCTAAACGCTCAAAAATTTCAGCATTAATATACTTTTCGTGAAACAAGATATCTTTGGAGCCATCGTCAGGCGCAATATAGCCATGAAAGTTACCCTGCTTGAGGGTAAATAGTAGTTTAACAACACCATTTTTCACTAAAGCGGGATCTGACGTCTGATCAAGCTCAACTGGGTCATTCTCAAATCGATCATTTGTAACAACAGAGGCTGCTTCGATATCAAGAGAGATTTGTAGCGCGGAATCGGCTGGTTGAGGAGAAGGCTCTAGCGCAACTTCTTCAAGTTGGCTAGGCTGGCTTTCAATAATATCAAAGCTCAAGAGAACAGCCTGCTCAATCGGTGACTCGGAAGGTGCCTTAAAAGAAGTCGAAGAAGTCGAAGTAGAAGAAGGCAATATAGGCCCAACAGCCTCTGCTTCTAGCTGAGACTGCCCCTCAGATCTAAGGGGTTGAGCCTCGGCAATATCTGTCTGATCTGTTTCAGTCGATACCTCGGCAGAGGGTTCATCCGATAGCTCACTAGCAACCTCTAGATCGACAAGCGGATGGGGCTCAACGGCTGGCAGCAAATCGTGAATTTTGGGCAGATGATCGTTTGACGGCTGATCGGGCTCAGATAGTGGTGCGTAATCTTCTAGGCGCGATTGATTTTTAGCGGGCGATCGCTCAGAACCTTGATCAAAATTCTGAATGGAGGCAGTGGATAGCAGCACTGATATTTCGGCAGGAAAACTAGGCGCTGCGGGTTCATCTATCGGCAGCGCTGACCCAGCCGCGTCTAATTTTCTATAAGGGTCGAGGTCGGTGGTAGGGATAGCAGGTTCGGCACTCGCTTGGGGCGTGGCGATCACGTCATTTTTAGCCGCTTCGGCGTTTTGAGCAGCGATCGCATCTGCTGCCCGCTGAGCCAAATTACTGGTGATTGGCGGCGTTTGAGACGATTTGGATGCGCGCGAACTACCTCGCTGTCCGCCCAATCCACCTAATACTTTTTGCAACCGGTGCAGTAGCCAATTCATAAACCGTTTCAGCATTGCGGCTGGCTCCCCATAAAGTCTTCACGCGCCAATTAATATCTGAGCTTTCTTATCCTACCAGCCGTTAGGGTAAGCAATCGCACTAGATACTCAATAAGCCCTTGATTAAGAATTTTAAAGTTTGCATCATTAAGGCATGAAACTTCTAGCGACTTTTACCCAGCCAAACCCCCCGGCAGCACTCCTCGTGACCACAGCTACTGCCAAAACAGCTATTTTTTCTGTTTCTTTAAAGCAGAAAAGATCTGTGCTAAGGCTGCTTGTTAGAAGGCTTAACAATTTGCCAAATAATAAATGTTATAAAAGCGAGGTACCCAACGGTAAACACCCAGTTTTGCCAACTATCTGAACTTTCCACTTTCCACTAATTCCTTAACTCCGATGAAAACAAACTGCTTTAAGGATTGTTGTAAGTTTTTTAAAACAACAGTACAAACAGCTTATAACAATAGTCCAGACAAAAGACAGAGAGGCTTAGACAGAGAAGCTACCATCCTCGTAAGTGAGCCTTCCTGAAAATCTTGCCATCGGTCTATGGCGAACTCAATCAACTGTAAATTGGAATTAGAAATTGCTGGCATCAATGCCTAATTGTTGATTGCCATTCACTCCGCTTTCGCCGCTGAAGTAACGGCTTTGTTGCAAGAAGTGGCTGAAGATAGAATAACTCCATCATCACCCCCTAATTAGGCAGCGACCCCGAAGATTTCGTTGATGAAGGAGATCTGTCCCATGACATCTCCTTTCGCGGCATCTCTAATTTGCCCCTTACGAATCATATTCATCGCTTCATATCCTTTGATCGTTCGTCTGGCCGTGTTGAACGATCCA
>JBGTIK010000390.1:0-6610 GCA_041745715.1 Phormidesmis sp.
CGGAAGTACACCAGGATGAATAAAAGCTTATCTGCTAGCAGCGCCAATTCCGCTTTGCGGCCTGCTCCTCTGGCCCGCTGGCGGTCTTCGCGCTCAAAGGTATCGGCCTCAAAGCACGCCCACGCCGCACCAAAACTTGGCAGTAGCGCTTCAAACTCGCTGGTGTTTAACCCGGTCAGGCTTTGTAGGATGCGGGGTCTATTCTTTAGCTCTGCATAGTTCACTTTCATCGAACAACCTGCCTCTCGATATTCCTTTACTCTATTTTAACGACCTATTTCCGATTAAGTCTAACGGTTAAACGTCATAGCTAAACGTCATAATGGAGAAGACACTTAAAAGACACTGCGTGAGAGACGCGATCGCTAGGAGTTCCTATGCAGACGGCTGACGCCTATGATGACAATCTTTTGGACCGCCTGTTTATTTGGCTATTTTCTCGCAAAATGGCCAACGCTATCGGCGCGCAAACACAAGTCAGCGGCTATGGCGGATTTGTCGATCTCTCTAAGAAAATTATGCAGGGCCGCAATGCCGCTGAGCAGCAGGCGGCTGTGGCGCAAGTGTTGCACTCTTTGATACCTGCGCCTGTGCGGTGGGTGATTCGCACCGTTTTTTCCCCGACAAGGCTAGTGTGTGTGCTGAATGCGTGGTTTGCCGCGCAGATGTTTGAGTGGTTGGTAGGGCCTTGTGAGGTGACTCAAGCGGATGTGAAGGGGCTAGATGGCACTGTGCGCCAGCAGCCTAGCGCCGTCCATATCCAAAAATGCCGATACCTCGCCGATAGCCAGTGCGTCGGCATGTGCGTCAATATGTGCAAGCTGCCCACCCAAGCCTTTTTTACCGAAAAGTTTGGCATTCCGCTTACCATGACGCCAGACTTTGGCGATCTGAGCTGCAAGATGATCTTTGGTGAAATGCCGCTCTCTCCTGAGAATGATCCGGCCTTTAGCGAACCTTGCCTGATCGAATGCGATGCGGGTACAGTCTCCGATTCTGCTTGCCCAAAAATGATGACGCCCATTCAGTAAGCCAATCTATCACAACATCTATTACAACATTTATCACAACAACAGCTTCATGACATCACCGCCTCACACCCCGTGGAAAATCAATTTGCTTTATGATGGCGAATGCCCGCTATGCCTGCGCGAGGTCAGCTTTTTACAGAAAAAAGACGCCGGACGCGGTTTGGTTAAGTTCACTGACATTGCCGATCTCAGCTATGACCCCGCGAAAAATGGCGGGATTGACTTTGAAACGGCAATGGGCCGGATTCATGCTGTACGTGCCGATGGCACGGTAGTTAAAAATGTTGCTGTTTTTCAAGAAGTCTATAGCGCCTTAGGCATTGGCTGGATGTATGCGCCCACGCGCTGGCCCGTAATTGGCCCATTGGTGAATAAGATTTACGATCTGTGGGCCGAAAAGCGTTTGGTAATGACTGGACGGCCTAAGCTGCAAACCATCGTCGCTGAGCGTCAGCAAAAAATCGAACAAGAGACTAGGCCAAACACTGAACGCGAAATGGCTGGTAAAAACGAAGGGCGCTGCCAATCTTCTTAGGACCGCTTCCGCTTAAAAATACGCTTAGAAAAGTCAAGCTAGAAGGAAGAACAGCCAACGCTCATTTTTCAAGCTTGTAAAGACAAGCCCTTTAAAAACGATCACGAGCATTAGCTGTTCTCTCAAGCAATTTGTTTAACTGTTTAGTCATCCGTTTAACTGTTTGGTTATGCGTCAGATAATTGTGGGATAGGTTAAAAGGTCATGCCCAGTCCATGGTTGGACGGCTAAATTCGGATCGTTGGGCTGCTGTGGTCTTAAACCGACTTTGCTGCCAAATCCAGTTGAAGTAGCTCACGACTGATCGGATTGTTACCTTCGTTTGTTCCCACATCTTTTCAAACTTGTGCCAAACTTGTTCTGTCGTCGATGCCATCGTCCAATTTGTTGTCGAACAATGCCATTAATGCCATTGGTGCGCTCCAATCGTTGCGTCTTGCCCTAGGCCACACCCCACGTGGTGACAGAACAAACGGAGGCTCTATCTATTCCACAGTTTTGTCACAATTCACCATCCAAGGAATGTCAAACTGATCAATTAACATGCCAAAGCGAGCAGCCCAAAAAGTCTCTTGCATCGGCATCTGGATCTGACCGTTTTCAGCTAAAGCCTGAAATATATGCTCTGCTTTAGCCACATCATCTGTCGTAATCACCACAGAAAGACCTTGAGGCTTTTGATAATGTTCCGGCGGACTGTCTGAGCCCATCAGCTCGAAGTCACCGACTGACAACGACGTGTGCATCACCTTGTCATGTAAATCAGGCGACATCTCATTCGCCATCGGTGATTCGCCCCAGGTCATGCACTCTCCGCTTTGAGCCCCCAAACACTGCCGATAAAAATCAAACGCGGCCCGACACCGGCCATTGAACGAAAGGCTAGGAATAAGCTTCATGGTGAACTCCTTAGATTAATTTTTCAATAGATTAATTCTTCAATCAGATCTTTGGCCTGAGACAGGCTAAATCATGCATGCATGAACATGCTCAAAGAGAACATATTCAAATTGTAGTTCAATTGTACTTTTTAGTGCCTTTTCTTTGGCGAGAGAAATCTAACTTAAGAAGTCGAACCTAGAAATCGGCCTTAAGAAACCGGCCTCAAGAAACCGGATGATAGCCTGCATCAGCAGGCGAGATTACCGAGATAAAGCGCAGGGGCCCGTTGCCATTGTTGAAGACGCCGTGAATTTGGCCGCTGTGAGCAACCACGACATCGCCGGTAACAATCGGCTTTGTATTGCCCGATTCATCTAAGCAGTAATCACCGCTGCCGGTCAAAATTGTCCAGGTATCTTGCCCGCCCGGATGAGTATGCGCTGGAATGGTTTGTCCTTGTTCTACTTGCCAAGCCACCACAATCGCATCCTTAGATTCTGTAATCACCACCCGAGTTGGCTCTGCATCGGTCGGATAAAAGAACTTGGCGCTTGCAAATATTCTCTCTATTCTCTCTACAGTCATGGCGTGAAAGCTCACAGCGAAGCATTAGACTTTATCGGCAATAGTGGAAACCCTTACTACACAAGGGTTTCAGCGATCAGTCAAAAAACGGCTGAAGTGCCCATTCCATAAAGCTTTGAGGGCATTTTTGCCCTCTTATTGCCGATAAAGTCTATTGTTTATAGGGCTATTTTCTAAGTAAGCGACTGGAAAAATTGTCCACTGATAACCTTTTCACTATTTGGCACCGTTCTAGAGGATAGGAACAAATTTCCTTTCGGAAAAAGACAAGAGGTCTAATTTAAACGCAGCCAATCGGACGGCCTTCGAGTTCAATCATGAGTTGTTCTGGCCAATCTGGATCGCACTCAAGCTCTGTTTCCTATTCCAGTCATCATTCGGATCTGTAGAGATGACGTGGGTCTGCATTTATTTCTGTAGGTGGAGAAATATAGATTTTGTTAAATGGAGACTCAATCGTATATGGGCTGTTGAGGAAGATAGATCTGCGTACTAAAATCAGTCCATATCAGCAAAGGATTTGAGGGATTTGAGCGATGAATGACAGTCCTAGCATTATTTCTCATGTGTCGATTGGCACTAACGACTTTAAGCGGGCGATCGCCTTTTACGACTCAGTATTGCCCGCGCTCGGCTGCAAGCGACTGATGGAACATCCCGGTGCTGTTGCCTACGGTAAACAATTTCCCGAATTTTGGGTGCAAACGCCGTTCAATCGTCAGCTTGCAACTATCGGCAATGGCACACACATTGGGTTTATTGCGCCGACCCAAGAGGCCGTTCATGCCTTTTACGAGGCAGCCTTAGCGGCAGGTGGTACAGGCGAAGGCGTCCGGGTGGTAGAGTCGAATACAGCGAACCTTATTACGGCTGCTTCGTTCGCGATCTCGATGGGCATAAGATAGAAGCCGCTTTTTGGAATGAGCAGCTTGAGCGCGATCTGTAGGAGGCTACTGTAGTGTTTGATACTTCAAGCAATCTGTCACAAAACAAAGGTCGATATCTGCTAAGCGTGGAAGAAATTCCTCCATCTGCTGACGATTTTCCGGCTTATTTTATTGGGAGTACCGCTCCTAACAATGTAGAAGACGGCGTCAGAGAGATTACAAATCCTCAAGCAAATATTGATCGAATAGCGGCTTTTTTGTGTGCTCAATCTGAGCCAGAAATTTTGATTGCAATTCATGGATACAATACGTCGCTCGGCAATTTTTCAACCGTTGGTTCTACTAATCAGCGCAGCGGAGTCAAGGGCTGGTATCAAGAGATTAGAGATCATATTGCGAGGTACTGCGATCGCCGCTCTCCAGGGTTGGTTTTGATCGGCTATCGCTGGCCTTCTGAGCAAATAAAAGGGGATGGCAATGATGGATTGGGCGACAAGCTTCGCTACGCCCAGCAGTCGCTACCAATTGCTTTTAGAGTAATTTTGGGGCTGTCCTTGGCTGTTTTGGGCGGTTTGGTGCTGGCTGCTTTTATCGAAAAGGCATCTAACTCAGTAGAATTTAGCTTTTTGGGTGTCAGCCTGCTCGTGCTAGCGACCGTTTTTGTCTCGCTCATTTTGACTCTGTTTTTACTACGGATTGTTGGGTACTTACGAGATTCTTACCGGGCTACTAATTATGGAGTGCCCGATTTAGTTGAATTGATTCGCCAGCTAGACAAAGCCATCCTAACCGCGAGTGCTGCTAAAGGAGAAGCCGAAGAATGGGATCAGCAGCGCCGTATTAAGCTTTCGTTTATTGGCCACAGCATGGGCGCGTTTGTGGTTACTGACACGGTTCGGATTCTTTCGGATGTGTTTGACCAGCGATCTATTGGCAACTTAAATACCGCTACGAAGGCAAAAATACCGTCCTCTAAAATTGGCAATGTTTTTGCGCTAGGACGGCTGGTGCTAGTTGCTCCAGATATTCCCGCAGAAACGATTATTTCAGGTCGGGCAAACTTTTTAAGTTCTTCATTGCGGCGGTTTGAAGAGACTTATTTGTTTAGCAATGAAGGAGATATGGCGCTAAAGCTTGCCTCTACGGCGGTTAACTATGCGAGTTTTCCGGCGAAAACTCGCGAAGGCGGCTATCGGCTGGGCAATGTAGTAGTGCGATCGCTGCAAGAAAACATGGCTCCCAAAGACCACGTAAGCCATTATGGCATTGTTAACTTTGATGCTCATGCTGCTGAAGGGGGACAACTGAGAGATGTACAGATGCGATCGCAAGGTGGTATTGAGCCTAGACAAATTACCTATTCAAAGGCAAATGGAGCAGAAGGATTTGTCTCATCTTTTTTGGCGTATCTCTATATTCTTCCCTCTAAAGCTTTGATCCGTCGTCAGCAGGACATTTTGGAGCCTGACCAAAAGCCCATTGCCGAACTATTTACCGTGTTTGACTGTACCGATTATTATGAGCTGCTGCCAGCAGAACGAGGCCAAGGTTTGAAAAAAGTGGGGTTATTGAGCTATTCGTTGGGTAAGCGATCGCTCCATTTTTGGAACTATGTCAGGCTGACATTTGCAACTTTCAGCGGCGCAATTGACTCCCACGGCGGCTACTTTTATACCCCACCGCAGCCCTCGGTGACCGGGGCGCAGCCACCGCTGTCTCGACCTGACGCCTACCTTTCAAAGCAGCTAATCTACGGTCTTGCCTGCTTGGGCTTTAGCGCTTTGATCACTAGCTTATCGGCTGAGCGGGATCTTACCGATGGAGATATATCCAGAGACACGCCTAGAGATATAACTGCCGCCAAACGAGCATTGAACAATTTCTCTGGGATCTGTGCGGATCGCCATATTCAAATCTTACTCGCCGCTGAGCGCTATAACCGAGACATTTTAGGGATTGTGAGTGAGGGCGATCGCATTGGCTACTAAAGTAAAGATTAGGAGGATTCAGAGAAGTCTTTTGACAAATACTGAATCCTCCGGTTGAAACAATAACCTTGGCCATCATAAGCTTTGCTCAGGAGGGCAGCTTGGCTCAAGATGGCCTCACAGGTATTAATTCAGGCTGACCTTGACAATCCTAATTTTTCTCTTCTTCAGCTTTGGGCAACTTCAGCTCAAGTACGCCGTTTTTGTAGTCTGCCGACACATTTTGATGGTCGATCCGACCGGGCAAAGGCATCACCCGATGAAACTTACCATAGCGAAACTCACTGCGAACAGCGCCTCGCTCTTCAGTTTTGGTTTCAGACCTGCGCTCACCGCTGATGGAAACCGCTTCTGAAGTTGCTTCTATATTAAGCTCATTAGGCTCTAGTCCAGGCACTTCAAGCTTGAGGTGATAGGCGTCTTCAGTTTCATCAAACTCAGCCGCTGGCGTAAAGGCTAGCTCAACCCCATTTTGTTGATTGGCAGGCGTCATTATATCGTCAAACAGCCGATTCATCTGTCGCTGGATGTCTTCTACTTCATGGAAGGGTTGAAAACGAACTAAGTAGATGAGCCTAATATTTTGTAGGATAGAAAAGCCCGATACTGATTTTACAAAACGATGGCCCTACCGCTACGAGTGACCCTAACCCCGGAAGCAGCCAGCACGCTGCGCGAGCTGCGGATTGCCAGCAGTGTGCC
>JBGTIK010000391.1:0-3671 GCA_041745715.1 Phormidesmis sp.
AGCAGTTCAAATGAACTAAGTCATAAAAATTCTCAATTAAGGTTAACTATTGAGAACCATGCTAGAAAAAATGGCTGTGATTCTTATTGCTTCGTTTAAATACCCAATGTGCCAATTGGAAGTGCGGAATGTCGGTTGAAATAATGCTTCACCAAAATCGATTGTCGAAACGCCTGTTGCCAAAACGCCTTCAGCTCACTTGGGAAAAGCAGCATAGAGCAAGGTCGTATTGCGCCTCGCTTTATCCCAGCTTCTTTTTAATAAAAGCGAGAATTTTGTTGTTGTGGACTTTGAGAGCAGCAACCTCTTGAGTCAGCGTATCGATTTTCCGCTGAAGGGCGGCGATTTCGGCAGCAGCGTTGATGCCTGTAGCAGTGATGATAGCAGCAGCAGTAGCAGTAGTAGCAGATTGCGGGCGCACTTTACGAGCTTTGGCCATCGCGCCTTTAATAGCCCCGATTAGCTCTTTTTGCTCAAAGGGCTTTTCAATAAATTCAAAAAACTCGAAGGGCTCTTGATTTTTTTCGGTTAGTTCTTCACGACGACCGGACATCATCACCAGCGGAATTTTTTGAAATTCTGGCTGCGTCTGAATCTCTTGGTACACTTCGTAGCCGCTCATGCGAGGCAGTAAAAAATCCAACATAATCAAGTTGGGCTTTTGAGCACGAATCGCATCAATACCTTCGATGCCATCTTTGGCTTCGATGACTTCAAAATTACCCTGCGGCAGCATGTCTCTTACGCGGGCCCGAATCACCCGACTATCGTCGATTACTAAAATTTTATGGCTGGCCACGACGAACTCCTTTAACTGGCAAATAGCTGGCAAGATGAAGAAAGATTCACCCCTGACAGACGCTGGTTTCTTTCTAGACGCTTGGTTTAAAGTTGCCCAGATCATCAGGTAAGGAAACAAGCTGAAACGATGAATGATAAATTCCGAGCCTTCATAGGCTCTCGTAAGCTGGCTCTTGTAAGCTATAGATACTATATAGATTCTGACTTTTTCCACCTGCTATGACCCTTCCTGATTCGCCGCCGGTTAAAACATCGCCGACTCGCCCTGATATTCTGGCGATGCCAGACTGGCTCAGAAGGCCAATTGGTAAAGCCAGTGAGCTATCAAAGGTGCAAAAGGTGATTAAGCAACGGCAGATTCACACGATTTGTGAGGAGGGCCGTTGCCCAAATCGGGGGGAATGCTATGCCAATCAGACGGCGACTTTTTTGCTGATGGGGCCGACCTGCACTAGGAGTTGCGCGTTTTGCCAAGTGGATAAAGGGCATTCACCCATGCCGCTCGATGAAGCTGAACCCACCAAAGTAGCGGAGTCAGTGGCGCTGCTAAATCTGCGCTATGTGGTGCTGACAGCGGTGGCCAGAGATGATTTAGCCGATGGGGGAGCCGGGTGGTTTGTGAAGACAATGGCGGCCATTCGCGCGCGCAATCCACTGACGCAGATTGAGGTGTTGACGCCTGATTTTTGGAGCGGGACGCAGGCAACGCAGCAGCAAAAGCAGCGGGTAGCAGTGGTCACTCAAGCGCAGCCTGCTTGCTTTAATCACAATGTGGAGACGGTAAAGCGGTTGCAGGGGCCGGTGCGGCGGGGGGCCAAATATGAGCGATCGCTCAACGTCTTACGCTACGTCAAAGCGATTGATCCGGCTGTAGCGACGAAATCTGGCCTGATGGTCGGCCACGGCGAAACCAAAGCCGAGCTGATAGAGGCGATGCAAGATTTACGAGCGGCTAGGTGCGATCGCCTCACCCTCGGTCAATACATGCGCCCTTCACTAGCGCATCTGCCGGTACAAAAATATTGGACACCCGCAGAATTTGATCAGCTTGGTGACATTGCTCGCGAGTTAGGCTTTGCGCATGTGCGCTCCGGGCCGCTAGTGCGGAGCTCTTATCATGCAGGCGAAGAGCCCTAGAGCAGAAGCCCTAGAGCGACAGGTCAATTCGCCTGAGCTTCTAGCTCTTGAATTAATCCTTGCAGTTGCTCACTGTCGGCAAGGTATTTTTCGTTGCAAAAGTGACAGATGGCTTCAGCGCCTTCGTCTACTTTGATCATGTCGGCTAGCTCATCGGTGCCCAGAAGCTTAAGGGCGCTCAACATGCGATCGCGGCTACATCTACAGCTAAATTGCACCATTTGCGCACCGGGCAGCATCTCTAGGCTAATATCGCCCACCAGCTCTTCAAAAATCTGCGGCAGCGTTTTACCGGCTCGCAGCAAAGGCGTAAAGCCTGTGAGTTCAGCCAAGCGCTCTTCTAGCACCGTAATGAGCAGTTCATCCCGCGCGGCCTTGGGCATCACCTGTAATAGCAGTCCGCCCGCCACTTCAACGCCATCAGCGCCGACAAAAACGCCCAGGACTAACGCCGAAGGCGTCTGCTCAGAAGTCGCCAAATAATGCGTCAAGTCATCACCAATCTCACCCGAAACCAGCTCTACCGTACTGGAATAGGGATAGCCATAGCCGACATCCCGCACCACATACAGGTAGCCATCGCCAATCGCGCCGCCGACATCTAGCTTGCCATCGGCATTAGGCGCTATCTCTACATCCGGCTTTTCCACATAGCCGCGCACTGTGCCATCAAGTCCTGCATCGACTAGCAGCCCACCCATTGGGCCATCGCCCTTAATGCGAATATTCACCCGCGACTGCGGTTTTTTCATGCTCGAAGCGAGCAGCAGCCCTGCCGTCATCGCTCGCCCCAAAGCCGCCGTTGCCACGTAAGATAAGCCATGCCGCTGACGAGCGACTTCTACTAAGCGAGTGGTCGTTACGCCCACGACTCGAATACCGCCCTCTGCTGCGATCGCTCGAATTAACTGATCTGCCATACCTACGCAAAATCTCTATGTACCGATGCTTCCATTGTATCGCTGCTTTCAGGTTCAAAAAGACCTGTAAGACCGCATCATTTTTGGTTTTAGGTCAATGCAAATCAAAGCTACCCACCCTCTGTCTAACCCTACTTACAACCGATTAATTGCCTGCTCCAACTCTTCTTTGCTCCAGTGCGTAATCACAAATACCTCTTGCGCTGACTTTCGCTGTCGGGCAATGAGCTTATGGCCGCCCGTAATCGGCACCGACACTTTGAGGCGAAAGGTCGGCGAATTCGATTTTACGCGCGAGATAACGGCTGGTGTAATGGTCTGAATTTCAGGGCAGTTGGCTAGTTTTTCGAGCATTGGGATCAGGCCCGAAATATAAGTGGAGTGGGTGACGACTAATCGTGCTTTTGTCGGCTTTTTCTTTAGGTTTTTCTCTGGGTTTTGCCCGCCGTTTTGCGCACTTTTCTCGGCACTTTGTAAGGGTTTGTGGGCGCTGCTTTTTCGCTTTTTGCCCTTACCCTTCCTAACCACTTGGTGCCTTTTAATGATGTTTGCTGAGCGATCACTGACGCTACACCTTTCACTCTACGCCTTTTCTAAAGGAGCCATCGTCAGACCCGCGCGAACGAGCTGCGAATGGTATAGCTCCGCTTGCTCTAGCGGCCCGACCCACACCACAGCTTGACCGTCATTGTGAATCGCTTGTGCCAAGTCCCACGCCTGATCGCTACTGACACCGGGAATGTAAGTTGTCAGCGTCTTCACCACATGCTCAAAGGTATTGAAATCGTCATTGAGCACAATGATTTTGTAATC
>JBGTIK010000392.1:0-13896 GCA_041745715.1 Phormidesmis sp.
ATAGATCGATACTGCTTCATCGGCCTAAACCCAAGCAAGGTAAAGGAATGTTCTCACGTATTATAGTCACGGCCTTGGCAGCGACTGACGTCAAGTTAACAAACCTTCAACCAGCGAAAACGCCGATTCTAAAAGGCTTGCGCGCTTGCGCAGTACATGCGGATGGAAAAATTCGGCGTTGCTTTTAACAAAACGACACAATCTATCTTAAATAAAGCGTTTTTGGGCGGACTTTTGAGCCAAAACAATCCCTGAAATAGACGAAGATCGAGATCATCCATAGGAAAACAAAGAGAGATGTGAAGCTTTGTGTTTTTTCTAGAACTTTAATTCCCGGTGCAGCCATCCCATATGATCAGTCAAAGATTAGCTCTGCTGATCCCGAACGTTTAGTGGGAGCGCTCATGAAGAAGTGGATAGCGGCTGTAACGCAGGCTGGCAAACGGTGGCTAGGGAAATGGCTAAGACAATTAGCCGGTTTGCTCCTACAGTGTGGGCAGCAGACTAGGCGTTTTCTTTCAAGTCACATTCTTAATCAATTACTCGGTAGATTTTCCACTAGGCACCCCGGTGGATTAATCGGTGGATTGATAGCTGGATTCGTCGTGCTGTCTTTAGTAGGTTGTTCCAGTCAGACTCAGTCCGTGCGGCTATTAGAACTTCCTGAGCTGCCTAGTATTGGCGGTAACGTTAAGCAGCTCAGCGGCGGCAAAAACGACGGCATTTTAGAGGTTGCGCCACCGGCTATTTTTGTAGATCTTGCTGAGCTAATGGCAGGTAGTCAGCCGCAAGTGGCGATCGCCTTCCCGAAACCCGACCAAATTATTGAAACGACTACCCTTGCCGTCCAGATCACGTTACGCGGACTGTCTATTTATAAAGACGAAGCCACCAACTTAGGGCCGCATTTACAGGTCATTCTCGACAATCAGCCCGCTCAATCAATTTACAGCCTAGATGATCCTCTAGAATTTTTAGAACTTGCCCCCGGTAGTCACACCCTCAGAGTACTAGCCGTTAAACCTTGGGGCGAAAGCTTTAAGAATGCTACTGCCTACGCCCAAACTGCCTTTCACGTCTTTGCCAAAACCGGCGAGAATACTCCCTCACCAAACCAGCCGTTGCTCACCTACAACGAGCCCCAAGGTAGCTACGGGGCTGAGCCGATTTTGCTCGACTTTTACCTCAGCAACGCACCTTTGCATCTGATCGCCCAGGATGATCCCACCCTGAGAGATTGGAAAATTCGCTGTGATCTCAACGGTCAGCGCTTTGTCTTTGACCAGTGGCAGCCAATGTATTTAAAGGGCTTCAAGCCCGGTCAAAACTGGGTCAACATAGCGCTGATAGACGAACAAGGCAACCTGATTAAAAATGCCTTCAATAGTACTGTGCGGATCGTTAATTACGATCCGGATGAGCGCAATGACTTAGCTAAAATGACACGCGGCGAACTGCCGCTCGAAGCCGTCGGACAAATAGCTGATCCCAACTACAGTCCGCCTATAGAGCCTGAAATAGCACCTGAAGTTGAGCCTGAAATAGAAGCTTTCCCGGATAGTGACGCTGGAGTAAGTCTCCCGACAAACGAGACGCCAAACGAAACGCCTTTCCTAGAGGAAACGGATGAGGCGGATAACGAGGCTTCTCCTTATATAGATGTTTCTCCGTACACGATAGAGGAAACTCCCGATCCACCTGTTGATAAAGATGAGAAAAACGACGTAGAAAACCCTGATCGCAATCAGATCGAAAGCCTTAAGCCGATCGCGCCTGATCCTGAAACCGAGCCTTCTGAAACCGAGCCTTCTAGAACGCTGAAATTGCCTACTGATGAAAATCCCAGCAAATTCTTTAGCCCTTTCAAGAATTTTGACGAATTTAATGGAGGCTCACCGGACGCGCTATCAACTGAGCAACCATTCGTCGATGAGCCCACGGATGAACTCATTAACGAGCCCACGGATGAACTTATTGACGAGCCAAGAGGCGAACCAGTTCATCGACCGCTAGATAAACCGATAGATCAAGCTACCGATGAACCAGCAGATGATAAGGATCTCAATGAACTCGAAACCCCTCTCCCTAAAACCCTAAAAGCACCCGAAATATTAAAGGAAGTGATTGTTTCTCCATAGATTTCGCCGTTTTGTTGGCAAAATCAAATTAAATGCCCTAATAGCTTATGTCCAGCATTTGGGAAAAATAGGGCCAGTTGACCAAAACAACGGGCTCCGCAAAGGTATTTATGTTTCAAGCAGTAGTTGGTCACGGCATCGATCCCAACTCGATAGAAGCGGTAGAAGAAGCGCTAGAGCAGTGCCAAAAAACGCTAGGCGGCAATATTCCTCAGGCGGGTATTGTGATGGCAGCAGTTGACTTTGAGCATGAAGCCATCTTCAAAAAGATCCGAGAAAGCTATCCGGGCATTCTCCTGATTGGCGGTACCAGCGTTGGCGAAATGTCTTCCGCAATGGCTTTTCAAGAAGATTCGCTGACGATGATGCTGTTTTGCTCTGATGAAGTGAGTTTTAGTGCAGGCGTTGGCCACCCAATTGATGAAGGTAGTTTCGCGGTGGCTAGCGCTGCGATCGCTAATGCCTTCGCTTCCCAGCCTCATTACCCTTTATCCCAACCACCAGCGATCAAACTCTGCTACACAATCGGCGATGGTCTATTGATCGATGGCGTCGCCATGGTAAACGGAATCAGATCAGCGCTTGGCCCAACCGTGCCCATTATTGGTGGACTCAGCGCTGATGCTTGGCAGTTTGAAAAGACTTACCAGTTCATTAGCACCCCTTCAAAAACCGAAGTTTTGCAGGCGTCCGTTGTGGTCTTAACGTTTGCAGGCAATCTCAAAGTCTCCTATGGTGTCGCCTCAGGTCAGCGTCCACTTGGCCCCAAAGCCACCGTCACCAAGTCTAACGGGAATACCCTCTATGAGGTAGATGGTGCGCCGACTAAAGACTTCTACATGAAAACCCTTGGCATACCGGATGTGCGGTTGTCGGGCGGGGGAGCTTGGAGTGGGGCGATCGCCGTTTATGAGCCCAACGAAACTGACTTTTACCTGCGATCGCCTAACGGCAACGGTAATCCCGACGGCAGCGTTACCTATTTTGGCCATGTCCCCGAACAATCCACTATTCAGTTCACCGAAACGGATAATGACAGCCTGCTTAGCGCTACCAAAGAAGCCTTTCAAAAAGCTCAAGCGGCTTATCCAGGGACTTGCCCTAGCGCCGCTTTGATGATTTCTTGCGCCTCTAGAATGAAAGCTTTGGGCACTCGCGTTAAAGAAGAGTATGAGCTTGTTGAGCAGTTTTTAGACCCAAAGTTACCGAGTATGGGCTTTTATGCCTATGGCGAAATCAGTCCCTTTGCAGGACAGACAGCTACTCACTTTCACAACGAAACCTTTACTGCTCTACTGCTAGCGACGCAATAAGTGACTTCTTTTAGCTCCGTTAATAGCCCAAACAACCCAACCAACCAACCAGTTCAATCACTAGATAGCTCAGTCAATGGCTCCATAGATAGCCTGAATACCCTGGATAGCCTGGATAGCTTAGATAGCCTGACGATGCAATCGATTCAGAACGAACTGCAAACCTTAGCTAAAGCTAACCGCGTTTTGCAGAAGCGATTAGATAGATCTGAGTTGACGCGGGCTGAAATGGAGATTACCAGTGCAAACCGCGAGCAAATGCTCAAGGAAGCCTTACAACGGGCCGAAACTGATCGCACCCAGCTAGCTGCGGCCAAAGCTCAGCTTATGCAGTTTAACCAAGAGCTAGAAAGCCGCATTGAAATCGGGGCAGCGGCGCTTAATACCGCTACCGATAACCTCCAGCAGGCTCAAGTGCGGGTCGTTAAAAGCGAAAAATTCTCAGCGCTAGGAGAACTCGTCGCAGGCGTTGCCCATGAAATTAATAATCCAATTGGCTGTATCACCAGCAACGTCGGCTTTGTGGCCCAATATGGAGAGCAGATGCTGGCGCATATTGCATTGCAACAAACGGTCATAGCTGCCTATAGGGTACATATCGCTAAGGCCGACCTTGAGAAAATTGAAGACCATGCAGAAGATATCGATCTGGAATACATCGCAGAAGATTTTTCTAAGCTGGTTGCCTCTATGTCTACGAGCGGCGATCACATCAAAGCCATCAGCCAATCTCTACGGACTTTTGCCCGCTCAGACACCCAAAACAAGCAAGCTTACGATCTGCACCAAGGTCTCGACGGAACGCTACTCATTTTGCGGCATCGGCTTAAAGCAGTCGGCTCTAGCTCTGCTATCACTGTCCACCAAAAATACGGCCAGCTGTCACCTATTCAATGCTATCCGGGGCAGATTAACCAAGTTTTCATGAATATTCTCGCCAATGCCATTGATGCGCTAGATGAAAGCGCGCCTACTCAAAATTTGCGAGAGATTTCGATTGCCACCGCTTTAGAGCGCAATCAGGTGGTTGTCACCGTAACCGACAATGCTGGAGGAATGCCAGAAAGTGTCAGATCGCGAATTTTTGAGAGCCAATTTACCACCAAAGCCACGGGTAAAGGCACGGGTCTTGGCCTCTCAATCGCTCACCAAATTGTCACCGAAATCCATCAAGGCCGCATCGAATGTCGCTCAGAGCTAGGCCGAGGCACAACTTTTCAAATCACCTTGCCCGTTAAATAGCCCGTCAATATAGATAGTTGGATAGCGCTACAAATCACGCGCTTCAGGCTTTAGATCTCTTTCCATTAAAGCTTCTACTGCTTGCAGGGGGGTGATCTTTCCCTTCAGTAGCTGGTCTACCTCACGAGCAATCGGAACCGCAATCTGGTCGCGATCCGCGATCGCCATCAGCACATCTGCTGTATTTACGCCTTCTGCCGTTCCCTTAATTTCTTTTAAGATTTGCTCAAGCGTTTTGCCTTGAGCCAACCCGTAGCCCACCTGATAATTTCGGCTCAAGTGGCTGCTACAGGTTGCCAGCATATCGCCGAGGCCGCTGAGTCCATAAAAAGTTTCTACGTCAGTTGCGCCCAGCCGCATCCCCACGCGAATTACTTCAGGCAGGGCGCGAGTAATCAGCGCAGACTTGGCGTTAGTGCCCAGATTTAGGCCATCACAGACCCCAACGGCGATCGCTACCACATTTTTGAGCGTCCCACCTAGCTCAGCGCCCAGCGGATCTAGGCTGGTATAAACGCGAAAGTGCTCAGAAGACAGCAATCGCTGCACTGTTTCAGCCGCCCGTTTATTGGTGCTGGCAATGACTGTCGCGGCGGGCAAACCCTGAGCAATTTCCACTGAGAGATTAGGGCCCGATAGAACCGCGATCGCATGGTCAGGAAAAGCCTTTTGAAAAATTTGAGAAGGCGATCGTGTTGTTTTTGAATCCAACCCTTTTGTCGCCGTTACCAAAATTGCATCCGCTGGTAGCGCAATCTGCTGGAGCTGCTGGGCGATACTAGCAACTCCTGTCATAGAGACCGCCGACAGCACAATCTGCGCTTCTAAAACCGCTTCAGCCAATGTCACCGGAGCGGCCATAGCCAAACCATCTCGCGACCAAAGCCTAACGCGATGCCCATTGAGGTGGGCTAACCGGGCGAGGGCTGATCCCCAGGCTCCGGCTCCAATTACCGTCAAATTGAGGCTTAATTTAGTCGGGTCCGAAGGCGATAAGGTCGCGGCCAAAGCAGACATAGCTAACGTGCAACTAGTGATAAATATGTACTTTAAGGGAATACTAAAGTACCAAGGACATCAGCGGTCATCCGCCGATTATTTTTAGATTTTTTTAAGAATTAGCAAATAATCGTATACAAAACTTCGTGCGATGCTAAACTTTTGCAATAATTTAAGATAATCAATAGAAAAATACATCAATAGACAGATGTAGTTTTTTGTTCAGATACTTTGAATTTCGTAACTACTGGTTGAGGCGCGGTTGAATGGAAGGGAAACTCAAGGAATTAGTTGGTAAACCTGGCGTTTGGCTTTACATCCAAAGCAGCAACGGCTGGTTTAAAAACGTGGAAATTTTAGAAGTTGGCGACGACGTACTGACGTTTCGATATGAGTCAGAGTCTGATACGGAGCGTAAAGTATGGGAAAAAACAACTCGTATCAAGAACGTTTCAGAAATTGAAGTGCGCCTCATTGTCATTCCTAAAATGAACACCCCTCAGCTAGCCGACATTCGCGGTCAGCTTTCTAGGCTTTTACAAAAAGACAGCAGCTCTGAGCTAGATGACCGGCTGCTTTGATTGTACTTTTTTAGTAATACCGTCATCGTCTATATAAATGCGACGGTTGTCAGTAGCTAATCCGACGGCACCCAGCCCTAGAAAAAATATGGCGAGGGTTGCTTTGCAATAGGCTTTTAACCGCCGCTCATTGCTGATCTGCTTTGGTGCCAAAGATCTTCTCGCTGGCGTCATCCTCTACGTACCGCCAGTGCCAAGGCTCAGCGGATGCGCTACCGATGAGGCTATTGCCTGGTATCGACAGCGTAAATCCATAAGTTTGAGCATTGGCCTGTAACCACTGAAAAGCTTGGGTTTTAGTAAAGCTGATTTGACGATCAGAAGTTTCTGTTTCACCTCCAATATCCAGCGCATAGCCGGTTGCGTAGTCTGGCTCAGCGGTTGTCGGCGCAGTTTCTGCTTGGTGCCCGGAAAGGGCATATAGCTCAACACCATCGTTGGCTGCTGCTGCTGCCATATTCCAAAAAGCCTCGGCAGCAGCGGGCCTCAGCATCATGCTGCCATCCGCTAGTAATGGCACGAGATCTTTAGAAGAGGCGGCGGGGTAAGTGCGATTTGCAGCTTTCCAGTTTTGCCAAGTTTGGGGTAAGTGACTCACCCGGTACTCACCCCACTGATAGGCTTTAACGCCTACGCCGAGAGCCAGTGTGGCAGCGACGCTGCCAATTACCAGCTTTAGAAAAATTGGATTAGTTAAGCTTACCGAATGGGTTGGGCGGGTTGATAGGAATCTTGAGTTGCCCTCTGCTATGGGCAGTGGGGTTGGAAAGGCGTGAATGCCTATTTCAGTTGCTATTGCCTGGGGCTGTAAGGTTGAATGCGCAGCGCTTGGATTGAGCCCAGGCGCGGCCACGACGGTATCAAGGCGGCTGTCATGAGCTACTTGATGGCGATCGCAGCTCTGTCTCAGTGTTTGGAGAGCCACTTCAGCTGTTGTAAAGCGATCTTGCCAGTTGTAACGAATCAGGCGATCAATAAATTCCGCTAGGTGCAGATTGATGTCATTTTGCTGTTCACGCCACCGCAAGCCTGTTTGCGGATCGTAAATAAAGTCCTGATGACGCTGGCCCGTGAGCGCTTCGACGGCGATTAACCCCAGCGCATAGAGATCGCTGGCAGGCTGAGGCCCAACCGATAATTCTCGATCCTGGTGATCGAAGTGCATTTGCTCGGGCGCAGCGTAGGGCGGCAAGGCTGTCGGCACCGTGCTACCGAGCCTCCCATCAGCGGCAATGTGGCTGCGGGCAAGCTTAGTGAGGTCGCCAAATTCGGTCATAAAAATTTGACCATCGCGGCTTTGGCGAATTAGGTGCTGCGGCTGTAAGTTTTGATGGACGACGCCTTGCTGATGAATGCTAATCAGCGCCGTGAGTACGTCTTGCAGGATCTTGGTAACGTAGCTTTCGCTGAGTGGCTTGCCCAGTGTCAACTCTTGGCTGAGCGGACGGCCAACGATGTGGTCTTGAACTAGGTAAAAAGTGTTTTCTGAAAGATTATTTTCTGGATTAGCGATTTCGGCTGGCGTGCTTTCTCTATAAAAATAGGCAACTAGAGCAGGTATCTGAGGTTGACGTCCCAATCGCTCTAAAATTTGGGCTTCGCGCTCTAGACGGTGGCGCATCTCGCGCTGATGGTAGCGAATCGCGGTGACAAGACAGTGGGGGCGATGGCGGTAGCGGCGATCGCTCGCTAAATAAACCGTACTAAAGTCCGTATGGCGCAGCGGCCTTTCGAGTTCAAAGCGCTCTTCAAGAATGGGGGGGCTCATTCGCGGGTGGCTAACAACAAGGACAGCTTAAAAAACAATGCACGTATCTTTACTTAGCATAAACAACTTCAAGCTCGCGTTTCCTATTCCCGGTTATTTTTTAGTCAATTATCGACTGGCTTAAGTGAGCTTCATGGTGTCGTTGCAAGCTTGATCACCCTCATGCTCTAGATATTCATTGAGTATGTATTTAGGACTGCACAGGAGGCCAAACTGGTTGCTGTACTTTGGGCTTGTTAGCTGATTTTGGCAATCTAAATCATGACGAGTGAACCCAAACTATCTTTTGGTCAAGTCGAAAAGCTTTTGACCAAACAAATCAAGCAGAAAATCGCCCAAAATCACCTCAAAACTACTCGCAGTGGCAATAAGGAGCTGAGTTTTTTGATCAAAGAAATTGTGTATGCACCCTTTGAGTCTGAAACTGAGGTACAAACAGTCGGGAAAGCCATCGGCCAAAAAATTGCCGATCTATCGCAAGCTAGCGATCAGCAAAACCTCGACGCTGGCATTGTTCGTAAGCTGCGGTTTAAGCGAGACTGGCTAGCTGATTTTGATATTCCAGCAGCGTTGTCGGTTGACAACATCTTTAAAAAGACCAGCAAATCTAGTCAGACTGGGGTAAGTGCGCCAGTGAGCACGGCAGTAAGCGCGGTGGATCAACTCACCACTGAGGCAGATACTATTACCGACGAGAATCCGCCCGCAGAGG
The DNA here is from genome assembly GCA_041745715.1 of Phormidesmis sp. GTDB lineage: Bacteria > Cyanobacteriota > Cyanobacteriia > Phormidesmidales > Phormidesmidaceae > Phormidesmis. Next base: position 8,754 of record JBGTIK010000392.1, read on the forward strand.
ATAGGGCTGCGGTCGCTAGTGACGATAGCGTTGGCAGTGAAGTTCATGTGGAAATCACTATGCCTAAGCAAAACCTTGAAAACGTATCGGAAGCTGCGATCGCGCCTGAAGTAGCAGCAGCGTCGCCCAAATCTGCTGAAGCTGAAGCTTTGTTAGCAGATGAATCTGATCAGGCTCAAACTACGACATTATCTAGCGGCTCATCAGACGGTAGCGATGGCCCACCCGAAGCAGGGCTATCTGAAGAAATGGCCGGTATTGAAGACGCCGCCGAAGCAGAGGTCATCGAGAAAGTAAACAGCGGTACAGGTGCAAACGCTGCGACTGCCATGCCCGTCGATCCTGAGGCGGCTGCACTGGTGAGAGGAGCCACAACACCTAATAGTGCGACATAAGCTCGTCGTCGTAAATAGGCGCGAGAAACTCAACGCTACTCGTCTGCTAATACCTTTAGGCAGATTTGAATCATGCCAATAGTAACGGCGGGTAGCTCTAGCTGAGGCGTCAGGCCCGTAGACTTAATAATCTCAAACAGCTTAATAGCCGTCGGGTTTTTATCTGCTAGCTTACGACCTAGATCTGGCCCCGTGAAAGAAGCTTTTTCGCCCCATAGTAGAGTCGTTGGGGTGGTTAGCTGAGCGATATAGTCGGCGAGATCAAAACACAGATCGCCACGAACAAACGAGAGCGCGGTGTATTCGGCGTTAGGTTGCTGAGCGGATTGCAAATAGGCATCAACAATATCATCTGAGATTCGACTAGGATCGGCAAACTGACGGTTTTTTAGAAAATTTTCGATGCCGAAGCGAGTTGCAATAGCCCCGCTGTATAGGAGCTTATCGAGGATGGGCGTACTCACGATTTGAGCAAACGGGGTACGAGTGTAGTCATTGCCAAAGTCTGAGAGCCCAGCAGGCGTCATCAAAATGAGTGATTTAAAGAGGTGAGGGTGGGCGATCGCTATTCTCACCATAAAAGCTGCCGTCAGCGCCGACGCCACTACCGTTACCGGCCCGTCACAGGTCGCCTGAAAAAATTCTGGAATGCTGCTTAAATAATCGTCAATAGTATAGTTTCGCTCTAAATGCGCAGAGGCTCCCCAGCCAATTAAATCTGGCGCTAGTACTCGGTACTCTCCCGCAAAAGCCGGAAACACTTTGGCCCATTCGAACGCCGACGATCCGCCACCAAAGCCATGCAAAAAAACCAATGTCTCTTTTGCTGAAAGATCGGGACTAGCAAGCTGTCCCGGCAAAGTTGGGATATAATAGACCATTTGCCCTAACTTTGTCATCACGCGGTTTTGCTCGACAAAAGGAATTTTGAGCATCGTCTTTACCGGTAGTAGTTTAAGTTGTTTTAAATTCTTATTCTAATCGCAATCTTTACTGGCAATTTGGCCTTAGTCCATTCCCTAGTATCTCTAAAGAGAGAGTTTTTCGACCGGTGCATAGTAGCTATTCAAACAGTCTTGCATCACCTTGTGATGGTTGAAAGCCAACGGCATTGTCAGCGCTTCTGCCACCTCAAACCAGCGGGCTTCGACGACTTCGCCTTTAGATACCTGCGGCACTAGCGGCGGCAAATTGGCTCTGCCTAAATGAAACATCAACGCGTATTTGAGCGTGACATTTTGCCTGCGCAGAGGCGTGCTGTACACCTCATACGGCTGCTCCAAATTGCCTTCAAAGCGAAAATCTTCAATCAATTGAGGAATGTCTAACCCCAACTCTTCCCACACTTCACGATAAACAGCTTGGGTCGCGGTTTCGTCATAGTCCAGATAGCCGCCGGGAAGCCCCCACTGGCCAACGCCTTCAGGCAGATCAGCGCCTCGCAGTCCTAACGGAACATACTGAACGCCGCTAGTCACAAAAAAAAGAACGGGCAAAACCGTCACGCTGCGGCTGATCCAAAGTTCTTTGCCTTCAATGTGAAGGCATTGGTTAGGAGTGCTTTTAAATTTCACGGTTTGTATCTGTAAGTAGAGAGGTGGGCAGATCAATGATACCTATTGCTCTCTAAAAGCAGATAAGGACGCTCGTTAGAACGTCCTTGATTAACTCGACAATTGCTCGGCAGCTCTATTTTGCGAAGAGGGCGATCGCTTTCTCATTGAAAGCCGGAATATCGTCAGGATTACGGCTAGTCACCAAGCCATTATCTTCAACCACGGATTGATCTACCCAATGAGCGCCCGCATTGCTCAAATCGGTTTTGAGTGAAGGCCAAGAAGTAACTTTGCGTGACTTCACAACCTCTGCTTCAATCAGCGTCCAAGGGCCGTGACAAATTGCGGCAACGGGCTTACCTGCCTCGAAGAAGGATTTTACAAACTGAACGGCTTTGTCTTTGGTACGGAGCTGATCGGGATTGGCTACACCGCCCGGTAGCAACAGGGCATCATAGTCGGTCGCATTTGCTTCATCTAGCGGGATATCGACTGCAAAATAGTCTGCTTTGTCAAAGTGGTTCCAGCCTTGGACGCGATCACTCTGCGGTGAGATCACAAACGTCTGTGCACCTTCTGCTTCAAACGCCTGTTTCGGCTGCGTGAACTCTACCTGCTCAAAGCCATCGGTGACTAAAATAGCGATTTTCTTATTGCTGAGCTTCTGTGCCATGTTTTCCTTGTTTATCCAGGTTTGTTCTTTTCTCACCGTACAGCCTGAATAATAATCTTGAATCTTGCTTGCGACAGAATTAGGGCGCTCGTGATGTTTCAGGTCACTCGCTTTACTCACAGCAAAATGACCGCCTCAAACACAAAACTCAATCGCTCAAAAGAGAACGGTGTAGCCCTATGAAGTGAACGGCCATTTTTAGGCGCACCGAGGAATAAGCTCAGTGAAATTCGTTAGCTCAAGCTGTCTTTAATCGCGGTTTCTAAAACGTCTGCCATGCTCTTACCCTCAGCGCTAGCTTTGGCCTTGAGCTTAGCGAATAGCTCGTCGCTAATGCCAACTCGATTGCGACGACGACCGGAGCCGATAGGTTTTATTGAGGGCAATATAGGCAACGAGTCAAGAGCCGCCGGTTGGTAGGTGCTAGTGAACTGCTGGAGGTTTTCGAAGGTGTAGCGATCGCAAAAATCACCAAAGCTCTCCCCTTCCTGCCGGTTCTGCTTAAAGCACACAAACAAAGGCTCTAATACCTGCTCCAAATGATCCTCATGCAGCCTTTCCAGATAAGGCCGCGCCAGTCGCGTTTGATTCGGAGCGCCGCCTAACCACAGCTGATAGCTCTGCGGCGCTTGGCCAACAAAGCCCAACTCCGCCATGTAGGGACGAGCGCAGCCATTTGGGCAACCCGTCATGCGAGTGACAAACGTCTCGCCTGCCAAACCCAAATTATCTAGCAGCGTCCGAATTCGCGCCAGCATACTAGGAATAACTCGCTCAGCTTCTGTCACTGCCAGTCCACAGGTCGGCAGCGCCGGACAAGCCATAGAATAGCGTTCCAGCGAATCGACCTGGCTATCAGGCGTAATCCCATCGCGATCCAAAATTGCTTGAATCGCCGCCCTGTCAACCGGCTCAATATCACACAAAATTACGCTCTGATTAGGCGTCACCCGCATCGAAACGTGAAACCTTTCAACAATCTCCTTCAGCGCTGTTTTGTTGCGCAGGGTTCCCTGATCATGCACCCGCCCATTGCGAATGTGCACACCCACAAACAGCTTGCCATCACCCTGCTCATGCCAGCCCAAATAATCTTCAAACTTCCACTTAGGCAGTTCGCGATAGGGCTCCAGCTTTTTGCCAAAGCGCGTTTCTATTTCAGCAATAAACTTAGGCAGTCCCCAGCGGTGCACCAAGTATTTCATTCGTGATAGCCGACGATTGTATCGTTCGCCATAATCGCGCTGCGTAAAGACAATCGCCTTCACCAAATCATAAACATCGGCTTTGCCGACATAGCCAACATGATCTGCAATTCGAGCAAAGGTTTCTTCTTTGTTATGAGTGCGGCCCATGCCACCTCCGGCCATCACGTTAAAACCTTGGAGCTCATGGTTTTCATCAGTGATGACAACTAAGGTAATGTCTTGCGTGTAGGCATCGACTGAATTATCGCCTGGTACGGTCACCGCACATTTAAACTTGCGCGGCATGTACTGAGTCCCGTAAATGGCCTCGATAGACTGCCCATGATCGGTTTTGACTGAGCCCACCCGACCTTCCCGAGCAGCCACGACTGCCGGATCTTCCTCAGTGGTCACGGCCTTCTCGCCATCTAACCAAATTTCGTAATAAGCAGGGGTCTGCGGCGTGAGCAGGTCGGCAATATTTTTCGCATATTCGCGAGCCAAAACATACTCAGGCTTATTTTTATAAGGAGCAGGCGGAGCCATAACGTTGCGGCTGACATCTCCACAGGCACCTAACGTAGAACCTAGGCTGCGGATAATATCAGCTAGCGTCGCTTTTAGATTTTTTTTGAGAATGCCATGTAGCTGAAAGGCTTGGCGGGTTGTAGCCCGTAGGGTGCCGTTACCGTATTTATCAGAGATACTGTCTAACGTCAGGTATAGCTCAGGTGAAATGTAGCCGCCTGGGTTGCGCAGGCGGAGCATCATGGAGTAGTCCTTTTCCTGCCCGCGCACCCGGTTATCACGGTTATCTTGCTGGTAAGAGCCGTGGAACTTGAGGATTTGGACGCCCTCTTCGGTAAAGTGGGTCGTATCTTGCATCAGCTCGGTCGCCACGGGTTCCCGCAGAAACTGGCTGCGCTCTTTAATGCCTTCGAGCTTGGAAACTTTTCTTTCAGTGAGCGGCTCGTTGGATTTTGCGGCAGGTTTAATGGGCGTGTGAACCATGAGGAATCAAAAGGGGGAGCGTGATGGACAAAGCAGTCGGGCTTTTGAGGCGACGACTTTAATCTCCGGTAATCCGGTTGGGTTGCGGTGTATCTATTATAGAAATTTTATCACCGCTACTCAAAGTAAGGTGCCGACTCTCAAGAAATCGGCTTATTCTGATGCAGATGACGAAACGTTATTTAACCCACATTCCGCCCTTTGAAGTGTCACACTCAGGTATTAATGATAGAGCCCTGTTTTGGAAAGACTTTCATGGCTTAGCAGTTCAAATGAACTAAGTCATAAAAATTCTCAATTAAGGTTAACTATTGAGAACCA
>JBGTIK010000393.1:0-6262 GCA_041745715.1 Phormidesmis sp.
GATACGCTTTCAACGAGTATTACACATCACCTCCTTTTCAGATTGGCATTCATAATAAATTTCATCAGGTGTCCGATAATTCAACGACTGATGTGGCCTCTGGCGGTTATACCAATGGAACCAGGTCGTCACTTCCTGCGATAAGTGTTTACCGTCTTCAAAGCCTTTGAGATAGATCAGCTCATACTTTAATGAGCCGCGGCCAACTGTACCATTCAGAGCAGGCCGGGTGACTGCTAGCCGCTAAATTGGCATGGAAGGCCAGTAAGGTATGGTGCAAAGTAATAAAGTGCTCTTTACTTAAATAGAGGTGCGGCCACCAGAGTGCGCTGTAAGTAAAAGCAGGTATGAGAATGCCATAGATACCAAGGGAGGCGAACTGTTTGCCCAGTGTTTTGAACTGATGGGTTTGGCGAGACCCTCGAAGGAGACTATTTTTCTGAGAAAGTTCCCAAATCAACAGACTAAGTAAGTAGCCCAGAGCATTCCATTTGGTGGCGATCGCACAGCCCAGAGCTATCCCCGCCAATCCCCGATAAACAGCTATCTTTACAGCAACAGATGATGACGACCGTTGCCGCTGATGCTGCCGCTGAATGAGGTGAGCTTGCAGCCACAGCCAATGACCTAACAAGCCAAAAAAAACCAGATATATATTGATTAACGCATAGCGAGACTCGGTGATAAACAAGCCGTCAATCGCGACGAAGCCACCAGCTAAACAGGCAAATGTCCATTTTTTGGCCGTGTTTTTGTCCGGGGGTTTGGTCGGATTTTGTAGGTGCGATCGCTGCTCACTCAGCGCGTTTAGTTCGCCCAGCGTCCAGGCAAGACCCATCACCAGCCAAGGCACCAGCCCGCCTACAAAGGCATTCATCCAGCGATAGCTAATCGGACTCTCTAAAAACGCGCCTTTGCTTAGAAAAATACCAGCAGCAATGAAGTATTTGCCCAAAGGCGGATGGGCATCAAATTCGGGCATACCCGCCAAGTAAGCCTGAGCAAATTTGACATAGTGAACCTCATCAAAAACAAAAGTATTGAAACGCTCTATATGCCAAAATCGCAGCCCAAAGCTCAGGGCCGTAACTACCATCAACCCCAGATAAAACCAGTGTTCCTGACTTAGCTTCAGCTTAGGAATAAGTTTGGCAAGCATATTTAAACCGACATTCCGCACTTCCAATTGGCAGGCACTGGTTCCGTCGGATGGGATAAATCGCTCGAAACCATTGGTATCAAATGATCACAGCTGTTTTGGGATCGAATCGCTGAAACCCTTGCCCAGAAGGAGCTTCAGCGGATTTTCCCACTTGGCGGAACCAGTGCCGATTGGCACATTGGATATTTAAACGAAGCAATAAAAATCACAGCCATTTTTTCTAGCATGGTTCTCAATAGTTAACCTGAATTGAGAATTTTCATGACTTAGTTCATTTGAACTACTAAGCCATGAAAGTCTTTCCAAAACAGGGCTCTATCATTAATACCTGAGTGTGACACTTCAAAGGGCGGAATGTGGGTCGCAGATTTCTAAAAACTGAATAATACCCCGGCATTCCGCTTCCATAAACTGCTCGTAATAGCTGATTAAGTTAGCCAATCTAGCCTCTAAATAAAGCTTAGAATTGGGAGAAATCAACACAATTTTCAGCAGAATGATCGCGAGATTCAAAGGGTTGCCTTGAGAAAGCAACTGGAGAAAAAGCTTTGAAGGGTGGTGCTCATCCTCTATCGTGAGATAGTCAATCAGACGATTGCAGGTAATCAAATTCAAAGACGGATCGACGTTTTTATCGTTGTGCTGCGGGTAAAGCTGAGTGAGCTTTGACCCAAGCTGGTTTCAATTATGGTCAAAAAGTCTGGCTGACTAATCGAAAAGCACAGGTATTCTATCAGACTGATTTTATAGTCTTTGTAAACAGTGTCGTAGGTTTGCTGCTGAAATAAGCGGGCGACGTTGCAATAGCTATACTGCCCTCGGCGCACCAGGATGGTTTTGATCAGCCACAGCACTTCGTCGCCCAGCACCGTTGGATTTATGTATTTTTGATTAATCCGTGAAGAGTTTTGTGAAAAGGCAGTGTACATCGCCAAGTCGTGTTTGAACTTGTTTTTGAGCCGCCGTGACAGGGTACGAGCCGCCTCTCGCTGTTACGTTCATTGACGGATTGCGCCGTGAGCTGATAGGCCGCGTAGCGAGTACTCCAGTTACCGGGCGGAATAGGGCCGACTCGCTGAATCGCAAATAGCTCAAGTTCTTCAAAATCTGAGCTTTTGGCAAAGTCTCGCAGCCACTGTCTAAGGCGCTTGAGGCTAGGCAAGGGGGTAGATTTTTCTAGGCTAGGATGCTTAAATAGGGCTAGGAGTTCATGCACCATTTCGCCCTGACGAGCCAGATCCCAGTTGTTTACAAAAATGTAGCAGGCTCGCTTGATGGTGTTGCAAAACTCTGCTTCATCATCAGCAAATAAAATTTTGTAAATAAAAGGCGATACGTCGGTGTCGGCGGTGTGAGTGTAGCCGAAAAACGTATCTTCAAATTCGGCGAGAGCTTGCAGCGGAGGATATTTTCTGACAGCTTCGAGCAAGTCGTCATAGAGCTGCTGCTGAGCCATACAAAACGCTAGCGGACTAGAGCGATCGCTTGGCTCCGACTCTAAATTTTGAAAAGCGCCACTGACAACCATCGCAATTCATCGGACAACTGGGATAGCTATAGATTGCCCGATATGCCTTGAAAAGGCCGTAAGGGCTGCTAAATATCTACGCCAAGCTCGTTATACCAAGCTCGTCGAACCAAGCTCAAAAACGGGACTCAAAGATGGGGCTCAAAAATGGGGGCGGAGGGACTTGAACCCTCACGACTTTTACGGTCAACGGATTTTAAATCCGCAGCGTCTACCATTCCGCCACGCCCCCAAAGTGTTACTAGCTACTGCTTTAACCCGCTCTCGCTGTCCCTTTTGGCAGCATCTATACCGGATTCAAAAATCAATAGCTTAGTCACAGAAGTCCATTGCACCACCAAGCGGGCCTAGATGCAACTAATTTTTGATGCAAGTTAATGTCACTGGTTGAGGTTGAATCCACTCTAATGCGGTCTAATATAGATAGAGCAAACGTCCTGTATGTATACCCATGACCTTTCCTGCCCTCGAAACCTCCACCCTTTTGGCGCTGGCGACCTATGCGATTATAGGTGGGCTGTATTTAGTGATTATTCCGGGTGCGCTGCTGTTTTATGTGCAGCGACGCTTTTATGCAGCAGGCTCTTTAGAGCGGCTTGGACTCTATGGCTTGGTGCTGGTGTTTTTTCCGGGAATGCTGCTGCTGAGTCCTTTTTTGAACTTTCGACCCCAGCGCCGCGAAGTATAGCGTTCAAAAGGGTAGCGCTCAAAAATATAGAGACCGTGTAAGTTAGGACTTGGCCGTGCGACGAATTGATGTGATTGGAATCGGCTTTGGCGTGTTTGCCGCCGGTGGGCTGCTGTACTTAGCGTTTTCCTGGGCGGGTTTAGATGGTTTGTCGGCAGGAATTTGGAGTCAGGTGGTTTTTATCGCTGGGCTCTTGGGCTGGACAGCGACCTATCTGTTTAGAGCCGCTAGTAAGAAAATGACTTACTATCAGCAGCTAGAAGACTACGAAGAGGCTGTATTGCAAAAGCGGTTAGATGAAATGGAGCCTGAAGCGTTAGCCAAGCTACAAGCTGAAGTTGAGGCAGAAAAATTGGCTAAAGCCGCAGAATCACCTTCTTAAGGTCGTGTTTTTTTAGAGTGTCTATTGAGCAATGGTGTCTATTACAGAGCAATTTGATCGGCTACGGGCAGCGGGAGACTGCGCCCTGATTCCGTTTATTACGGCGGGCGATCCTGATTTGGCGACGACGGCTGCGGCGTTGCAGGTGTTGGATAATCATGGCGCTGATTTTATTGAGCTAGGGGTGCCCTATGCTGATCCGTTAGCGGATGGGCCAACGATTCAGGCGGCGGCAACGCGATCGCTCCAAAAAGGCACCACGCTCGAAGCCGTGCTCACGCTGGTCAAAGACTTAAGCCCGAAGCTCTCAGCCCCGATTATTTTATTTACTTACTACAATCCGGTGCTCAATCGCGGCGTAGAAACTTTTTTAAGAGATATTTATGCAGCCGGGGCCAGAGGCTTAGTGGTGCCTGACCTGCCGTTAGAAGAAATGGATAGTTTGCTACAGCTATCGGCAGAAATTGGCATTGAAGTAATTTTGCTAGTCGCACCGACTTCTCCCAAAGAGCGGATTGAAGCGATTGTGGAGAAGTCGCAAGGTTTTGTTTATCTTGTTAGCGTTACTGGGGTGACGGGCGTGCGCCAAGAAATTGCCAGCCGGGTAGAAGGGCTGCTCAGCAGTTTACACAGCGCTACGACCAAACCAATTGGTGTCGGCTTTGGGGTTTCTGAACCCGCTCAGGCAAAGCAGCTCAAAGACTGGGGCGCAGACGGCGTGATTGTCGGCAGTGCGATTGTCAAACGGCTAGCGGAAGGCACGCCCGTAGAAGGCTTAGCCGCAGTGGGTAAATTTTGCACAGCGCTGAAAGCTGCCATTCAATAACACTGGGTGTACGACTGCATCCGCACAGGGCGATGTATTCGGGCGATCTATTTCGTGGGTGCTTTGCTCTAGATACAGTAGCGATAGAAGTTGAGTGTTCTCTATGGCTGACTTTTTTTCGCAGTTTTCTACGGTTCTACGATCGTCTGGGCCAAGCTCTAAGAGAGCAGAATTCTGGGCGGGCGTACGCGATATTTTCCCGCTGATTGTGGGGGCGATTCCCTTTGGGATTATTTTTGGGACGTTGGCTACGAGTAACGGCCTTTCAGCAAGTGGCGCTTTAGCGATGTCAGCGCTGGTATTTGCAGGATCTTCTCAGTTTATTGCGGCTGGCATGATCGCGACCAAAACCGGCTGGCTGTTGATTGTGTTCACCACTTTTGTCGTGAATTTGCGGCATTTGCTATATTCTGTGAGCCTGGTTCCCTATGTCAAAAAACTGCCGCAGCGATGGAAAGTGCCGCTGGCTTTTGGGCTGACCGATGAGGCGTTTGCGGTGGTGATTCGCCGCTACGAGTCGCCCGATGCGTCGCCTTTTAAGCACTGGTACTACCTGGGGGCCGCGAGCGCGATGTACCTCAACTGGCTGCTCTGCACCTTTGTCGGGATCACTATCGGCCAACTCATCCCTAACGCCGCTAACTGGGGGCTAGACTTTGCAATGTCGGCGACCTTTATCGGCATCACCATTCCCTATCTCAAAACTAGACCGATGATGTTAGCGGTAATCGTAGCTGGCACTGTGGCCGTTATGGCTAATCCTTTACCGCACAAGCTGGGGCTGATGGTGGCGGCGACGGCTGGTATTATCACGGGTGTTCTGGCAGAAAAACAGTTATGAATGAAGTTCTGATCATCGGCGGGATGGCGATCGCGACTTTTACCATCCGCTACCTTATGTTTGCCGCCAGCAGCCGGATTACGTTTTCACCCACATCACTCAGCGCCCTACGCTATGTGCCGCCAGTCGTTCTCACCGTGATCGTCGTACCTGAGGTACTTCTCCACGAGGGATCGCTGCAAGTGAGCTATTTAAACGCTCGGTTAGTGGGTGCGATCGCTGCCATTACTATCAGCAGCCTTACCCAAAACTTGTTGTTGACAATTGTTTTAGGCATGGCCATATTCTTTGGTTGGCAAGGGCTGCTCACCTTTTTGAGCTGATTTTATTTGCCAAAAAAACCACCTAAGAAAAATCTCTCACTTTCTTAGCTCGACTTTATCCAAATGTATTGAGTAAGAGGAAAGCAGCAAGCAGAATAGGGTTATTAGAACCAACTTACTGCAAATGGAAATACTGAGTGTGTTGAGCTTGTTTGCGCCGTTATTCTCTCATCGAATCTGGGACTCAGCCATAGTGCTGTTAGTTGGCGCTATTCTAGCACCCGGCAAACGTACAGTCACGGCAGTTTTGCGAATGATGGGACTGAGTGAGATGCGCAACTTTCAGCGCTACCACCGAGTGCTCAACCGAGCCATTTGGTCAAGCTTGTCTGCCAGGTGCATCCTACTAATGCACCTGCTCGCGGTGTTTGCGCCCACCGGAACCTTAGTGATGGGCATCGACGACACGATAGAGCGCCGACGTGGACCCAAGATAGCCACGAAAGGGATCTACCGAGACCCGGTGCGTTCGAGTGATAGTCATTTTGTCAAAGCGAGTGGGCTACGGTGGC
>JBGTIK010000394.1:0-5896 GCA_041745715.1 Phormidesmis sp.
CATGGTTCTCAATAGTTAACCTTAATTGAGAATTTTTATGACTTAGTTCATTTGAACTGCTAAGCCATGAAAGTCTTTCCAAAACAGGGCTCTATCATTAATACCTGAGTGTGACACTTCAAAGGGCGGAATGTGGGGTAGGGGCAAAGCTCCAGCCAATAACAACAGCGGCTAAGGGGGTCGCTGCTACGACCATCGCTGTGTGCACGCCCACTCTGCGCAATTTGCCGGACTGCAACACATATTGCAATAAATACACTAGCGTCATCGCTAGCCCTAGCAATAGCCCCCAAAAAGCAAGGCCCAGCCAGCTAATATCGACGAGCTTGAGCGGCTTTACTAAAAGTACGACACTGCTGAGCACGGCAACTGTAGAGAGCTGCACGATGCTCACCGGGATGGGATGGCACTGTTGCCGGTAGCTGAGCTGACTCAGCCCAATATATAGGCTAAACGCAAGGCTCGCTAACAGGGCCAACCAAATAGCGCTGGGCGCTGAGCCAGTAGATTGGGCGATGTTTGCGCTGAAAACAGGCCGGACTGCTAAAAAGCCGCCCATCGCGATCGCCACTAACCCCAACAGCCCTAGCCCCAGGGCTGTTTCATTCTAAGTTACAGCCTTTTTGAATTAACGAGGATACGTGTTTTCAGGCTTCTAAACCATACGTTTACGGTAGCTGAACGCCTGAGAATTCATTGTCTGAATCTAGAATGAAATAACCCTGGCCCTAGCCCCGAAAGGTCACGCTCTTGACGCAGGAGCTTGCCTAAAGGTGTAGCGGTAAGTGGATAGAGAAATAACAAAACAGCCCCCAATCCGGGGCTAAGATCCCCAAGGCTTTGATAGATCAGCGCCTGTGAAAAGAAGAGGGCAACACCGCTGCCAATTAGCAAAATGAGCAGCTGATCGCGGGTGTAGATCCAGTCTTGCACATCTTCCCAGGTGTCTCGATAGAGCTGAGTGGCTAGAGCAATCAGGACTGGCACTGCCACGAGCATTTGCAGCCATAACAGGGCAACCGCCGGAACAAAGCCGGTGCCCAACTGACCGATGTTCACCCCTAGCCAACTGCCGCCTTGACCCAAGGTGCTGACTACGCCAAAATGCCACGCGACCAGACCGGTCGCGATCGCACTCAACCCCAACCCCTTACGCAGATCCACCTTGGCCTGATCGCTGGCCTGATCGCTTTGACCTTTGGCATAAAAACCATAGGACGGATCAGGAACCGCCCCTAAAGAAGAGGTGGTTACCGGCAGATAAATAGGCTGATCGTAAATAGCTGCGAACTCTGCTGTTTTTGCTGCCGTCGCCGGATTTGGAGTCTCTCCAGGCAGTCGCGGCCCGATGCTGTGACCGAGACTATGGGTGCCTAAAGTGCCTAAAGCTGCTAAAGAACCGGCTTCAGTGCTGGATCTGCTGGATGATTCAGCTGCCTGCACGGCTGATTTTAGCCGCTTGTAGTCGGTTTGAAGGGTAGCAATATTAGCTTGTAAACTCGCTTTAATCGCTTCTAATCGCTCAATATCTTGATGGAGCTGTTCCGCATAGCGCTCCTGTGGTGTCTGCGTTTCTATTGGTAGCGGTTCTAAGGGGGGTGCGATCGCCGACTCTAAAGGCGGCTCCTCACTCGGCCGCAGGAGATTATCATCTTCGGAATCTTCGGAGGCGGAGCTAACCGACGTCATGAGTTGATTTCAAACCAGGGATTAACCGTGAATATACCAGAGATGTCCGTTGCGACGAAACCGAGGTTGGCAAGTCATCACATTAGCCATTATTACCCAAAAAATTAGGAGCCCACAGCAGTGAGCCCCTAACGCAGAAATCACCCGATTGACGCTGTAAATTTTGCTGTCAATCGGCGATATATCCGTCGCTAAATGATAGTGCCGTCTGGAATCACGGCATTTTTTAGCACCACCACAATGCCGCTACGGATGTAATAACCGTCGGCCTCGCGCTGAGCTTCTTCTACGTTGTCTTTGTTGATGATTTGAACATTGCGCCCGATACGCGCATTTTTGTCGATAATGGCACGGCGGATAATCGAGCCTTCCCCAATGCCCATAGGGATTTTGTCTCCACTATCAAACTGACCATTCTCATCCATCGACTCGTAATAATCGCAGCCGATAATCAGCGTATGATCAATTTCGCAGTTGGCGTGAATGCGCTGCCTGAGACCAATGACGGATTTGTGAACCCGACACTTTTTCAAAATGCAGCCTTCGCTCACAATCGATTCGGTAATGTGGCAGTCTTGCAGCTTGCTGGGTGGGAGATAGCGCGATCGCGTATAGATCGGCGCATCTTCTTTATAAAAGCTGAAGGCTGGATTGGGCTGATCCGTCAGCGCAATATTGGCTTCATAAAAGGCTTCGATGGTTCCAATATCTTCCCAGTAGCCTTTAAAGAGATAGGCTTGCACATCGTAATCACGAGCCGAAGCCGGAATTATTTCTTTACCAAAGTCAGTCTGTTCAGGATACTTATTGAGTAGATCTAGTAGTACCTGCTTTTTAAACACGTAAATGCCCATAGAAGCGATAAACGGCTTTTCCTCAGATTCTTCAGGGGAGAGGCCCATTGCCGTCGTATCCACCTTCATCGCTTCGAGCGCTTCGCCCTTGGGCTTTTCAGAAAATTCTACGATGCGGTTATTCTCATCTACCTTCATCAGGCCAAAGCTCGAAGCCGTTTTGTAGCCAATGGGCACCACTGAAAGCGTGACATCTGCGCCGCTTTCTCGGTGCTTGCGCACATAGTCGCTATAGTCCATGCGGTAGAGGTGATCGCCGGAGAGAATGATAAATTCATCCACATCCGCCTCTTCAAACATCCACATGTATTTGCGTACCGCATCAGCTGTGCCTTCAAACCAGCTAGGGCTATCAGGCGTTTGCTGAGCCGCTAGCACTTCCACAAAGCCATCGCTAAAGGTCGAAAAATTATAGGCTTTTGCAATATGTCGGTTCAACGAGGCCGAGTTGAACTGGGTGAGCACGTAAATTTTTAAAATGTCAGAATTTAAACAGTTGCTGACTGGAATATCGATTAGGCGGTACATTCCAGCTAAGGAAACCGCAGGCTTTGCCCGATATTTTGTCAGTGGATAAAGGCGGGTGCCCGCGCCACCACCCAAAATTATTGAAAGAACTCTTTTCACAACATCAACCTTAGCTTAAGAAAATAGGCCATCCCTTACTTCACATTCAAGTGTCTGCTTGTATCAGCCCGTTGGCAAGGGGGGGGCGGTATATCTATGCACTTTTCTGGTGGGAGAAAAGTCTTCCTCCAGAGAGAAGCCTCTAAAAAACGCAGCAAAAACGCAACAGAACGCAGCAAAACTCTGTCCTCAACTGCTGTCTGCTATACCTTAGCGGTTCATAGGGAGCCTGTATGTAAGGTATATCACGTTGTGATATGGAGGCTGTTAAATTGCTTCAAATCGCTTCAAATCGCTAAACTGCTGACTAACGGGCCGGTTTCTAAAATGTAGGTGGCGACGCCACGAACAATTTGTTGAATCGCGTACGGGTCGCCGCCGCCGTCAATAGCAACGGTTAGAGCATAGCGGTTGAGGCCGATTTTGACGGCTAGGGTAGAGCCAATGAGCTGATTGTTTTGACCTGTTTTTTCACCGAGCCAAGTTACATTTGGCCCCCGATCTTTGAGCCCGGCGTAGCCAAGTTCGAGATCGCGCTGGTTGAGTAAGGCATAGAGCAGCTCTTCATCACCGGGGGCTGTGAGGCTATAAATTTTGGCCATCATAGTGGTGGCTTCATTACTGGTCAGCTCATTGGCTAGGGTTCCGGCGTTTGCGGGCATGGCTCTATCGCCTACTAGCTTATGATCTACTAATGTCTGGCTGTAGCCTAGCTGACTAAGGGTTTTGGCTAAGTATTCGCGACCTAGATAGTCGATTAGCTGATTGGTGGCGATGTTATTGCTTTCGTTGATCATCCGGGCCATGACTTCGCGCAAGGCGTATGACTTGCCGACTTCGATGTGAGCGCCTTCGGCATTTTCAGTAAAGTTGCCAGAATCGATGAAGATTTTTTGATTGAGGTCAATATTTTCGGTGGTGACTTTGTGCATCAACACAACGGCAACCGGTAGCTTAATCAGGCTAGCAGGACTGGCCATGAGCTGATTGCCTTGGTGTTCGCGGCAGCGATCGCTCACTTTTTGATCGGCGTAAGCTGGCGAATCGGGGCTTAAACGACTGTCTTTCGGTGTGTCTTGCTGGGCAGCTTGGCGGGAGGCTTCGATTTGGGGCGGCTCAATTTGGCAGAGCGTAATATGCACTCGGCTCGAATCAATGCCAGCGGTGCGAACAATTTCGGCGAGAAAGTCGCTGTCGCCGTCAATAATTTTGGTTTCAGCATTCTCGGATAGCCGTAAATAAAGATTCTTTTTTTCGCTGGCTTGCTGGTGCCACTCCGATTCGGCTGGGATTTTGTTGAGTATGCTGAGAGTGTGCTGCCACAGGCTGTGCTCACGTCGAGCAAATGACAGGCTGCGAGCGGCTTCACCGGCTTTACTGGCCGCGATCGCAGCCTGATGCGCTTTAACCGCTTGATTGGCCATTTCAAGCGCCTGATCGTAATTCTGCGCAGAAAGATCGCTGGGGTTAGTCAGTGTCACGTCGGCAGCGGTTTTCTTCAGGTTGCCGACCGCAACTTGGGGGGCAAAAGAAGCCTGATTGAAACCGACGACAAGGCTGAAAAGAGCGCTAAAAGTGGTGGCGATCGCAGCGGTATACCAGAATCCAGACATCTATAAAAGCCACTAGCCCATTTGGATGAAAACTCAACGCTACTCATCAATTTTATACATAACTTATACATCCAAACGTCAGCCCTCGCAATCATACAGATTACATTTGTCCAGCTATCCGGCAGCTATCCGGCAGCTATCCGGCAGAAATAGCAGGTTAGCTCACTGGCTATCTGCTACCCTAGCTATGCTAAAGCCTTTCGCCAAAAACTATCCCAGCGTGCCCGCGAGCGCACCGGAAAAGAGGAACCCTCCATGTCAGCCATCCGCGAGTTGCACCAACAGCTTACGAGCAAAGAACGCAGCGCCGTTGAAATTGCTCAGGCCCAACTCGATCAGGCTGAAGCGATTGAGCCTAAGCTGCGTAGCTTTGTCTCACTCACCCCAGAAAAGGCGCTAGCACAAGCGCAAAGAGTTGATGCCAAAATCGCCGCCGGAGAAGCGATTGGCCTGCTAGCGGGCATCCCCGTCGCACTCAAAGACAACCTATGCACCCAGGGCATTCGCACTACCTGTAGCTCCAAAATGCTAGAGCACTTTGTGCCGCCCTACGAATCCACCGCCACCGCCCGACTCGATGCGGCGGGCGCGGTTTTTGTGGGCAAAACGAACCTTGATGAATTTGCGATGGGTGGCTCGACCGAAAACTCCGCATTTCACACCACCGCTAATCCGTGGGATATCACCCGCGTTCCGGGGGGATCTTCTGGCGGTTCGGCGGCAGCGGTTGCGGGCGGACAAGCGCCGATTGCTTTGGGCTCTGATACGGGCGGCTCGATCCGTCAACCCGCTTCGTTTTGCGGCATCGTCGGGCTTAAACCCACCTACGGGCTGGTGTCTCGCTTTGGGCTCGTGGCCTTTGCCTCCTCGCTCGATCAAATTGGGCCGTTTGGCCGCACGGTGGAAGATGCGGCGATTTTGTTGGGCGCGATCGCCGGGCACGATCCCAAAGACGCCACTAGCCTCAACGTTAAAATCCCTGACTACACGCAGTTCTTAAAAAAAGAAACTAAGCTACCGCTCAAGGGCCGCACCATTGGCATCATTCAAGAAACCTTCGGCGACGGTCTAGCGCCTGAGGTTAGTCACAGCGTCAACGCCGCCATCGAACAG
>JBGTIK010000395.1:0-16307 GCA_041745715.1 Phormidesmis sp.
CCCGCCGCTCATTCCCGGACAAAATCTCATCCTGGTCGATGACCTGCTGCACTGCCGGTTTCTGGGTCGCACAGCGCCCGCAGTGACGCTGCCTGCTCGTCAGGGCTATCAGATGACGCTAATCGACAGCCGTAGCGCAGCTGCCTTCGCCCTACAACCTGATGTGACGACTTTGGTCCAGCTGTTCATTCGCGGCAATCCGTTTCGCAGCGGTGAGCAGCTGAGCGCCATTGCCGCCCAATACATTCAGGCTCTCGGCGCAAACGTGCAGGCGGTCGTCATCTACGGCAGTCCATACGTCTGGCAGCAGATTCAGAAGATATTGCCTGCGAACACACCTTGCGTGTTTACCTACGGGCAGATGAAAGAGGCCCAGGCGATCGCCCTCCAGCCCCTGCTCGATCCCGCTGGACTGCGAGCAGACAGTAGTACAGCAGACAGCGCATTTACAGACTAAAAACAGCCTGCTTTAGAGAGCCTACTACTACTACATGCCCATCGTCGCGTAGCCCGAATCAACGTAAATTATCTGACCGGTAATGCCGCTAGCCAGGTCGCTACATAAGAACGCAGCCGTGTTACCCACCTCAGTTTGCGTCACCGTGCGGCGCAGCGGGGCCGTTTCTTCCACATGGTGAATCATATCGAGAATGCCACCGACGGCGGAAGAAGCCAGCGTGCGAATGGGACCAGCCGAAATGCCATTGACGCGAATATTTTGCGGCCCTAAGTCAGCAGCCAGATAGCGCACATTCATCTCTAGCGCCGCCTTGGCAATGCCCATTACATTGTAATTGGGGATCACTCTCACACCGCCCAGGTAGGTGAGCGTGACGATGTTGCCGCCATCTGGCATCAGCGCTTTAGCCCCTTGCGCCAGCCGGACCAGAGAGTAAGCACTCACACTGAGCGCCAGGTCAAATCCGGCGCGCGAAGTATCGCTGAAGTGGCCGGTCAAGTCGTCGCGATTGGCAAACGCCAGGCAGTGGATCAAAATATCAAAGCGGCCCCACTTATCTTTAACAGTGTCAAACAGCGCCGTAACCTGGTCGTCGTCTTGCACATTGCAGGGTAAAAATAGGCTTGGGTTGAGCGGCTCTGTCAGGTCTCGCACCTTTTTTTCAGCGCGGCCCTTGTCATCGGGCAGGTAGGTCACGCCAATTTCTGCGCCCGCTGTATGCAGCTGCTGGGCAATGCCCCAGGCGATGGAGCGATTGTTGGCAATGCCGGTGACAAGGGCTTTTTTTCCGGTCAGGTCTAGCATGAATCTCTAGGTTAATCCTCTGAGTTGATACAGTCTGTCGCGCTCTAGCTCTAGGAGCATACTGAAAAATGGGGATTCCAGCATAGCGCCCTAGACTTCCGCTAACATAGCAAGAACTTTGAAATCTGCTTTGTGAGCGATTTCGAGTGGATTTAGTATCTTGTAATACAAAATACTGCTCTGACCATGAGGTTTAGTAGTACTAGCCTGGATGAGCATCTCATGACATTCATTATCTGATATCTCAGTCTGCGCTGGACATCAGTTAGCCCATAGCCCCCCACCTTTTCGGTTTTCAGTATGGTCGCAACTTCTGCCACTCCCCTTTCCAATATGTTTCGCTCGCTGGCTGGCGGTGGGTTTCCGCCAGTAGTCGAGTCTTACGAGCGCAATAAGACCATTTTCTTTCCAGGTGACCCAGCAGAGCGAGTTTATTTTTTGACCAGGGGAGCGGTGAAGCTTTCTCGGGTGTACGAGGCGGGTGAAGAAATCACGGTTGCCCTGCTCCGAGAAAACAGCGTCTTTGGCGTGCTTTCGCTGATTACAGGTGACCGATCAGACCGCTTCTATCACGCGGTGGCGTTTACCCCTGTAGAGCTGCTGTCGTTGCAGGGCGACCAGGTGGCCCAGGCCCTAGAAGAACACCCGGCACTGTCGGCGCTAATGCTACGCGGCCTGTCATCCCGCATTTTGCAGACTGAAATGATGATCGAAACGCTGGCCCATCGGGATATGGGCTCGCGGCTGGTGAGCTTTCTGCTGATTCTCTGTCGCGATTTTGGCGTACCCGGCTCTGCTGGCATCACGGTCGATCTCAAGCTTTCCCATCAGGCGATCGCTGAAGCCATCGGCTCCACTCGGGTAACGGTTACCCGGCTACTCGGAGACCTGCGCGAAAAAGGCATGATCTCCATTCACAAAAAGAAAATCACGGTTCACGATCCGGTGACGCTTTCTCAGCAGTTTACTTAAAGGGGGAGATAGGAGTCAGGAGTCAGGAGTCGGTAGACAGAAGCACTTACTGACCGCTGTCTCCTGACTCCTCCCATTTTGAAAATTTGCCTGCCGTCTGGCTATCTTCTGTACCTCAGCGTCTATCCCGGTGCAGTACCCTGATACTTGTATTGCACGGCGCTCGCGGCAGCACATGACCACTGGATTTGTACTACTCTTTGCGGTTGCCTGTTTGGGGGGTGTGATTGCGACTGTTGGCGATCGCATTGGCATGAAGGTGGGCAAATCTCGCCTCAGCTTATTCAACCTCAGACCGAGACAAACCGCGACTCTAGTAAGTGTGGCAACCGGAATGCTAGCGTCTTTTTCGACGCTGATGCTGATGATTGCGCTAGACGACCAACTGCGCAAAGGGCTGTTCCAGCTTGACGATATTCAGCAAGAACTCACCGAAGCCCAGACCGATTTAGAATCGACGCAGGCCGAAAAAGACGACGTAGAAACTACTTTAAAAAATTCTACGCGGCTCAAAGAAGAGGCTCAGTCCCGGCTGTTAGAGATCAACGATTCGCTGCAAATAGCCGTTGCCCGCGAAGAAGAAACCCTGAATAACCTGCTTGATACCCAGTCTCAGCTTGATGATGTCTCAGAGCAAGCCAGCAGCCTGCGCGACGAAATTACCGATCTGCGCGATGAGCGTCAGGCGCTAGTTGAAGAACAATCAAAGGTGCGGGCTCAAATCGCCCAGCGCGACCAAGAAATTGCTCAGCGCAACCGCGACATTGAGCAGCGCAACGATGAAATTGAGGAGCGTGACCAAGAGCTAGCCGATCGCAACGCGGAACTTAGCGATCGCGACAGCCAAATCGCCCAGCGCGATCAAGAAATTGCCGAGCGCGAAAGTCGCCTCGCCTCACTTCAGACCGAGCAGGCTTTTCTGACCAAAGAAATCGCTCGCTTAGAAGACGAGTTTCAGGGGCTGCGGCTGGGTAATGTAGCCATTGGTCGCAATGAAACGCTGGCGCTGACTATCACCCGCGCCGATTCTGTCGCCAATGCCCAAAAAGCTGTTGACGACGCGCTAGCGACCGCCAACCGGTTCGCCGTCCAGACGGTGCTGCCAGGGATAGACGAGGTGGATGAAATCGCTATCCGAGCAGATCCCGAAGTTGTCAGTCAAATTGTCCAATCAATTACCGACAGCCAAAACTACGTGATTAGGGTTTCTTCTGCCGCCAACTACATCGTCGGCGAGCCCTGCGTCAATGCCGCTATTACCCAAGGCAGCGAACCCTGCTTACAGGTCAATATTGACTTTTCGCGCAACGAAGTCCGCTTTCAGCCCGGTGAAGTGCTAGCAACCACCCAAATGGGCGGCGCTAACAATAGCAACGAAGCGCTGATCGAACAGTTCAACCTACTGCGCACCACCGCTGAATTTCAAGCCCGTCGCAATGGCATCATTCGCTATCAGCCGATTATTGCCAACGGCTTGTCAGATCCTATTTTGGAATTTTTGGGCCAAGTTCAAAACTATGGCGCACCGCTCGAAGTGAGAGCGATCGCTAGTCAGCCAATTTTGACTACCGGCCCCGTCTATCTCGATCTGATTGCGGTGCAAAACAATCAGGTGATTTTTCGCAGCCGAAGTGGCACTTCGTAGCGTTAGCTCACCCGGTTCGATCCGTCAGGCTGAGTTCGGCGAGCTTTGTAATAAAGCCTTATACAGCGCAACAAAACAATGCAATCAGCCCCGTAAAGGCTCACAATACATCACAAAAAGTCAGTTAAAGCCACAAACATCTGAGCAAATCTGACAAAACCTTTCGGATAGTTGCTAGATCCGCAAAAGTTAAGTAAATCTATTACTTAGTGGCTAAAATAAGTCCAAAGTTTTAGGCAAGTCTCTCCATTCAAAAGCCATCGGAGCTTCCTTATGAAGTTTGAAGATATCTATCAATTTTTTGAAGATCCGCCGCCGGTCTATCTCAATAAGGAACTAGCCGTTTGCTACGTACTTTCTGTTTTGGTGCGCCATGACTCATACGGCACTGAGTTGATTCAGGCCATTGAGCACGACTATCCGAGCTACCGCCTGTCTGACACAGTGCTCTATAGCGCCCTCAAATTTTTAGAAAATCAGGCTGCGATCATCGGCTATTGGAAAAAAGTCGAAGGTCGAGGTCGGCCCCGTCGGATGTATCGGCTACGCCCTGACTGGCAAATGAAAGCGCGTGAGCTAGCCGAACGCTGGCAGCGCTATATGGTAGGCCAACAAAAAACGCCGCAGCAAACTTTTTACAACGGTGCACCGATGCCGCCAGCAAGCCGCCCGCTCACGGTTGAGATGAAATATGCGGGCTCATAAACAGCAGGTAAACGCCCTTAAAACTCTGAAGCTCTGAATAACTAGCCAATAGGAAGCAGCAGGGCTGGTAAACTGATAAGCAGCGTCTTGAGTCTTTACTCATAAGTGTTTAGCGCTACTCTTTTTATCCAGAAGTGCTTTGTTTTTTAACGATCCAACCCGCGCCTCCACGCTTTTACTGACTGGCCTAATGGTGATTGGGCTAGGCTTTTTTATTCGCGCCTCTACCAAAGATCGCATTGAAATTGCGCGGTTTGCCTCAAAGCAGAGTGCTGAGGCTTTAGATCAGGCGGTGATGAAGTATTTTCGCGCTCGGGCGTATCAGCCGGAGACGGTTCCTTTGGCAGGCGTTGCTACCTCACCCAACCCAAGTTCGCCAGCCCTAGCGACTTCGGCCCAGCAAACCCAGCAAACTAGGTTGGTTGGCATGGTCAGTCCCAGCGTTTTTATGGCGGTTTTTCTATCAGGGCTAGCAGCCGTCGGCTTTGGCTGTTTAGGGTTGATTATGGTGACGCTTTTTCCGACCTGGGGAAGCGTTTTATTTGGTTTAGTGCTGGCCTCTCCGTTGGCGGGGGTATTTTACTGGCGTCAGTCCAGCCGCCCTGAAACCGTCGTCATCAAAATTGAACCCATCGAATCTATTCAAGCAGGCCCCAAAACAGATCCGGTTACCGAAATCGATTTAGTCTACTCTGAAGGGTTTTTGTCTCAAATGAGTATTCAGGGCCATCGCGATGAAATTGCTGATTTGTACAATGCGTTTTCTCAGCCTGAGATTAAGGCATGGGCGGGCTTAGAAAAGCGAGAGCCCTAAAAAATAAAATAAAAAAATAGGAAGACCTGACGACTCAGTGCCTTCCCAATTTTTAGAATTGTCTTTGCTTTGGAGTGATTTCTTGAATAAAACACGCTTAGTAGCGCTAGTTAGAAACTACTAGCTCTTCTTCTTCTTCTTCAGTCATGAGTAGGCGAAGACTGGGAAAGAGGAAGTGATTTTCTTCTACGTATTGTGCGCCGAACAGACCTTTCTCAGCCCAGAAGTAACGGTCGGTGGTATGCTCATTACGCTTAACGAGCAGCAGTGCCGGGGGGCAAATACCCTCTGAGTGAATGTAGTTACGCGCGGCGGTTACGGGTTTTTCTTCCCCGCTCTCAATGCTAAATTGAGGGACTGCTTCTAGAATGCGACGCCCTTCTAAACGACGGCGGCTCTTGCGCTTGCGTCTTCGTGCCAAATTTCCTACCTCTTTTTATCTCAATTTATCTCACGACGTCGTGCCGCTAGGCTGAATCGACTAGCTCAATGTAACGTTCGCTACAAAAGAGCCTAGACCTTGCAAAATATAGCAGGTGCAACTTAAAATTTCAAGCTAGTTCAAAAGCACTCTTGAGTTTCTGCTAGATCCTTGAACCATAGACACTGAGTGCACTATGTGCGTTTTACTAATTTTTGTGCTTGTAGAAGTTTGGGAATAAAAATAAAAAACTCGTCAGAAACTTTACATTTGATTGCCTTGTTACCGGATTATGAACGCGATCGCTAGTCCTGAATTTATCTCGCTTTGTCTGACTCAGCTCAAGCTGCTGAGTCAGACTATTGTGGGCTCTTCAGTTGCGCTCTACTTAGCAGATGTCACGCCGGTGCACCGTCCGAGTGCAAGGCCAGACGACCAGCGGGCCAATTATCGAGGCAATCGATTTGTTGAACCCAAAACACAGCCGAACGAGCAGCCAGACTTTGTACCCGTTGTGAGCTATCCAGAACCGGTCGATAGCTGGATTGAAAATTTTGCGCGGGCAACTTCGTGGGCAAGTGTCAGCCCGCTAGCATTATTGCCTGGAACGCTTGATTCATCTCGTTTTGATGTAGAAGCGTCTTATCCTACGAGATCCACGTTTGCTTCATCTGACGAAACCAGCGCCGAATTTCAATGGCCTGATCGGCTGCATCCTGAGCAGCAGTTGGTCGTGCCCTTAGTGTATTCGGAAGTGGTGGTGGGGCTGTTGGTGAGTGTCAAAAGCCTAGCGACAGCGGCAGCACCGATTCGCGGTTGGGAACCTGGGGAGCGACTGCATATTGAGGCGGTAGCTGAATCATTGGCGGCAGGCTGTGTGCTAGAGCGACGCAATCAGTGGCTGCAAGCGCAGCTAGCGCATAAGCAAGGCTTGCAAAGCCGCCAATCGGAAGTGTTTCATAATTTGCTGCATCAGTTTCGCAATCCGCTAACGGCGGTTTCAACGTTTTCTCAACTGCTGGTGAAGCGACTAGAGCCTGAAGATACGAACCGGCCTGTGGCTACGGGCATTGTCAGAGAGAGTAAGCGCTTAAGAGAGCTGGTGACTCATTTTGACGAAGCGGTGGCGGTTGGCGATGCCGGTTGGCAGGGCGAAGAGCGGTTGATGCCTTTGCTGCCAGCGCCGCAGGCAGTATTAGCCGGTCGCTCTAGGCAGAAGGCTGACTTGCTAAGCTCAAATTTGCCAGGGTCTGATTCGCTCGGTCATACGCTGAGCTTATCGGCTCAGTACATTCCAGAAATTGTGGAGCCGATTTTGGCGGTCGCTGACATTGTGGCGAAAGAAAAGGGCGTTGATTTACATGCGGGCGTAGCGGCGGATACGCCTCTGGTGTGGGGTGAAGCAGAAGCGTTGGGCGAGGTGATTAGTAATCTAGTCGACAATGCAGTGAAGTATTGTCCAGTCGGGGCTCAAGTTTGGGTGCAAACGGGGGTGAGTCGGGCCAGTAGTCAGGGCAGTAGTCAGACCAATCATCAGGCTGATAATGACGCTCACTATCAGGGCATTGTGGTCGGCGATACGGGGCCAGGGATTCCGCTGGATGATTTGGCGCGGCTGTTTGAGCGTAACTATCGGGGGGTGCAGAGCCAAGGAGAGATTCCAGGCACTGGCCTAGGACTCGCGATCGCTCAAGCCCTAGTTCAAGACATGCGGGGATCGATTGAAGTCATTAGCCCTGCTAGGCACACCCCTTGGACGCCGAGTGCGATGTTAGCCTCTAGCCGCCTCGACCAGGCTGCTTTTGGCCCAGGAACCGTATTTATCGTGTGGTTGCGAGAAGTGGAGCGGTGAGGCCGTTAGATCCAGCGATTGGGTGAGGATGTGGGGCGATGGACGCTGGCTCCTTAGGATTTTGGCCGATCACCGGAGGCCCGCACTGACATCACCTTGCGCAGCAGATCAAACCAAAAGCTAGCGCCCATTGATAGGGCTATAGCCGTAATCATCCAGCCCAAAACCCGCAGCGGAATAAAGGGCACTGGCCAGTTGGCTTCGGCGGCTTTTTGCGCGGCGATTACTGCCTCCGTGCGGCCAATCGGCAGCGGATACTCGGCCAAAACATCTTCTACAGCGCTGCCAATAGAGCGCAAATCGCCGCCGACCCGATCAGAAATATCCTCAATAGAGAGATCTTCGGATAGCTGCTGAGGGTTAGTAATTCCTTGAATTTCAATGCGCTCAGCGGTTTGAACAATGCTGCTGCGAATGGCCGAATCGGTGCTCAGTCGCTGAAACATATAAAACGTGTCGGCATTGACGGTAAAAGCTATTGCTAACCCAATCATTAGCCCGACGCCTTTGACATTGCGGCGATAGACACCGCTGGCTCTTTCCATGCCGTGATTAAACCAAGTTTCAACTTCGATTTGGAGCTGCTGCAATTCAGTTTCAGTGGTTTTGCCTGCGGCTCGAATGCGCGCTTCGGCTCTATGGCTCAAGGTCGCTAGGCTAGCGAGTAAGCTGGGGGGAATGGCCTCTTGTTGCAGGGTTTCAAGGGCTTGCCAAATAGCGCCGCCTTCGCGCTGGGCTAAAGCCACTAATTCAGCATAGGTCGGGCTATTAGGGTCGAGTAAGGCTGCCAAATCGCCTAAGCTGGGCTGAATTCGAGCGATCAGTACAGCCGTTTGAGGGGTAGTAGCGAGGTCTGAACCCGTGCCTGAACCGGTACCTAAGGCGCTGCGTAAGTAGCCTACTCGGCTGATAAAAGAGCGATCAATCGCGACATTGGGTACTTGCTCGGAACCGACTTTGTTCGCTGAACTCGCTTCAGCGATCGTTTCAGAAGCCTGCATTTCAAAAGTCTGTAACAGGCTAGCCACTTGGTTCAGTGCGGTTTCAATCGTCAGGCGACGGGCGCTTAGATCGCTTGAAACCTGAGCGAGCGATTGGTCGAAGTGAGTCATTTCAGCCAATAGCAAATCTTCATCTTGGCAGCGGGCCCTAAGCTCACTGACCATATTGTGCAGCGGCAGGCTGACCTCAGCAGTGATAAATTCGTTGAAGCGCGATCGCCCCAAAAGCCATTGAAAATCTGCCAGCTTTAGCCGCTCAATCAGGCTAGTGGCAAAGGCCTCCGCCGGAATATAAGATGGCCCGCTGGTTTGGTTACCAAACACATTTCGGCCAAAGGTCAGAGTTCTGTACAGCGACCCAGCAATATGAGCCAGGCTTCTAAACGCCCCGGCAAAGCGACCTTGCGCTTCATAGTTAAGATCCGCAATCAGCGGACTCGCATAAAGGCTATCGACAAAATTACCTGCCCGGCTGCTAGCCTCTTTCGCTGTCCCTCCGGCCAATAGCTGCTGAATGGAGCGCTTGAGATGCTCGGCGCGCCATTGAAACAGCGCACTCAAAATCTCTTGAATTTCACTGGCTATCAAGCTCAGGGTTAAATATATAAAAATTAGTCCGATAGCAATTTCTAAGACAATCGGCAAACTCATAGTCAAATGACGGTAAATATGATTAGATTTGGCTATACCGTATCATCTAAACTGCGAAGAAATATCGCTCAAAAACACAAAATCCGGCCACTCGCAGTGCAGTCGGATAAGGAAACTATTATTTTTTTATTCGTTGTCTCTGGCTGCTTTTAGCGAGTTCTTGTATATAACCGTAACTACTCTTCTTCTTGGCTTTCATCACTGCTGCCAAGCTGAGTTAGGCGAATGTGCTTACGCCCTAAAGAAATCTCAAACTCATCACCGGGCTGAAGGCCCATTTGCTTAGTGTAGGCAGAGCCAATCAACAGGTTGCCATTTGACTGCACCGTAATTCGATAGCTAGCACTGCGACCGCCTCGACCATTCCCACTTTGGGTACTGTCAATTTGAATGCCGTCGGCCTCGACTAGCGCATTGAGAAATTTCATCATATTGACGCGGATGACACCTTTTTTCGTAACGGTGTAGTATCCGCAGGTCTTGGCCTTTTCTTCTCTGCTTAAGTGCTCTAGCTCTTTTACCTTTTTAAGCAGCGCCTTACCCGTGAGGGCATCGATACTAGAATCGTTAACCATTCACTCGACTCGCTAGACTGACAAAGTGCATATAGAAAAGGTGTTAAGGGGGTGTTTATAAATGAACCTAAAAGCGCTCGTGGGAAGAACTATAGGAATACTCATTTTCCTGATAGGGTTCTCATGACTTAGATATATACCCTCATTCTAGAGGTATAAAGACTTACCATTAAGTTATGGATTGTATTATGAAAGCATAATTCTAAACTAGAGTAAACAGCCTATAAAGAATGCTCACGACGCGAATGAAAAGCGCCCGTTTTATTGACATCGTTAAGCACAAAGTATCCTAGCTTTTTTGCTACACCGCCTGAATTATTTCGGAATCTTTTAGAGCTAACTTTAGATCTAAATTTAAAGCGGAAGAGTTATGTTTGAAATACGAACAAACCCTTGATTTATGAAGCTCACTACTCGCGGACACTACAGCGTCAAAGCCCTCTTAGATCTCAGTTTGCAGCCAGCCGGAACCGTCTCTTCAGTCAGCGCGATCGCTCAGCGTCAGCACTTGCCTGCGCCTTATTTAGAAAAGCTTTTGATTGATCTGCGGCGATCGCACCTCGTTAGCTCAGTGCGCGGCGCTCACGGCGGCTATCAGCTGGCCAAACCCCTCCCGCAAATTTCTTTGGGCCAAATTTTAGAAGCCGTCGGCGAATCGGCTAGCACGCTGGCCATTGCGCTAGATCCACTGGCCTCCGAGCAGGCTGAAGACTGGGTGACCTCGATGCTGTGGCAAAGGCTGCACCAAAAACTCAAAGAAGCCTTTTACAGCATTACGTTAGAAGATCTGTATTACGATGCCCGAAGCTGGCAAGCCGCTCAAGGGGAAGGAGCTAGTTTTGTGGTTTGAGTTTATATCTTTTAAGTCTATTTTTTTTGAGTCTGTCCCTAGCGCGATTACCGTGCTCATAGCCGCCGCTGCGCTCGATTTTGTCGTCGGCGATCCCTGGGGCTGGCCGCATCCTGTGCAGGCGATGGGTAAAGTCATTAGCGCCTATTGCAACAGTCAGTGGTGGGTGGAGCTGAAGCCAACGTGGATGAGGGTAGCAGGCGTCGGTTTAGCAACGCTGCTAGTGGGCGGCAGCGGGCTGCTGACTTGGACGGTTTTGGCCGGATTGGGATGGGTTTGGCCGGGGTTGCAGTGGCTAGCGGCGGTAATACTGTTGGCGAGCTGTTTTGCTGGGCGCAGCTTACGGCGGGCTGCTGAAGAGGTGATGGAGCCTTTGACTACGGGCGATCTATCGCTGGCGAGAGCGCGGCTAGCGAGGTATGTTGGCCGTGACACGCAGCAGCTAACGGCGGCAGAAATCAACCGCGCCGTACTAGAAACGGTGAGCGAAAATGCGATTGATGGTGTTTTGGCTCCTTTGTTTTATTTCATTTTTGGGGCTGTTTTGGCGGCGATTTGGGGTGGTTCTGGATTTAGCATTGGAGTGGGCGTGAGTGTGGCGATCGCTTACAAAGCCGCTAGTACCCTCGACTCGATGGTTGGCTACCGGGAAGCGCCGTATACTCATTTGGGTTGGGCCAGCGCTCGGTTAGAAGATGCTCTGACTTGGGTGCCTTGTCGGTTGAGTGTGCTAGCGATCGCCTTGATCTCCGCTCAACCTCGCCGTGTGCTGCGCCTATGCCGCCGCGATGCCGCCGCCGATCCAAGCCCCAATGCAGGCTGGAGTGAATGCGCCTATGCCGCCGCGCTTGGGGTTCAACTGGGGGGAGCCAATCAGTATCGCGGTCAGCTCAAAATCAAGCCCTATCTAGCAGACGACACCAGAGCCATCACGCCAGCTGTCATCAAACAAGCTTTCCAAATCACCCGCTGGAGCTTTCTATGGGGCGTAGCTTTGGGCGCTGTAGCCCTGCTATTGAGCAATCAGTTAAGTTTGCGCTAGCCAACCTATTTAAAACTTTAGCCAACGCCTTTAAAGAAAGGTTTTTTAGATTTGCGCAAGCGACAAATTTTGAAGCCATAATAGCTGTTTTCCCGCTTTTTCTCGGCCCCAATTGTCTACAGCTAGGCTCAAATCCAATGGTTCAAAAAATTGTTAGTATCCTATCTGCCGATGAGATTCGTCGCACCCTTAACCGCCTTGCCTCCGAAATTATTGAGCGTACCGACCGCTTAGATAAGCTGGTTTTGCTGGGCATTTACACCCGAGGCGTGCCCTTAGCGCACACTTTAGCAGGTCACATTCAGCGTCTCGAAAACATTGCGATCCCGACAGGCGCGCTAGACATTACTTTTTATCGCGACGACCTCGACAAAATTGGGGTGCGCACCCCTGCCAAAACCGAAATCCCTTTTGATCTCGCGGGTAAAACGGTGGTGCTTGTCGATGATGTGATCTACAGCGGACGCACGGTTAGAGCCGCCCTGAATGCTGTTCATGACTACGGACGACCTGATACCATTCGCCTCGCTGTGCTGATAGATAGAGGGCATCGGCAGGTGCCAGTACATCCCGATTTTGTCGGTAAGGTGCTGCCGACGGCCAGTGATGAGACGGTGCGAGTGTTTGTATCAGGCGTAGATGAGCGCGATGGCGTGGAGCTGACGCAAACCTGAGGAAGGGCAAGCAATTCCTTACGATATGTGCATTTGCGGCTGAGGGAATAGCTCGGTTGGGGTAGCTTAGGAATACTTTTAATGACGTCCGTGCGTGAGAGAACCCTGTTTTGACCTTATCAACCCACCGCTCATCGACTTCAAGCTCATCGACTTCAAGCTCAGCGAACCCTAGCCTATCGCAGCTCGACCTATCGTCCCAGAGCCTTTTGACGCAGAGCCGGAAAGCGGATCATCTGCGGGTTTGTTTGGAAGAAGATGTGCAGAGTCATCGGATTACGAATGGACTAGAGCGCTATCGGTTTACGCATTGCTGTTTGCCAGAGCTGAATCGAGCAGAGATTGAGCTGGCGACGACGTTTTTGGGCAAGGCGGTGAGAACGCCGCTGCTAATTTCTTCGATGACGGGTGGCACTGAGCAGGCTAGGGTGATCAATCAGCGGTTAGCTCAAGCCGCTCAGCGCTATGGCTTGGCGATGGGGGTGGGTTCGCAACGGGTGGCGATTGAAAATAGTGAATTGGCTGGGACGTTTTCAGTGCGGCAGTATGCGCCAGATGCTTTGCTGCTAGCGAATTTGGGAGCGGTGCAGTTGAACTATGACTATGGCTTGAGTCAGTGTCAAAAGGCGGTGGATGACCTGGAAGCGGATGCGCTGATTTTGCATTTGAATCCCCTACAGGAGGCGGTGCAAACTGAAGGTGATGTGAACTTTAAGGGGCTCTTGCGCAAGATTGAGCAGCTGGTGCAGGTGCTGCCGGTGCCGATTGTGGCGAAAGAGGTCGGCAATGGGGTTTCGGGGGTGATGGCGCAGCGACTGCTTGATATTGGGGTAGCGGCGATTGATGTGGCGGGCGCGGGGGGCACCTCTTGGGCTAGGGTCGAAAGTGAGCGGGCCAAAGATCCCAAGCAAAGGCGGTTGGGTAATACGTTTGCCGATTGGGGGATTTCGACGGCTGAGTGCATTACTCAAATTCGAGCCTTGCCGCAGCTAGACGCGCCGCTGATTGCTTCGGGCGGTTTGCGCAATGGCTTAGATGCCGCCAAGACTTTAGCGTTAGGGGCTAATTTGGCGGGGATGGCGCTGCCGTTTTTGCAGGCGGCGAGTCAGTCGGTGGCGGCCTTAGATGAGCTGTGTGAGGCGCTGATTGCGGAGCTAGTGACGGTGCTATTTTGCACAGGTTGCCAGGATTTGGTGGCTTTGCGGCAGCCGGGGGTGCTGTGTCCGGTGATTTAGGCAATTTTTAGCAGGAGGTTTAGCGAATGATTTGTATGGGCGGATGAATTCGGCGTTCTGATGTGCGATCACTCTAACTATTCATTTACAATTCAATTAACCCAAGCAGGCCGGAGAAGCCGGAAAAATTGAATCGATGCGAAACTTCTTGAAAATTGCGGCGGCGAGTGCTGTGGGTACTATTGTGGGCCTATTTACGCTGCTGCTGTTGCTGGGTTTGGGAGCTTTTGGCCTAGTTAGCGTGCTGCTTTCATCCAACAGCGCTGAGACAGAAATTGGGCTAGAAGACAAGTCGGTGCTGGTATTTGATTTGGAAACCGATATTGTCGATGGGGTGCCGCCGCAGGCAGGGACGCTGCTGAGTGTGTATGGCAGCGGGCCGTCGGTGTCGCTGTATAGTGCGTTGGAAGCGATCGCCGCCGCCGCAAAAGATGACAAAGTTTCAGGTATTTATCTCAAAGGAGCGCCGCGAGAAGAGCTAGCAACGCTTAAAGAAGTGCGTCAAGCGCTCAGCGATTTTAAAGCATCAGGCAAACCGATCTGGGCCTATGACACTAGCTTTGATGAGTCGAGCTACTACCTCACTTCGGTGGCGACCAACCTTGTGCTAGCGCCGGTCGGCACGATGGAAATCAATGGCTTTAGAGCCGAAACCCAGTTTTTGGGCAACGCGCTAGAAAAGTATGGCGTGGGCGTGCAAGTGCTGCGAGTGGGGCGTTATAAGTCGGCGATAGAGCCGTTTGTGCGATCGCAGAGCAGCCCCGAAGAAAAGCAACAGACCGCAGCTTTAATCGGCGATTTGTGGAAAGACTTTTTGCAGACGGTCGCCAGCGATCGCGACATCACCGCCCCCCAAATCCAAAAATTAGCGGATGAAGTGGCCATCATTGAACCCGATCAGGCACTGTCTTCGGGGCTGATTGATCAAGTCGGCTTTTATGATGATGTGCTCACCGAGCTGAGAAAGCTGAGCGGTGTTGTCGATGAAAAGGTCGAGGCCGACGATGAAATTGGCTTGCGCGGCGATGAAGAAGATTTTCCGCAGATTGCGCTAGTTGATTACGCTCAAAAGGTGAAAAGTGATCGCGACTCAACCAAAGACAGCGTTGCCATCATCTACTCCGAAGGTGAAATTGTCATGGGCGATGGCAACGTTTCGCCGGGTTCAATTACCTCTGACGGGCTAACCTCTACGCTCAGAGAAATTCGTAAAGACAAAGATATTAAAGCGGTGGTGCTGCGGGTGAACAGTCCCGGCGGTAGCGCGGTGGCCTCTGAAATGATTGCCGATGAGGTCAAAAAGCTCGCCGCTGCCAAGCCGCTGATCATCTCAATGGGAGACTATGCCGCCTCTGGTGGATATATGATCGCTGCGCCGGGAGCCAAGATTTTGGCTTCACCGACCACGATTACCGGCTCCATTGGCGTATTTGGACTGTTGCTCAATTTTCAAGAGATTGCCAACAACAATGGCATTACCTGGGATGTGGTTAAAACCGCGAAGTTTGCTGATATGGAAACCAATGCGAGACCACAAACAGCAGCAGAGCTAAAAATTCAGCAGAGCTATGTCGATAATCTCTATGATCGCTTTACGACGATTGTTGCCGACGGTCGCAAGCTGCCGAAAGCGCGGGTGAATCAAGTCGCGCAAGGGCGGGTTTGGACGGGTGAAGATGCGATCGCCGCTAACTTAGTGGATCAATTAGGAGGGTTAGAAGACGCTATAGCTCTAGCCGCCAAAACCGCCAAATTAGATCAATACGCCGTTAATGAATTTCCGCAGATGCCTTCTCTAGAAGAGCAGCTATTCGAGAGTATTTTTAGCACGGGCATTGTCAGCCAACTGCCGTGGCACCAAGATCCGCTGACTGATGAATTGCTTAAGCTGCGCCAAGAGCTAACGCTGCTACAGCGGCTAAACGATCCGAACAATGCCTACATGCAGTTGCCATTTACAACAGACATCAAATAGCATAATCACGCAATCACAAGCACCAATGCTGGGGTGATGGGAACCGACTTTTTGTATGGAGGCGATCACCCAGCAAAGTAACGGTAAATGAGTAATCGTACATAAAGGCTCAACGATACTGCCTCTCACAGCAGGGATGGCTACACTGAAATTTTCCATGATAGGGTGAATATGTAGACAAACTTCCCCCTATCTATCTGTACCGGGTAATTAGGCTGAATTATTTCCACCTAACCTGCCTTATGGGGTGATTAGGTGGAATCTTTCCCTCTAAGAAATAGTTAGACGCGCGACTCGAAGTCGCTCGGGGGAGTTGGAAAGGGCTCCAAAATCCTTTCCCGCTAGTGTTCAAGCGGATGTCCGCCTTGGAATGTTCTCCTGGGAGCAATGCAGAATTGTGGGATGAGGTCAGGAGAGGCCAGCGGTCAGGGTTGAGTCAGCAAAGTCAGGCCAGTGCCCAGCGGCCCATTGGCATCGACCATGGAGAATTATTTCAGCTTTCTGAGGCAACCAAAACTTGCCATTTCCTTTGAGCCTGAGATTGACGACTTGTCGGATCAAACTCTCAATCGAACCACTGCCGATGGGTAAATGCATTGTCGCCATCGTTGGGTAATCGAAACGTTGGGAC
>JBGTIK010000396.1:0-18290 GCA_041745715.1 Phormidesmis sp.
TCTATCCCAAAGGG
This sequence comes from Phormidesmis sp., assembly GCA_041745715.1. Taxonomy (GTDB): domain Bacteria; phylum Cyanobacteriota; class Cyanobacteriia; order Phormidesmidales; family Phormidesmidaceae; genus Phormidesmis. The sequence goes on from JBGTIK010000396.1 coordinate 15, forward strand.
GTCAAGCTCTCTGCTGATGAATTGAAGCCCTTCTCTGAACAATGGCTACGTTCTGAAACCCTGCCTAAATGGGATGTGACGATTGTGCCTATCTAATCGGTATCTTATTCATTTGCGGCTCCCTTAGTTCATTTGAACTGCTAAGCCATGAAAGTCTTTCCAAAACAGGGCTCTATCATTAATACCTGAGTGTGACACTTCAAAGGGCGGAATGTGGGTTAAATCACTCAAAATTAAGGTAACCAGATAGGATGGCGGCCTGCTACTTCTAGCTGGGCTGGCGGCAATGGAATGGGTTGCTCGTTCATACGTTCTGCCTCTGTGCTAAACAAAGGCAGAAGCCAAAGCCGATCGGTAGCGCCTGAGAAGGATGAACCTGAGCTTTGCGAATCGAGCACTAGCGTTTCATCAAACAAAATAGCAATCCCGTCAGGTGAGGGGCTCATGGTAATTTCAGGCTGAGGCGGCATTTCTAGCAGCTTCTGCTCTTGGCCTGTTTTGACGTTAATCACGCTCAGATAGGGAACGACTTGATACGGCTGATCGCCGAGATCTAATTCACTGCTGCCGCTATTTTCAGGTTCTGCGGCTCCCGCCGAATCTGTGGCTATACCTTCTTCAGAATTGGGTTCAGTATCCGGCGATGAAGTCTGTGCGGCATTTGCGCTGAGCCCTGGCCCTTCGACTAGCCGATTGACCAAGCAATATAAAAGCTGATTGTTGTCGCTAAATTGTGCGCTCAAAATCGAGCCATTGGTCTCTAATAGCTGCTTTTCGACGCCCGCACTCGATACCCAAAACAGCGATTGGGTGTATTGTTTAGCCGGATCGTCCTGGTTAAAATTCACTAGCGCTGCGGCACTGCCATCGCTGGCCACATCTAGCGTCAGGCCATACTCTGGCAAAAAATCCAATAGCGCTTCTGAAGCCTGGGCCGTGGGTTCGGCGGCTGGCGCAGCATCCGGAACTAGGGCGATGACCGCAGTTCCTTGGCCTTGCTGAAGCAGCAGTGACTGGCTGTCTGGGGCAATCGTAAAGTCGCCACCGGGCTCGGTTTTGAGCGGGCGCGGCGCTTCGCCTGCACGGATCACCCAAGGACCAAAGTCGGCTGGATTTTGGTTGCTGACTCGCTGCACGACAACTATTTGGCCATCGGCAGAGAGGTCAAACTTTAGGTTTTGATAGTTTTTGTTATCCAATACGAGCTGGGTAGTACCCGCTGCTAGCGGTTTTGTCGCTTGCTGCCAGAATTTCCATTTGGCGGGTGCGGCGGTTTCATCTAAGCCGGTCGATACGGTGTAGAGGCTAGCGATCGCCAACCCCTCGGTCTTTTTTGTCGTATCAATCGCTGAAAAGAGAATGCGATCGCGCTCAGGATACGGCTTAAAGTTCAGCACCCGCTGCCCTTCAGGCGTCAGAATCGTCTTCTTTTTACGGGTAAGATTAAACATAATCAGCCGCCCCTGGTCAGCCCCTTCTGCACCGATGTAAGCAAAGATGCGATCGCGCGTCCGAAAATCTGCCTGAAAAGGCTCAAACCCCGACCGTCCACTCAGGGCATTGGCTTTGGCCAAAGAGAGTGTATAGCTTTCGCCATAGGGCGCAGGCACCGCTAGGGTGTAGGCCATCCGCCGCCCAGCCCAGCTAAACTTACCGGCTAGCGCAGGCTCAATCACGAGGTTTTGCTCCACGCTCTGCGGCTCAACCGGCTGCGTAAAGGTCAGCATAAAGGCCACATCTTCAGCCGACACCGCCTGATCCTGCCAAGAAAAGTTGCGCACGCTCGGCAGCGCCTGAGAGCCTAGCAGCAGCATCGCTGCAATCATCACCGCCAGCAGTCCCATCACCGCCCAAGCAGCGCGATCTAGCGGTTGCATTGCGTCAAACTTCGTCCGTTGAGACCTAATACTCATAAGGATTTTTGGGTTCTTCAATGGGAGTGATTTGAATAGGGATAATCGCCACCTGCCGACGATCATCCAGCGTTCTTGTCGTCATTTTGCCAGTGATTTTCAACCAGCCATCCACCGGATACAACTCGCGTCCACCCAATTCGCCGCTACTTGACCCGCTGCCATTCAGCACAACCGGTATGCCCACAGGATAGGCATCAGCCGCGCAGCAGGTAAGCACAAACCGCGAAATCATCAAATAGTCTGCTGACCACCCTTCCGGATGAATCACAAATCCCGTCACCTCAACCGGCTCATCCTCATAGGCATCAGGTTCTGGATACACATTCACCAGCCGAATCCAGTCGATAATCGTACGCTTCTCTGAAGCTACTGCCCGCACAAAGCGTCGAGGCTGAGCGCGAGTCAGCGTCAGCGTTTCAGAAATGCCTCGCTGCATCGCCGTCTCACTCGCAAACGCCCGTGGAGTATAAATCAAACCAAATATCGCGACGCCTAGCAGCACCGCGCTGCTCAAATTCGATGGCAGTAGCGTCATGTGGCCAGACTCTTTTCGAGCGTCACTAGCCGCTTGGGTCACTGGCTGATTGGATCGAGCTACCCAAACTTTGTCTACCCGTATTTTATACAGGGTAAATAGCACCAGCAGCAGCAGCACGATCGCCGCCAAATGAGACAGCCAAGCGTAGTCAGGATGCAGCAGCAGCGAAATTTTGCCGGTAACCCAATAGCGAAATAGCATCGCGCTCCAGGCTCCGAGCGCCAAGACATCTAAAATGTCTCGCCAAGGTAGTCGCTTAGCAAGCCGTGCCGACGAACGTGCCGAGGGAGCTTTAGAGGAACGCATAAAGAATCAGCCAATATACAAGTTTACAAACAGCGATAGGCCAAAGCTCATCATCGCTGCCAGCGCAAACAAATAAAATACCGCCCTACCTTTAAACACAGTCAGCAGCAGGCCGATATTTTTCAGATCGATCATTGGGCCAAAAATTAAAAAGGCCAGCAGCGATCCGCTCGTGAACGTAGCCGCAAATGACAGGGCAAAAAATGAATCCACTGTTGAGCAAATGGATACTACCGCCGCTAGCACCATCATCGCCAAGATAGACGACACCATGCCCTGACCCAAGCTCAAAATGAGTTCGCGCGGGACAGCGACTTGAACGATGGCCGCGATCGCACTCCCCAGCACCAGCACCGCTCCCAATTCCCGCAGCTCTCGCACCATATTCTCTAACGTCAGCAACAGCCGATTGCTGACTGGCTGTGCCGCCGCCGGATTGGCTACTAGCCGCTGTGCCATCGGCGTATCTAGCCGCAAGGCCGCAGTGCCGTCAGCACCTTGAATAAACGTGCCGCCCTGCAAAAGTGACGGCGTATTTGATAAGGATGCAGCTGATGAGGCAGTGATTTCGGGCGTGCGATCGCGAAACCGGCTGCGCGCCACCGACGGCTGCAAAAATGGGCCAATATCACCCTGACGGCTAAACACCCAGCCCACTGTCGTCGCAATCAGTAGCGTAAAGCCCACCCGCATAAATACAATTTCGGGCTGCCCGCGAAACGCTACCCACGTCGCCCAAAACACCACGGGGTTAATCGTTGGAGCAGCCAGCAAAAAGCCCACCGACACCGCCGTCGGCGCACCCTGAATCAAAAGCCGCCTCGCCACCGGCACATTCCCGCACTCGCACACCGGAAACATCAGCCCAATTAGACTGCCAGCCAGCGCCCCTAGAAAAGCATTTTTGGGCAGTACACCCACCAGCTTGCGCTCATCCACAAAAAACAGCAGCAGGCTAGAAAACGCCACGCCGATTAGTAAAAAGGGAATCGCTTCCACCAGCAGGCTGAAGAAAAGCGTAAAGCCAGTATTGAGCTGAACCATAGTTCAAGAGTAAAAAGTCGCCACGAATAAAGTTTTATCAATAACGAAAAGCCATATTACTACGCAATGTCACAATGTCACAGCCCTTCCCATAAGCTATCTACAAAAAACCCAAAGCCGTATTATTACGCACAATAAACCCTTTTCATCTTCACCTGTATAAAGCTTGTGTGAGTATAAACACGGGGGCCGTGCGTCCTTTCACCCCAACTTTTACCATAGACGAATACTAACAGCACTAATTCGCCCACTCAGGCATACATCCACGTCCCGACCCGGATCGCGTAGGCGAGTGTCATACGCCCCCACATACCGAAAACCGCCTTCATCAACCGCAAATTCGACCGGTAGCGGCTGAGTACAGCCCTCACAAAACACAATCTCAGGATCATCATCTACGGAGCCATCTAGCGGTGGTGCCGGTAAATTCACATTCCAAAACTGCCCCGGCAATACGCCCTTGGCCATGAGCTGCGGCAGCACCCGCGCCGTCAGTCGAGTTGCCCGCGCCCAGTCAAACGGCTGATTGCGATATTTATATTGAGAAATGGCAATTCCTGGCTTACGCAAAAGTGCCGCCTCGCGCACCGCGGCTACTGTCCCCGATAGGTGAATATCTGCCCCCATATTGCCGCCCGCATTAATTCCCGATAGCACCCAGTCTGCCTGCGGATACAAATGGCTAATTGCCACCCGACTACAGTCAGCAGGCGTGCCGCCAATTGCATATTCATCCGTTTGGCGCGCTGCAATCGTAATCACCCCGCCGCGATTCATCTGATGGCTACAGCCAGAATGAGGTGCATCAGGCGCGACAATCACCTTTGTATCGGTCTCTGGTAGCGCTGAGTGCAAAGCTCGAATTCCCGGCGCATCAATCCCATCATCGTTGGTCAGCACAAACAACACAGCCCTTAGCGCCCCGCCGCATTGACAAATACGTCGCCCGCAAATACTAGCGCCGCTGGCCCGGTCATAAAGACTCGGTTATTCGCCGCCCACACGATTTCTAAATTGCCCCCAGGCAGCTCTACCGTCGCTTGGCGATCGCTCTTCCCATTTAGCACCGCCGCCACTAGCAGAGCGCAAGCTCCCGTACCGCAAGCCAAGGTCGCCCCGGCGCCTCTTTCCCACACCCGCATCTTCAGATAATCAGGTCGCACCACTTCTACAAACTCAGTATTAATCCGCGCCGGAAACGCTTCATGATGCTCAAACAGTGGCCCAATTTCAGCGAGAGGTACAGCCTCGACATCCTCAACAAACGTAATGCAGTGAGGGTTGCCCATACTCACACAGCTTACCTGGTAGGCTTTGCCACCTACTTGCAGAGTTTTGTCAATTGCCTTTTCCCCGGCTGCGGCCAGCGTCGTCGGAATCTCTGGAGCCAATAGCACCGGCTCACCCATATCTACTGTTACCTGTCCATCGGCTTTTAGCTCAGGGCGAATTATGCCTGCTAAGGTGTGAATGCGATAGGTATGCGGCAATTCAGGCGCTGCACCGTCTTTTGCTTCCAAACTATTAATAAACTTGGCCAAACAGCGAATGCCATTGCCACACATCTCCGGCTCAGAGCCATCGGAGTTATAAATCCGCATGGTGTAGTCGATGTCCTGTTTGCCTTTGGGGGCGCTGAGGACAAAAATTACCCCGTCTGCACCGATGCCGAAATTGCGATCGCACACCACCACCGCCTGCTCAGGCGTGATTAAAGGCGATTCACTGGCGCGATTATCCACCAGCACAAAATCATTGCCTAACCCGTGATACTTGCTGAATGAAAGCGTCGTCATAAAAAAATCCTGTCCATATCACTCTGTGCATTCTACCGCTCCAATTCCCTTCAGAGGCTGAGCGCAGCCGAACGTGTGCGGGCAACTTAATTACCAAAGGCCCTCTCAATCCCAACTCCCTTATCCCAACTCCCACCTACAAACCCATGTCCTCCAACAGCTTCGATCTCGAACTTCCCAGCATTCGCCAAGTCCAAACCCTGATCCGCGATAAAAAAACGGTAGAAGTCAAAGTCACCACAGGCGACACCCTAGTCGGCGCAGTCGGCTGGCAAGATGCTAACGCCATCTGCGTCAGAGATGATCAAGGCCAAAGCACAATATTGATGCGCGCAGCGATTGCCTACATCAAAACTAGCCACTAGCTTTCAATAGATCTTCGACAGGTTATTTCTTTAAGTTTCTTCAAACAGCGCCCTTATAGCGACTTTTCAGCTAGAGGGGCGCTGTTTTTGGGCTCATTTTTTCTGCGGCGACGATCATTAACCGTCATCGCCTTGACCGGCAAGCAGCGACTGAGAGTGGTATGGTCTATGCTGATAAAAACTTGTCAAAACCCTTGCGTACAGGGCTATTTACTCTTATTAGAGAATTTTCAGGAAAGGGCTTGAAAGAAATGTCTCTAAAGAACTGCTCTAAAAGTCTCTTCTAACGCTGTTATTATTAGACTTAATCGGCAATAGTGGAAGCCCTTGCTACATAAGGGTTTCAGCGATCATTTAAAAATCGCCCAAAGTGCTTGCTGCACAAGGCTTTGAGAGCATTTTTGCCCTCTTATTGCCGATAATGTCTATTGTTTATGCCGATGAAATCTTTCTTTGCTCCGCTATTGCTTCAATTGCGCCAGCGCATCAAATCGCGCTGGTTAATGCTGCCTGCCGTCGCCACCGCGATTGTGATGTGGAGTGTATTAGCCACGCCTGCTCAAGCCTACCAGGTGCAAATCTCTCCTAGCCAGCCTACGCTGGGCGACACCCTTTCAGTCGTGATCCAAAGCGACACAAGCGCCGAAGCGCCGAGCGTCACCGTCGATGGCACCTCCTACCCCAGCTTTGCGCTCTCCAACAATCGCTACCGCGCGCTCGTGCCGACTAGTCCTAACACTCGCCCAGGCCGAATGACGCTGCAAATTAGCGGGCCTGAAGGCAATAACAATATGGCGGTAAACATCAGCGATCGCACCTTCAACACCCAATACATCACCCTTTCTCCAGGCCGCGCCGACCTCGAAGGCACCGACTACGAATTCAACCGGCTAGATGAACTGCGTGCCCTACGCACCCCCACCCGCTACTGGAACGGCCCCCTGACCAAACCCAGCAGCGGCTACGTCAGCTCTAACTATGGCAACCGCCGCTATTACAATGGCGTGTTTGCTCAAGACTACTACCATCGCGGCGTAGACTACGCAGCAGGCAATGGTTCGCCGATTTATGCCCCAGCCGCTGGCCGAATTGCTGTCGTTGGCCGCGTCGCTGATGGCTTTGTACTCAATGGCAATACCATCGGCATTGATCACGGCCAAGGCGTTACCAGTGTGATGATTCATCTCTCCGGCTTTGCGGTCAACGAAGGCGACATGGTTGAGGCCGGTCAGCTGATTGGCTACATGGGCTCTACCGGCTTTGCCACCGGGCCAAACTTGCATTGGGGCCTATTCGTCAATGCCTTATCCGTCGATCCGGTGCCTTGGCGATATGACGGCGTGGAGTAGGGGCATACTGACAACAGAACTCATCCCTTGTGGATAATTTATCCATGTCAATTTACTTTCATTGAGTATCTTTCTTTAGACCCTTAGCGGAACCATCAAACGGAGCGTTGTGCCAGCATGAGTAGCATTGAGAAAATTGTTGAACAGGCATTACAAGACGGCTATCTCACCCCTGGAATGGAAGCAGAAGTTGGCCGCATTTGTGACAATGCTTCCGAACTGTCAATCGACGAATACATGGCTCTAGATCGGCTCATGGGATCTTTGCTCACGGGTGAAGTCGTCGCCGTGCCTCGCAAGCAATTTATTAACGTCATGGAAGAACTCGTGCTCTCAGAGGCCATTTCTCAAGTAGCAGAAGTCGAAGCTGCCAGTGAAGTGACGCTCGATTTGGGCGATGTTGCTGCCTACGCACTTAACCGCCTGCCGCCGCTGTACGCCACCACTGAAGAAGGCGCTAGCTATCAGAGAGAGAAAGCCCGCGCTGAGCTATCTGACCTGATTTCTCAGCAGGTGGCTGAATCCGTAGGCCGCAGCCTCAACCAGCCCGAGTTCTTCCCAGAGCGCAAAGAAATTCAGCGCAACGAAGCGGGCGGTTTGTTAGGTCAAGTCAACAAATTGCTCAAAGACTACGCTCACGATTTTGAGCAGCAGCCTACAGCCGCGTAATGGCATCAGGCTCGGTCAATGCCCGTAAATTGACCATTCACTGAACAAACGTAACGATTGCTTAGATTAGCTAGGCAATCGTTTTTTGTGTAAATTTCATCCAAATTTTTACCCGACTACTTTGTGCGCCTTACGGAATGACCTGCACAGAGGTACCGACCTCTACTTGCTGGTACAGCGCTTCAATATCTTGATTGCGCATCCGCACACAGCCGTGAGAGACGGCTTCACCAATCAGCTCTTCTTGATTAGTGCCATGAAAGCCAATTTCTGCTTGGCCATTACTCCAAAAGCCAATCCAGCGAGTGCCCAAGGGATTATCTGGGCCGGGTTCAATGGTTTCGTGGATGATGGGATGCTGCCAAGCCGGATTTTCGAGCTTGTGAGTCACCTTAAAATCACCCGCTGGTGTTTGCCAATCATCTTGGCCAATGGCAACTTTGTAGGTGACGGGCGCTTCATCGGGGCTGCGCATTTCGAGGGTGCGTGAGCTGAGTGAGAGCACTAGCTGCACAGAAGATTTGGCAGGCAAGGCGGGTTGCGGGTCGTGAGATCTGCCCGATATCCAGTCAGGTAGGTGAGGCCACCTAGAAGTTGCGGAGCTAGGCGTTTTCTCAAGCGGTGTTGATGACGCCTTGGTTGAGAGGATGTCGGCAGCGATCGCACCCGTCACCACCTGATCAGAAACCTGCTCAGGAAACGGATCGCGCCACTCAACGACAGCTAGCATCACCGCCGAGCTAAAACAAAGGGCCACAAAGCAACGAGCCAACGGCGGCAGCCTCAGCATAGGGTTTAGCTCCTGAGCGATTGCCTGTCACTATCCTAGTGCATTCTTAATGAATCTTTTTCTACCTGCCTTGTTAAAATCAGGCGTGGGCGGCAGCAACCGCCTAAGGTTATATCAGGTTACAAAAGAGGCAATAACAGCGTGGTAGTCAAGCCAGAATGGTTACGGGTCAAAGCGCCCCAGTGGGAGCGGGTCGGCAATGTCAAAGGCATTTTGCAAGATCTGGGCCTAAACACCGTCTGCGAAGAAGCCTCTTGCCCCAACATTGGAGAATGTTTCAATGCAGGCACAGCCACCTTTTTAATCATGGGGCCTGCCTGCACGCGCGCCTGCCCCTACTGCGACATCGACTTTGAAAAAAAGCCCCAGGCCCTCGATCCGCTAGAGCCTGTGCACTTGGCTGAAGCCGTCCGCCGGATGAAGCTCAACCATGTGGTGATTACCTCAGTCAATCGTGACGATCTGCCCGACGGCGGCGCGAGTCAGTTTATCCGCTGCATTGAAGAAATCCGTAAGCTGTCCCCCAAAACCACGATTGAGGTGCTGATTCCCGATCTGTGCGGCAATTGGCAGGCGCTAGAAACTCTGTTGCTACAAGGCCAGCCGGAAGTACTCAATCACAATACCGAAACCGTGCCTCGGCTGTATCGCAAAACGCGACCGCAAGGGAACTATGCGCGGAGCTTAGAATTATTAGAAAGAGCGAAGGCAATCGCCCCCTGGACTTACACCAAATCCGGCATTATGGTGGGCCTCGGCGAAACTGATGGCGAAGTGCGCCAAGTCCTCGGTGATCTGCGGGCCATCGCCTGCGACATTATCACCATTGGCCAATACTTACAGCCCAGCTCCAAGCATCTTGACGTTCACACCTTTGTCACCCCCGCTCAATTTGAAGCATGGCGCGCTGCCGGAGACGAACTCGGTTTTTTACAGGTCGTTTCTTCACCGCTCACCCGCAGCTCATACCACGCCGAGCAAGTCCGCCAGTTGATGAGTGCCTATCCGCGCTACAAACCTAACTAGAACCTGAGTGTCACCGGCCTACACCGTCCAATCCTCCATGACCAAACCTTTAACCTTGCTGAAATCACCAATATTTCGGGTCAGCAATACTAAATTACGAGAAATGGCAATTGCTGCAATTCTCAAATCCATTGTAGATACACGAACCCCTTGGCTTCGCCGATTGGCAAAGACTGCAACCACGCCAGTATCAAACGGTAAAACAGGAGCGCTCGTGAAGCCTTGAAGAACTTCTAGCAGCAGAGCATATCCCCGAATCATATCAGCATCCGTTCGAGCGCGATTGATAAAGGTATGAGCGCCAAGCACCTGCTCATGAAAACTGATAATCGACAACGCAAAATCAGCAGAGGAGTGCTGCCCTATCCGAGACACTAAACGAGTAAATCCTGAACCTGAGCGCCGCTGTAGAAAACTGATGTGGTCAGTGTCGAGCAGGTACTTCACAATTATTTGTTATCCTCATCATCAGGCTTATCAGATTGACGAAAGGCACGACCGTATTCTATGGCTTCGAGAAAAGCCACCTCATCTGAAATTGACCCAATGAGCATTTCTAGCCAGTGTTCGGAAGACTTGCTTTGAAACTTGAGTTGAAGGTCAGAAACTGTCTGTTCAAGCCCACATTCCGCCCTTTGAAGTGTCACACTCAGGTATTAATGATAGAGCCCTGTTTTGGAAAGACTTTCATGGCTTAACAGTTCAAATGAACTAAGTCATAAAAATTCTCAATTAAGGTTAACTAGTGAGAACCATGCTAGAAAAAATGGCTGTGATTATTATTGCTTCGTTTAAATACCCAATGTGCCAATTGGAAGTGCGGAATGTCGGTTCAAGAGTTACCAAGCGCTGTTCTATAGCTGCCTCGTTTAACATGGCTTTCTCCTTAATAGATGTATAAGAAATGAGAACATTAATTTTTATCGGCGTTGTTGCACCAACATTAATTAGTAACAGTTAGCAGACAATTTAGCAGACTACCCATACAATCCATGATTTGTCAGCCCATCAACTGCTTTAAGTTTTCGGTGTAGGGCGGATAAATGATGCCTTTTTCGGTGATGATCGCACTGATGTAGTCAGCCGGGGTGATGTCGAAGGCGGGGTTGAATACAGGAGTATTATCAGGAGTGAGCTGCTGGCCTTTGACTTCGGTGATTTCGGTGGCGGCGCGTTCTTCAATGTCGATTTCATCACCACTGGCTAGGGTCATGTCGAGGGTGCTGGTGGGGCAGGCGACGTAAAACGGGACGTTGTGGGCTTTTGCGACGATGGCTAGGTTGTAGGTGCCGATTTTGTTGGCGACATCGCCGTTGGCAGCGACGCGATCGCACCCCACCAAACAAGCGTCTATTTTCCGCGTGCTCATCACATGGCCAGAGGCTCCATCAACGATCACCGTGTGCGGAATGCCGTAGGTTTTAAGCTCAAAAGCAGACAGGCTCGCACCCTGAAGCCGAGGCCGAGTTTCATCCAAAAAGACGTGCAGCTGCTTGCCCTGCTCATGCGCAACCCGCACAATCCCAAGCGCGGTGCCATAGTCTGAGGCCACTAATGCGCCGGTATTGCAGTGATGAATAACATTAGCCTGACTCGGAATCAGCGCTTGAGCATGAGCGCCAAGCTGTTTGCAGATCGCTGAGTCAGCGGCCTGCATGACTTTGGCCTCGGCTAGCAGCGCCTGCCGAATCGAGTCGGGGCTGTTGCCAACTTGGGTTTGATCAGCAGCAACTGTGAGCAGATGGTTGACGGCCCAAGACAGGTTGACGGCGGTAGGGCGCGATCGCATCAAACACTCAGCCGCTGTTTGTAAGTCAGCCATCAAGTCTTCTGCAGTCGTCGCAGTAGAGCGCTGCGCAGCAACAGCAATTCCGTAAGCTGCGGTAAGGCCAATGACTGGTGCACCCCGCACGACCATTGTTTGAATGGCTTCAGCTATAGCGCTGTAATCGCGATAGTCACAGTAGGTGATTGTCTGCGGTAGCTGCCGCTGATCTAGCAGTCGCAGATGATCGTCTACCCATTCGATAGTGCAAAAAGCGCCCATAGCCATCACTTAAGGAAAAAGATTAATTGACTCTGTATTATTCTACGAAGCCGCCTCCATAAACTCTTCTCATAAAACTTTCAATAAAACCGTTTTTGCGAAGCTAACCTTTACGATAAAGAGCCTTTATGCCTAACAACAAAATTCTCACAGGCCCACAGACCCTGATGCCCCACGCGGAAACGCGGTTTCCAGAGGCCCACCAAGACAATTTTGTCGTGTGCGGATTAGGCAGCTTGGGTCAGCAAATTGTGATTAATCTCAAAAAGTTTGACTACGACCCGTTTGAGGTACACATTACCGCGATTGATCAGCAGCCCATTCGCAATTGGGAAATTGATAATTTAGCCGATCAGCTAGCGGTGCCGCCTGTACTTGGCGACTGCCGCCGAGAAACAGTGCTCAAAGCCGCTGGTATTGAAAACAGTCGGGCGATCTTAATTGTCACGAGCAATGAAAGCACCAATGTCGAATGTGCGATCGCCGCTCGTCGGCTCAATCCCAACATTCAAATTATTCTGCGATCTTCTCGCCACAGCCTTAATGCTCTACTGGCCCGTCAGCTCGGTAAGTTTGTCGCCCTCGATGCGACTGAGCTGCCCGCGATGAGCTTTGCTTTGGCCGGACTCGGTGATGATACCGTCAGCGTTTTTAATGTGGGTCGTCACCGCTTCCGAGTGAGTGAGCGGTTTGTACAAGCCGGTGAAACGCGATTTGACCAGCAGCCCATGCAACAGCTCCACCAGCCCCGATTCCGATTGCTCGATCTCAACCCAGTTGAAAATCCACCGCAGCCACTGGGCTGGGCCACGACAGCTTCTTCAGTTTTTCATCGCTGGCAGCCGCATGTGCGAGTTACAGCAGGCGATCGCGTTGCTTACATCGAAATCGATCAGCCCTCAGAATCGATTCAAAGACCCAAAAATCCGTTTTTCATCGTCGCTCAGTTCATTGATGACATCCGCACCAACGACTGGCAGCAGCGGCTCAAAAAGCTGCGCAAATCTTCCGAAGAATCGATTGAACGAGTCGTTGGGGTCGCGCTTTTAACTGCCATCATTCTTTGGATTGCAGGCGCGCTTTTGCTCAAGGCAACGGTGCCTGGATTGGCCTGGGTAAAAGCCATTACGCTGGGCGCAATTTTGCTCTTGGGCGGCTATGGCGATGTCTTTGGCGGCTTTAACGATCCGGTGACGCCGGGATGGGTGCTACTGGTGTGCTTGATGATTACGCTTGCCAGCATTTTAGTCGTGCTGGGCGTTTTCGGATTAGTGGCCGAGCGGCTGCTCAGCTCCCGCTTTGATTTTTTACAAAAGCGACCGCGCATTCCGCGCAGCAATCACATTGTCGTCGTAGGCTTGGGCCGCATTGGGCGTAAAGTCACCAGCCTATTGGTGGACTTAAACCAGCCGCTGGTCGCGATTGATGCTCAGCCTCGTTCGCAGGCGCTATTCCCTCAAGTGCCCTTGCTCATTGGCAATGTGCTGGAAGAACTAACTGCCGCAAACCTCGCAACGGCCAAGAGCGTTATCGCCGTTACCGATGATCAAATGCTCAATTTAGAAGTTGCGCTGCTGGCGACTGAAAAAACTTTGATGAGCGATCGCCCCTTTTTGCCCGTCGTGCGCACTCGCAGCCAAAGCTTCAGCGATAACCTGACTGCCATGATCCCCCAAGCGCAGACCTTTTGCCCTTACGCCCTTTCAGCCGAAGCCTTTGCAGGCGCAGCTTTTGGTGAAAATATCTTGGGGCTCTTTCGCCTCAGCGGTCAAACTATTTTAATCACCGAGTACAGTGTGCAGACAGGCGATACCCTCGTTCACAAGCAAATTGCCCAAGTTGCCTATGGCTATGGCGTAGTGCCAATTTTGCGCGAAACTAAAGACAAGTCAGGGAAAATTTGCACCGTTTTGCTACCGACTGATGAACAGCGGCTGCTACCGGGCGATCGCCTGTTTCTACTATCTTCCATTAACGGTCTGCGTCGCATTGAGCGCGGTGAAAAAACACCACCCCGCCACTGGCGAATCGCCGCCGATACCCGGCCATCTGCTGTCGATAGCCAACGTATTATTGAGCGCTTTACTCAACTCACAAACTGCAACCCTGAGCAAGCGCGTCAATTTATTGAGCAAATTCCCGCCGCGATGGACATTGAGCTTTACGACTATCAAGCCGCCCGGTTGATTCAGGCGCTGCAAGCGCAGCTGCCCGTTAGACTATCGCCGATTTGCTGAGCCTTCCTTAAAGCAATCAAGGAAAAGGAAAGCAGTTAAGCAAAAAGCTAGAAAAGGGTTTCGTGACTCACCTTGCCCGCTTTGTCAGAATTAGAGAGTTCCACCTTTTCAGAATACTGCCGTACTGACAGCACTTGATGAGTAATTAAGACAACCAGCAATACACTAAACGGGACGGCAACAACATTAAACAGCAGCTTGACCCAAATTTCACTCAGGGTCTCCCCAAAAGACGTCTTAAACATAAGCCACACACACACTTTCGATTGAAATTTAGTTGAAACCTGACTGAAGGCATTGCCGCATTCAGTTGAGAAGGGCGCTGGCTTTTGATCCAAAAGATTCTCAGCGATCATCGTCAACGATCATTAACCCCATGCCTAATCAACTTTACCGCTGTCTTGGCAAGGACTTCAGGATGATTATATAGCTATCGGCTTAGTTGAATTCACTGACTCGTCAGCAAATGACTATAAAACTTTGGTCAGCAAAAAATACCCGTAAAAATACTCAAAGGCTGCGATCGCGGCTCACTCAGTAATAATATTGACGTGGAACCGCGATCAAGCTCTATGATTGATCTCAGGATGAACGCCAGTAGAGGATCCTTGATTACAGAGTATAGATGTCGCCATATCTGATTTGCGATACCAGCGAAATTCCATAGCCGAAACCTCATAGCCAGCAAGCAGCCGATCTGACCTGAATTAAGCCGCCCGAGCCGGAGGCAAAACTGGGATCGGGGTGACCGGTTCAGTCACCAAAAACTCACGAATGAGACGCGCTACAGCTCTTTGCACGACCCCATTAACAACTCGTCGCCCAATATCGCGAGCTTCTGGTTTAGTAATTAGCTGCGGGACAAAAGCGGCCACCGTTGACGCATCTAGCCCTTTGGTGTTGCGCAAAATGCCCAGAATTCGCACGGCCTGCTCCCAGCTGCTAGTACCGGGCTGCGCCGTCATACTAATCGGGGTAGTTAGCGGATCAGCGTCAAAAGCTTGTAAACGCAAAGCCCGCGCAACTCGCTGAATGAGGCTGTAGCCAGCTTTATCGAGTTCTTTGGCAAGTTCATCGGCAATGCGATCGCGCAAAAACTCCCCTCGCTCCGAAAACAAAAACTCCAGCGTCTGATTCAGCACCTGATTAAGGTCATAGTTATCGCTGTCTTTAGCATTCTTGAGCAAATTCTCTAGTCGGTTCCAGCGGAAGCTACCGTCCTGGAAAAGCAGCGCCTGCAATGACGATCTGAGCTGAGGAGCCGGATCGGTCAGCAGCCGCCGAGCCACATAAGGATACGCCTTACTCAACACCTTAAAGTTTGGATCAACGGTAATCGCAATCCCGTCTAGCGTCACCAATGAACGAATAATCAGCGCATAGTAAGCCGGTACGCGAAACGGATACTCATACATCAGCGCTGAAAATTCATCGGTGATGCTCTTCAAATTCATTTCAGCCACACTCGCGCCCAGAGCGTTATTAAAAACGCCTGCCAGAGCAGGAATAATGGGGCTTAAATCTGTCTCCGATGTCAAAAACTCCAAATTTACATAGTCTTGAGCCAGCGCTTCAAAGTCGCGATTCACCATATGCACAATCGCCTCAATCAAGCCGTAGCGCTGATAGGGCTCTACTTGGCACATCATCCCAAAATCCAAATAAGCCAGCTTGCCATCAGGTGTTACCAGCAGATTTCCGGGATGTGGATCGGCATGAAAAAATCCGTGCTCCAAAAGCTGCCGCAAAGAACACTGCACACCGACCTCAATCACATGCGTCGGATTGATGCCGCGTCGCTTAAGCTCATCAAGTTCAGTCAGCTTGATGCCTTCAATCCACTCCATCGTCAGCACCCGCCGCCCGGTGTACTGCGTGTAGATACCAGGAATTAGAATCTCAGGCAAATAGCCGTACAGCTTCGCAAAGCGCTGCGCATTTTCACCCTCATGGGTATAGTCCATTTCTTCAAAAATTCGCGTCCCGAATTCATCGACAATGCTGACTAGATCGCTGCGAATTTGCTTGATGTTGCGCTTTGCCCAGCCTGCTAGCACTCGAATAATGTAGATGTCTTTGGTAATTTGATCCGCTAAGCCAGGACGCTGCACCTTGACCGCGACCTCTTCACCCGTTTTGAGCCGACCTCTGTACACCTGCCCCAAAGAAGCCGCTGCAATCGGTGACTCAGATAAATACTCATAAACGCCTTCAGGCGGCTGACCAATCTCTTCTTGAATAAAGCGCATGGCAATTTCATTGGAAAAAGGGGGCAGCTGATCTTGCAGCTTGACCATTTCAGCCATCATCGCTGGCGATACCAGATCGGGACGAGTCGAAAGCGCCTGACCTACCTTGATGTAGGCAGGCCCCAGCTTAGTGAGCATCACCCGTAAGCCTTCAGCTCGCTTTTTTTCGTTGATTTTTTGGCGGCCCGTGAGCTTATCTAATAGCAAACCCAAGACATAAGTCAGCGCAATCCAAAAAATGGCGATCAGGCGAAATAGAATCTGGAAGGGGCGACGGCGATAGTAGGCAGCGATCGCCTCAGGGTCATACACCAAAATATCTTCCAATGACTGAGGCACAGCTACCTGAGTGCGATCGCTGGTTCGCGCGTCAGTGCGAGAAACCTGAGGCCCACCCGCTTCAGGCAGATCTACACTGACCGCCACCACCGAAACCGCCTCATGCTCGTGACGCTTAGATAAATCGGGAGAAACTGCACTCATAAAAAGTCTTCAAAATAATGGTGTCGTCTGGGCGCTATACGCGGTTTGGAATTAAGTGCGCAACGGTACAATAAGCTCTAAACCAAGAATCTTAGCGGTCTGCAAAAGCTGTTTACTTTTGCAGACAACTCACTCAACTCATCAACAGAGCAAAGATTTGAAGCAAATCATTTGATAGATTAAAACCACCGTCGAAAAACGATTTGTAAATTATTGTATCAAGATTGTATCAGAACATTTTTAGTCAGCTCCTGTCTCAAACGACAGAAAGACTGATTCTCCACTGACTTCTTAACCGGCTTCTCAACTGGCATTCCAAAAACAGTACAATTTTCAGTACAAACTCTGGTTCTATCCCCCTATGCCTTCACCGCCATCCCAACTGTCAACCCACAATCTGCCAATCCCAAAGGCGATGTAGGCTATGCTATCTTCTTTGAAAATCGAGAATTTTGCACTGATTGATCATCTAGAGCTAGCTCTAAAGCCAGGACTCAACGTTCTGACAGGGGAAACCGGTGCCGGTAAGTCCATTATCTTAGATGCTATTGATGCGGTGCTAGGGGGGAAAGCCACCAGTCGGTGGGTAAGAACCGGCACCGACAAAGCCTCAGTCGAAGCCGCTTTTGACATTAGCGCCAGCAAAGACTCGCGGGTTGCCAACTGGCTTAAGGCATACGACATTCCGCTCAAAGGCGATGCCTTCATCTGCCGCCGGGAGCTGACTGCTGGAGCGGGTAAAAGTTCCGTGCGCAGTCGTTCACAGCTCAACGGAGTCACTGTCAACAAACCTCAGATGGAAGAATTGCGCCATCTGCTGATTGAAATCACTGCTCAAGGTCAAACCCTTCAGCTTGGATCGGCGGATCTTCAGCGTGACTGGCTGGATGGCTTTGGCGATGAAGCCCTACTTAAGCAGCGCGCCCAAGTCGCGATTGATTACGAAGCTGCCAGTACCGCCAAAAATAGCTTAGAGGCCCGCCGCCGAGCCGAGCAGCAGCGCACCGAGCAGCTCGATATGTTTCAATTTCAAAGCAAAGAGCTAGGCGACGCTGAACTAGGCGATCCAGACGAGCTAGAAAACCTGCAAGTAGAGCACCAGCGTCTGAGCCACAGCGTTGAGTTGCAGCAGCAAAGCTATCAGGTGTATCAAACCCTGTATGAAAGCGATCAGGGTGAAGCGGTTGCCGACATGCTAGGTCAAGCCGAAAATGTGCTCCTCGACATGCTGCGCTTTGATCCCGCCGTAAATCCTATTCTAGAGATGGTCAGCGATGCCCTCGCTCACGTGCAAGAAGCCGGTCGTCAAATCAATACCTACGGCGAAAGCATTGAAACCGATCCTGACCGGTTAGAAGATATCGATCAGCGAATGCGCCAGCTCAAACAACTGTGTCGTAAGTACAATCGCACCTTAGAGGAGCTGATTGAGCATTACGAAAGCATTCAGGCTTCGTTAGC
>JBGTIK010000397.1:0-3809 GCA_041745715.1 Phormidesmis sp.
GACTGATGGGTTTGGACTTGGCCAGCGCCTCAATTGCTATCTGCTGTCGAGTCTCGGGGCGTAAGGTAGCGGCAACTGAGGAAGCTGGACTCATGGATTGGACTCGCGTAAGCGGTGATGACAAGCCTTGAGTATCGTGGCTCTAGGTCACCCGAGACAATCCAGTGGGAAGGGAAACATGAGTGAAATTGGCATAATAAGTGTTACCTCGTTTTGCACCGAGCCTCTCTGGACACCGAATCGACGCTTAAACTGGCGATGATTGAGGGCTTGGCTGGCTTCGTAGTTCATCTGTCTGTGAGGGAAACAGTAAACTAAAGCCTACGAGGCTACCATGAATCCTATTATGCAAGAGGTCTACTGAGATTGACCTCTTAAAGGCATTCAACTGCCTACCGTTGACAGGGGGTAAATCAACGGATTTTGAATTTATTTCTACAGGAAAGTATTGCTATGAATTTGACTATTTCAGCGGCTGAATATGATGCTGCCCTTTTTGATTTAGATGGTGTGCTAACCCCGACTGCCGAAATTCACGCAGCCTGTTGGAAACGCTTGTTTGATAATTTCTTGAAGCAGCACGCCAAAGACACAGGCACCCCTTTTCAACCCTTCAGCATCGAGAGCGATTACCCGCCGTATGTCGATGGTAAACCCCGTTATGAGGGTGTAGAAAGTTTCTTAGCATCTCGCAAAATCTATCTGCCTCATGAGCATGAAAAGTCTTCTTCAGAAGAGATTACCGTCCAAGCGCTAGGCAATCGCAAAGACAGCTATTTTGACGAGATTTTAAGTGCAGAGGGCATTGAAGCCTATGCAGGAGCCATTGCTTTAGTTCAGCACCTCCGTAACCAGGGCTTTAAAACCGCTGTTGTTTCATCTAGTCGCAACTGCAAAAAGGTGCTAGAAGCTGCAAACATTACGTCTTTATTCGATTGCATTATGGATGGAAGACTCGCCGAGCAACTTCACTTGGCCGGTAAGCCGGAACCTGATACGTTTCTTAGCGCTGCTGAACAGTTGGGGGTTGGCGCTGAGCGCAGCGTGGTGATTGAAGATGCGATTGCGGGCGTTCAGGCAGGGCGAAAAGGTAATTTTAAGTTAGTAGTTGGAGTGATTCATGGGGGAAACGCAGCTACTTTAAAGGAAAATGGTGCAGATATCGTTGTAAACGACCTCAGTGAGTTGTTGCCCTGAAAACACCTGATCTGTTGACATTTTCATACCTAAAAATAACCCTGACAAAACCAAAGATTATGCTTCACCGTGAACCTGTCAATTTGCCTCAATATACCTATCCCTGCTGCCCCTGGCAACTGATAGAAAAGCAATACTACCCCCGTTTTTTGGGTCAAATGGAAACGCTTTATGCATTGAGCAACGGCTATTTAGGAATGCGAGGCTGCTTTGAAGAAGGTGATCCAGTGCATCATAACGGCACTTTTATCAATGGATTTTACGAATCCTGGCCTATCGTCTATCCCGAGGAAGCGTATGGTTTTGCCAAAACAGGCCAGACCATGCTGCATATACCAGATAGCACCATTATCAAGCTATATGTGGATGATGAAGCCTTTCACCTGCCTACAGCTAATTTGCTGAGCTATGAGCGATCGCTCGACATGCAATCCGGCGTGCTGAATCGTGAAATCATCTGGGAAACGCCTGCTGGAAAACAAATTTCGATTAAATCCAAGAGACTCGTTTCCTTTAAGCATCGTCACCTAGCCGCAATCTCTTATGAAGTCACCGCCATCAATGCCGACGCGCCTATAGAAATTGTCTCGAAAATTCACTACGAGCCGCATGGATCAGAAAATAGCCGATCAGCAAACTATGACGATCCGCGCCAAACCAAAGAATTTGCCAGAAGAGTGCTGCTTCCTCGTGTCTGCACTGCTGAAGATTGTCGGGTCATTCTGGCTCATAGAACCCGTAGCAGTGAGTTCACCTTAGCCTCTGGCATTGATCACAGCTTTAATAGCCAGTGCGCCGTCTCTACTAGCAGTGAATGCATGGCAGACAGTGGCGAAGTTGTTTTTTCCATTGATGCTGAAGCAGGCTTGCCTATTCAGCTCACCAAGTATATGACTTATCATACCTCCCAGCGTTCTTCGACGAAGGAGCTTTGTACTCGGGCGCAGCGATCGCTCAATCGAGCTGTAGACAAAGGATTTCAAGATCTCTTAGTCAGCCAGCGAGAGTATTTAGATGACTTTTGGGCCCGTAGCGATGTTCAAATTGAAGCAGAGTCGGATGTCACCCATCAGGTTGAATCGGTTCAGCAGGCCATTCGATTCAGCCTATTCCACGTCCTTCAAGCAACGAGCCGAACTGATGGACTAGGGCTACCCGCCAAAGGGTTGACCGGTCAAGGGTACGAGGGGCATTACTTTTGGGATACCGAAATTTATGTCCTTCCTTTTTTGATCTACACCAATCCAAGGCTCGCTCAAAATCTGGTGAGATTTCGGTATAGCCTCATTGATAAAGCTCGCGAGCGAGCAAAAGCGGTTAGTCAGGCCGGGGCTCTTTTCCCTTGGCGCACGATCAACGGCGAAGAAGCCTCCGCTTACTACGCAGCAGGCACCGCTCAATACCATATTAACGCTGACATCATTTTTGGCCTTAAAAAGTACGTAGAAATCACGGGCGATCAGGATTTTCTCTATAAAGAGGGCGCAGAAATGCTCATAGAGACAGCTCGCCTATGGTACGACTTGGGCTTTTTCTCTGAACGGGAAAATGGTCAATTCTGCATCCACAGTGTCACTGGGCCCGACGAGTACAACACCGTTGTTAACAACAATCTGTATACCAATGTTATGGCTCAGGAAAATCTACGCTATGCAGCCTCGACACTGAAGAATTTACAGGAGAAACGGCTAAATCAATTTCAGAGTTTAGCTGCCAAAACTCACTTAGAAATTTCAGAAATAGCAGATTGGCAGCGGGCAGCAGATCGAATGTATATTCCCTTCGACGAAAAGTTAGGAATTCACCTCCAGCACGACGGATTCTTAGATGAGCAAGTTTGGGACTTCGAGAATACACCAGAAGACAAATACCCCTTGCTTTTACACTTTCACCCTTTGTTTATTTACCGTCATCAGGTCATCAAGCAAGCCGATTTGGTTCTGGCCATGTTTTTGCTGGGAAACAAATTCTCTCTCGACCAAAAGCAACGTAACTTCGACTACTACGATGCTTTAACAACAGGAGACTCCTCTCTATCGGTTTGCATACAAAGTATTATGGCAGCCGAAATCGGTAACATCGAAGCGGCAACTACTTATGCTTTCTATGCAATCATCATGGATTTGGAAGATTTGTCACGTAATTCTAAAGATGGTTGCCACATCGCCTCAATGGGCGGTAGCTGGATGGCAATCGTTTATGGATTTGGCGGGTTGCGAGATTACCACGGTAAACTTTCCTTCAATCCTAAGATGCCTAAACAGCTAAAATGCCTGCGATTCTCTCTAACTATTCGAGCGCAGCTTTTGGCGGTAGAGATTCAGCATGAGCGAGTGATCTACTCGTTAAAAGAAGGAAGCGAGCTAATCGTTCAACATCAAAACGAAGACATTATTCTTACTGTCGGTGCGCCTGTCTCTGTCAACCTTGAACGAGTAAACCACTAAGCGCCCGTAAGGGCATGGTTCAAAGAAGGCCAATTTAAGGTAACACTCGCAGCCCAAAGTAGACCATCATTGGTGATGATCCAGCAGGCTGATCTCGCCGGTTTCTACGCTCGTTGGAAGCGATTAAACCCGAGGAGTTCCAGCCAATGTGGATGAGCCTCACCC
>JBGTIK010000398.1:0-2501 GCA_041745715.1 Phormidesmis sp.
GAGCCGACTGTCTTACCGGCAAAAGCTGCCGATGTACCGGCGCTGGGGCGTGGAGCAGTTTTACTATGAACAGCAGGAGCAGCAGGGGCAGCAGATGTCGTTGATATAGAGAAGGCGGATCGCACCCCTGACGACAGATGAAATCTCGGCGGACTAGCGCTATGCTGGTAAAAATTGAGTTGCGGTGGAGCGCTAACAAGATGAGTGAACCTGATAAGTCAAAATATTCTTGGAAAGGCAGTTGGGATGCGGGTACAGCGCTGATGATTTTGGTCGGTGTGCTGACGGTTGTGTTGTTTGCTTCTGGGTTTGTGTATTAAGCTAATGACCTAATGCGTTTACCTGAAGACACCGACCTTAAGAGCCTAAGCGTGAATATTTTGCCGATGATCGACGTAATTTTTGCGATCTTGGCATTTTTTATCTTGTCTACGCTGTATCTGACCAAGGCCGAAGGGCTACCGGTCAATTTGCCGCAGGCGGCAACGGCTACCCCTGAAAATCAAATTGATGCGACGGTGACGATTACGCCGGACGGGAGTTTGTTTTTAAATAGTCAGGCGATCGCGCTGAGAGATTTAGGGGATGGCGTAAGTGCGATCGCGCCCAATCAACCGATTATGGTCACCATTCGCGCGGATGAAGCTACTCCGCACGGTACGGTGGTTGCGGCAATGGATCAGCTTCGTAAGGTCAACGGTGTTCGGCTAGGCATTGCTACTACTCAGCCTTAAGTGTTTAGTTTATTTGGTAGCTTTATTTCACAACCTTATTTCGCAAAAGCACCTTGATCAATCATCTGTTGAAACATTTCACTAAGAGAAGTTTCTAAGGGCCGGTATTGGATGCCTAGCTCTCGAATGCTCTTATGGTTGTCTGCACGAAAGGGCAGGCCAAGGTTGCAATTGACATACTTGCGCGTAGTGTTTTTTGCTAAAAATGGGCCGACGAGCCAAGCTAGCCACTTGGGAATGGTTGTTTTGGGAATGGGGTAGGTGTTGCCGAAGCGATCGCGCAAAACCTGTGCAAATTCAAGAAAGCTGCTATCGTGCCCGGAAACAATATAGCGCCCTTGCACTGATGGCTCGAACCCAGCGGCCATATGCGCTTGCGCCACATCTCGTACATCTACCGCGCCCATGCCCAAATCCACAGTGCCCGACTTCATGGTGCCATCGCCAAACTGTTTGATCAGCGAGAGTGAGGCTGATGTCGCCGCCGGATTTAGGCTTGGCCCTAGCACCAGTGACGGATTGATAACAACTAAACGCCAGCGGTTTTGGGCGTTGGCAATTTCCCAGGCGGCTTGCTCAGCCAGCGTTTTGGAATAGGAATAGGGCTGATGGGTAAGCGATGAGCTGTTGTTCCAGTTGGCTTCAGTGAAGAGATCGCCCTGTACATTTTTCAAATCTGCATTGTCACCATAGATTGCAGCGCAACTGCTCGTCACCACCACTCGCTTGACTGACTCGGTGCGATTGGCTTCTTCTAGCACGTTGCGGGTGCCGAGCTGGGCGGGTTCTATTAGATCTTTTTGCGGATTGTCAGCCGATAGATTAAAAGGAGAAGCGGTATGAAAAACCACCTCACAGTCCTGCATGGCTTCGGCGTAAGAGCAGAGGGAGAGTAAATCGGCTTGGAAGTATTTAATTTGGCCGGGCGATCGCTCAGCTAGCTCATTCAAATGACTTAGCTTTTCAGCATTATGCGGATCTCGCACGGCGGCATGAACTGTAAAGCCTTCTTCTAGCAGCCGTTTGACTAGCCAGCCAGCGACATAGCCCGTTGCCCCTGTGACCATTACCGGGGATGAAGTGTTGTATTCAGGCATGTGTTTTGAGTCGTTACTGATTTGACCGAGCGATTTTGCCAGGTCACCATTCGATCATACTGTTGTTGCGCGATTAGATCAACGATAGCGACTCCCAAGGCGAAGGCCAGAATCCGGTCTAAAGGAATTGAGAACGCATAACTTTTCTAGAACCTGGGCGATCGCTTCATTCAACCCTTGAACCTTTTGTTTGTCATGCAAAACCTTTTGTTCGCCGGGTGAAACCTTTAGTGCGTGAGCTAAAACATTGGGTTTTGGTGGGTATTGAGGTGGTTTCTCAATGCAAACTTTTGCAATCATAGAGAAAATGCTTGGAATGAGCCCTCATTCGATGGCTACATCAATGCGTAGCTTTGCAATGATTGATAAAACCAAATGGTGCAGCGCTCAAACTAACGGTACGGGGTAGTGATCTTGAGTGTTTTGCTACGGGGTCTGCTTTTTACAAAAAAAACCTTATTTTTGCGTACAATCTCGTAAGTTTGTTTGTGATTTGGCTACTTTGGTCGGGCAATCTGTTCTGAGAAAAAGCAGGAGAAATAACAAATTCTGTTCTTTTCCGTTTCAGCTTTTCTATTTAATTTTTTGTCCTTTGCTATAGGGTCATTACCAATGAACACGATTGATTTTTCTCGCCGAGTTCCTGTTAAGACGATTGGTGCTGATATTG
>JBGTIK010000399.1:0-4613 GCA_041745715.1 Phormidesmis sp.
ACCATGTCGCGCCAGAAAAAAGAACCCAACCGCGTCGATGAACTGCTAGATGAGCTGCTTGAAGACTGTCACAGCCCAGAGGATATCCTGGGCGAAGCTGGACTGATGAAGCAAATTAAAAAGCGTCTGGTCGAACGAGCAGTCTGATGAGCAACTATGGGTGCTTGAAATGATATTTAACCGTTATAGATTCTGAGATACTGGTGAGTTGGGCTCTAGCTCCCTCAAAGTCCCTTTTGTTTAGATGTGCGCTTTGCTTGGTTAGTGGTGCCCCAAAACAGAGAGTCAAGAAGGCATGATCGAATTGCAAAAGCTTACGGTCTCTCCTATGAGGTAAAACAGATCATATGACAGGCAAGAGATCTTTACTAACAACATCCACAACTCGACCAACCAGCCCCACAAAACGTTTATCCCAAGTGATCCATCACCGAGAACATCGGCAAATACATTGCTACTAGAATAGACCCCACCATTCCACCGAGCACCACAATCATAATCGGCTCCATAATGCTGGTTAGCGCCTTCACCGCCTGCTCCACCTCATCTTCGTAAAAGTCCGCCACCTTCATCAGCATCTGATCCAGCTCACCGGTTTCTTCGCCAATATTGATCATCTGAATCGCCATCACGGGAAACACGCCGTGCTCTTCTAACGCGATACTAATCATTCCACCCGACTGAATCTGCGTTTGGGCTGCATTAATCGCATTAGCAATCACCTGATTACCCGACGTATCGCGCACAATTTCCAACGCCGTCAAAATCGGCACCCCTGATCGCGACAATGAGCCAAACGTTCGGCAAAATCTCGCCGTCGCCGACTTTTGCGCTAAATCACCAAACAGCGGCATCTTCAAAAAGAAGCCATCCATCGTCACTCTGCCTACCGGCGTTTTGTAATACTGCTTATACACAAACACCAAAACAGTGATGATCCCGATTAGCCCCAGCGTCAAATACCAAGTTCGCAGCAGCTTACTGATCGCCATCAGTGCCCGCGTAAACAACGGCAGCGGCGCACCCAAATCTTCAAAAATCTCCGCAAAAATTGGCAGCAAAAATATCGTCATCTCCAGAAAAATCGTTACCGCCAAAAAGCCCACCGTCACCGGATAGGCCATCGCCGACTTAATCTGGTTTTGCAGCCGGTTCAAATCTTCCAGCAGCTTCGCCAAACGGTTCAGCACCTCATCCAGCACCCCACCGACCTCCCCGGCCTGCACCATACTCACATACAAATTATCAAAGCACTTAGGATACTTCTTCATCGAATCCGAAAGGTTATTACCCTGCTGCACGTCAGCATTAATACCCATCAAAGCCGCCTTCATCTTTGGATTAGGACACTGATCGGCCAAAATCCCAATGCCCCGTACCAGCGCCACCCCCGAAGACACCAGCGCCGCAAACTGACGAGAAAAGACCGCTTTGTCTTTTACCGTCACCTTCACCATAGACAGTTGGATATCAGCCAGACTGAAGCTCATACCCTTGCTTTCTTTAATATCTTGAATATGCACACCTTGCTCTTTAATCAAAGTGCGAGCTTCAAATTGCGAAGCGGCGTCCACTTTTTGACGGACGGGTTTACCAGTCTTACTCCGACCAGTGACAACGTAGGTAGCCATTATTTTTCTCTATATTTCTCTATAGGTGATGACTTAAAGCGCTTCTTGCTAGCGTTCCGCTAAGGGTTTGATGGCATAGCCACACAGTTTCTATCCATAGCAATAGCAGCGATCCTTCCCAAAGCGTACCGATGAATCTACTCAAATAAATCTACTCAAATTCATCAGTGACGCTTTTAAAACAGCAATGAGCCTGGCGTTAACGATTTCCACCCGCTTTAGCAGCGGCTTTGGCCGCATTGGGCGATCCCCCTATTAACCGCTGTAGCTCTTCAGGACGCGACGTTTTAGACATCGCCGCATCAAAGCTAATCACCTTATTTTTGTACAGCTCCGCCAAGGCCATTTCCAACGTTTGCATAGACAATCGGCCTCCGGTTTGAATCGCACCATATATTTGAGCCGTTTTGCCTTCGCGAATCATATTGGAAATACCCGGTGTGATCACCATAATTTCTTGTGCCATCACTCGACCAAATTCACCCGGCTTAGGGTTTGCCTTGGTCACTAGGGTCTGACTCAGCACCGCCACTAGAGAGTTAGAAAGCTGCACCCTTACCTGCTGATGCTGCTCAGGTGGAAATACATCGACAATTCTATCCACCGTCTGCGCCGCCGAGCTAGTATGCAGCGTACCAAAAACCAAGTGCCCTGTTTCTGCTGCCGAGATCGCCAGCGAAATGGTCTCCAAGTCGCGCATCTCACCAACGAGAATAACGTCTGGATCTTCTCGCAAAGCGCCCTTTAAAGCATTAGAAAAACTCTTCGTATCTTCACCCACTTGCCGCTGATGAATTAAGCTCTTAATCGGCTCATACAGAAACTCAATCGGATCTTCTACCGTTAAAATATGCTCAGCTCTAGTCAAATTGATGTTATTGATCATTGAAGCGAGCGTTGTGGTTTTACCCGAACCCGTTGGGCCAGTCACCAACACTAACCCTCTAGGCTTTTCAGATAGTTCCGTCACGATTGGCGGCAAGTTCAGAGCATCCAAGCTCGGAATTTTAGAACTCAATGCCCGTAAACAAGCTGCAAAAGTGCCCCTGTCTTTATACACGTTGACTCGAAAACGCGCGAGTCCACGAACGCCGTAAGAGCAGTCTAGCTCCCAAGTTTGCTCCAGTATTTTACGCTGCGAGTTATTCAACATACTAAAAATTAGCCGCTGACACTGATCGGCGTTCATCGGCGGATGATCGGTTGGTGTTAAATGACCGCTAATGCGAATGTAAGGAGGCAATCCAGTTGACAGGTGCAAGTCAGAGCCACCGCGCTCAACAACTTCTTCCATTAAGTCTTCAATCATCAATTCCATAATGCTTTCCTAGGTGTAAGTCTGATCTAGATATCCCAAAAGATATAGCTAAGGTGTGAATAGGGTTGTGAAACAGAAATGGTTGTGAAACAGAAATGAGTAGATTCGAGAGAATGCAGGTTACTCCTTGTAGCGCGGCGTTAAGCAATAAGGACAATCAATCCATTCGTGGTGCATCGTGGCATCACAATTGCTGCAAGAAAGCACGCTTTTTCGCTTAGCTTTTAGCTCAGCTTCTAGCCCCTTATCGGTAAAAGTCACGCGTTCTACTTCATCTAGAGTGGTATGTCCTGCTTTGACCAAGTTCAAGCTGTAAGCTAGCAACGTGTGCATACCGTCTTCAACAGCCGCCTCTTTGATTTGTTCAGTTGGCGCACCCTCAGAAATCATCTGCTGTACTTTTTCAGTGACTCGCATTACTTCGTATACGCCAACACGGCCTTTGTAGCCACCGCCTTGGCATTTGCCGCAAAGCTTACCAGCATCTTTCAAAGGACCGATGTCTTCGGCGGTAACCGTATTGGCCTTGTATAACGTCAAAGCAGCGTCGCCAGAAGCAGTCATGCCATAGCGGGCAAGATCTTGTGGCGTAGGTGTATAAGCAATTCGGCACTCAGCGCAAACTCTGCGAACGAGCCTTTGAGCCAGCACGCCAATTAAAGAACTAGAAACCTGAAAGGGCTCAACGCCCATTTCACCGAGTCTAGAGACTGCGCCTGCGGCGTCATTAGTATGCAAGGTGGTGAGTACCAAGTGCCCAGTTAAAGCGGCTTCAATCGCTGTTTTAGCCGTTTCTGGATCACGAGTTTCACCGACCAAGATGACATCGGGATCTTGTCGCAAGAAGGCTCTCAAAATAGAAGCGAAGTTCATGCCCTTCTCTCGAATGACCTGCACTTGGGTAATCCCTGGCAGCGCGTATTTGATTGGGTCCTCAGCCGTACTGATGTTGACACCCGGATCGTTGCGTTCTGAAAGCACTGAATACAGCGTCGTAGTTTTACCTGATCCGGTTGGCCCCGTCACTAAGATCAGGCCAAAGGGCTTTTTAGCCATGTCTTGAACGATGTGCAGCGTTTCTTCATCGGTAATTAGCGCTCCTAGCCCTAGCTGAGTCGATGAGTTATCCAGGATTCGCAGTACGACTTTTTCGCCATAGCGGCTAGGCAGCGTGCTGACTCGAAAGTCTACTTTGCGGTCTTGAAAGACGCGGCGGATTCGGCCGTCTTGAGGGAGGCGGCGCTCAGCAATATCCAGCTCAGCAATAATTTTGAAGCGTGCGCAAACTGCCGGAATAACTTTTTTAGGCAGCTCGGGAAAGGCTTCTTTTAAAACGCCGTCCTTGCGAAAGCGAATCCGTAGAAATTCCTCTTGAGGTTCAACGTGAATATCGGAAACACCTTCTTGCAAGGCTTTGACCAAAATCTTGTTGACTAGCGCAATCACCGGGGCAGCGCCAGCATCTTGCAAGGCTGCGCCCAAATCGGCATCTTCCTCTCCGGCATCTTCCAGCCCGCCGCCGTCTAGATCCCACATTCCGCCCTTTGAAGTGTCACACTCAGGTATTAATGATAGAGCCCTGTTTTGGAAAGACTTTCATGGCTTAGCAGTTCAAATGAACTAAGTCATAAAAATTCTCAATTAAGGTTAACTATTGAGAACCA
>JBGTIK010000400.1:0-4521 GCA_041745715.1 Phormidesmis sp.
TTTACAAACACAGCGATCGCGGTCATCATGCAGGCGCAAGAGGAGGCCCGTCGCCTGGGTCACAACTTCGTCGGCAGCGAACAGTTGCTGCTCGGCATCATCAAAGAAAACACTAGCATTGCCGCTAAGGTTCTCGAAGAGTTCGGCATTAACTTAGCCAATGCCCGCACAGAAGTAGAATCCATCATTGGCCGAGGCTCTGGTAACGGCCCGGTCGAAATTCCCTTTACGCCCAAGGTTAAGCAGGTTTTCGAGCAGGCTTTTCAAGAGGCCCGCAAGCTTGATCATCCCTACATTGAGCCAGAGCACTTGTTGCTGAGCCTGACTCAAAATTCTGAGAGCGTGGCCTATAGAGTGATTGCCAACCTCGGCGTAGATCCCGATAAAATTCGCATCCAGCTCGTACGTGTCATCGGCGAGAGTACGCCGGTTGCTTCTGGTCGCACAGGCGGCAGCAAAAAGTCTGAGCGTAAGTCTGAAAGCAGCGTCTTGACGGAATATGGCACTGATCTGACGGCGATCGCGGCTGAAGGCAAGCTCGATCCGGTGATTGGTCGTCACAAAGAAATTGAGCGCGTGGTGCAAATTTTAGGTCGCCGCACCAAAAATAACCCGGTGCTCGTCGGTGAGCCGGGTGTGGGTAAAACCGCGATCGCCGAAGGACTCGCCCAGCGCATTGTCAATCAAGACGTCCCTGAAGCCTTGATTGATCGCCGCGTCATCAGTTTAGACATGGGCCTGTTAGTTTCTGGTACTCGTTTTAGAGGCGACTTTGAAGAGCGCATTACGCAAGTAATTGAGGAAGTGCGCAAGTCTGAAGACGTGATCTTAGTCATTGACGAAATTCATACCCTCGTCGGGGCAGGTTCCTTGGAAGGCGGCATGGATGCGGCTAACCTACTTAAGCCTGCTTTGGCACGCGGGGAAATGCAGTGCATCGGCGCAACCACGCTGGATGAGTATCGTAAATATATCGAAAGAGACGCAGCTCTAGAGCGCCGCTTTCAGCCGGTGACGATCAATCCCCCTTCCGTCGAAGATACGGTTGAAATCCTGTACGGGTTGCGCAGTCGCTATGAGCAGTTCCATCGGCTGAACATTACCGATGAGGCGGTTGAGGCGGCAGCGACGTTGAGCGATCGCTACATCACGGATCGCCATCTCCCTGACAAAGCGATTGACTTAATTGATGAAGCCGGTTCGAGAGTGCGCCTGCGCTATTCGCGCAACATCCCCGCTAGCGAACTGCGCAGTGAGCTTCGCCAAGTGCAAAAAGACATCATCGAAGCGATTCAGCTTCAGGACTTTGATCTCGCCGCCGACTTGCGCAAAACCGAGTCCGCACTCACCCAGCAAATCCAAGAAACTTTGGCTGATGATGTGGTCATTACTGGCATCCCCGAAGTCAGTGATGAAGACATTGCGGATATTGTCTCTTCTTGGACGGGCGTTCCGGTCAACGCCATTACCGAAACCGAATCGGTAATGATGATGCATCTCGAAGACACGCTGCATGAGCGCGTCGTGGGCCAAAATGAAGCCGTAGTAGCGGTGTCTAAAGCCATTCGTAGAGCCCGTGTTGGCCTGCGTGGGATGGATCGCCCTATCGCCAGCTTGGTGTTTTCTGGCCCTACTGGCGTCGGTAAAACTGAGCTAGCCAAAGCCCTAGCTCAATCTGTCTTTGGCTCAGAAGAAGCCATGATTCGGCTAGATATGTCCGAATTTATGGAGTCTCATACTGTCTCGAAGCTGATCGGTTCGCCACCGGGCTTTGTCGGCTACGACGAAGGCGGCCAGCTTACTGAAGCGGTGCGCCGCAAGCCTTACAGCGTTATTTTGATGGATGAAATTGAAAAGGCTCATCCCGATGTCTTTAATATTTTGCTACAAGTGCTAGATGATGGCCGCTTGTCCGATTCTAAGGGTCGAGAAGTCAGCTTTAAAAATACGTTGATCATCATGACCTCTAATATCGGCTCTAAGGTGATTGAAAAAGGCGGCGGTGGACTCGGCTTTGAGCTATCAGAAACCGATAGCACAACTAGCCGCTACAACAACATTCGCAACCTCGTCAATGAAGAGATGAAGCAGTTCTTCCGGCCTGAGATGATCAACCGGATTGATGAGATCATTGTCTTCCGTCAGCTCACCAAAGTCGAAGTGACTGAGATTGCTGAAATTTTGCTGAAGCAGGTAAGTAAGCGGTTAGGCGATCGCCATCTCTCATTCAAACTCACTGACGCCTTTAAAGAGCGCTTGGTTGAAGAAGGCTACGATCAGCGCTATGGAGCTAGACCGATGCGCCGCGCGATTGCTCGTTTGGTCGAAGATCATCTCGCCGAAGTAATCTTGGCCGGTCAGCTCAAAGACGGCGATACGGTTGTCTTTGATATTGATAAAGACGGCGAAATCACAGCCGCACCCGAACGTGAACCGGCTTTGATTGGCGTCAAGTAGCCCATAGCTGTTAAGCCATCAATAACTGAAAAGCCACGGAACCCTCCGTGGCTTTTTTTCGCTTCATTTATCCCTTCATCCCCAAACTCATGAGTTCTCCTGCTATCCAGAAAAAAGTTGTCATCGTCGGTGCGGGTTGGGCCGGTTTAGGAGCCGCCTATCACCTATCCAAGCAGGGCTACGCAGTGACTCTACTCGAAGCAGGCGCTTACCCTGGTGGTTTGGTCGCTGGCTGGCAAACGCCCCAAGGCCGCTCCGTCGAAGCTGGTATTCACGGCTTCTGGTATCCCTACCGCAACATCTTTGCGCTAAGCGATGAACTCGGCATTCAGCCTTTTACTCCCTACACCCGTTCGGCCCAATACTCTCCGGCTGGCCTAGAAGTCGAATCGCCCATTTTTCAGCGTGAGCCTTATCTGCCCACGCCCTTAGGCACCTTCGTTTATACCCAATTCAAGCGACTGCCCCTGATAGATCGGCTCTCAGCGCTGCCGCTGCTATACGCGCTCGTTGATTTTGATAATTCTGACGAAGCCTGGAAGCGCTACGACAACATGAGTGCTCGTGAGCTATTTAAGCAGTATGGCGTGTCCGAACGTTTGTACAAAGAATCCTTTGAGCCGATGCTGCTCGTAGGTCTGTTTGCGCCGGGTGAGCAGTGCTCAGCTGCTGCGGCGTTGGGAATGCTCTACTATTTCATCCTGGCACATCAGCCAGATTTTGACGTGCGCTGGTGTCGCGGCACGGTAGGCGAAATGATTTTTCGTCCTTGGGTGGCGCAAATTGAACAAGCAGGCGGGCGCATTTTGGCCAATCACCGAGTGAGTGACGTGCGAGTTGGGCCTGATAATTCTGTAGATGCGGTGATTTGTGAGGACGAAATTTTTGAGGCCGATGCAGTGATTTTTGCGGTCGGCATTACGGGGATGAAGAAAATTGTGGGGCAAAGTGAGGCGTTGCGCGATCGCCCCGAATTCCGCAACCTTAGCAACCTGAACGGCATTGATGTGCTCGCCGTCCGCCTCTGGTTCGACCGCAAAATTAACGTCCCGCTGCCCTCCAACGCCTGCTTCGGCTTTCACGAAACTACCGGCTGGACATTTTTCGATCTCAACGCTTTGCACGATGAATACAATAGCGAACCCGGCAGCGTCATCGAAGTCGATTACTACCACGCCAATCAACTGCTCAACCTCAGCGACGAGCAAATCATTCCGTTGGTTCAAACCGATCTTGCAGGCTGCCTTTCAGCCTTTGGTGAGGCCAAAGTCATCGATCAAAGCGTCATTCGCATTCGTCAAGGCGTCAGCCACTTCGCTCCCGGCAGCTATCGCTATTTGCTCCCCGGCACCACCAGCTTTTCAAATGTCTTCATGAGCGGCGATTGGATTGTTACTCTCCACGGCTCTTGGTCACAAGAAAAAGCCTATGTCACCGGCTTAGAAGCCGCTAACCAGGTCATCCATCAATTTGGCATTGGCCAACCAGCACCGATTATTCCAATTGTGCCAGACGAGCCTCACATTCAAGCGGCCCGCACCGTCAATCGAACCATTCGGGACCTTACACAGAACCTGCTGCCACAGTTTTGGCTCCCCTAATATCCTACTTCTGGACGATTAATTTAAAAGAGTCGCTGCCCACTTTTAATTTTCTTCAGAGAGTGCAGGCACTAGAAGGCTTCGATAGTTAATTCTAAAGCCAAAGCCTGCCCGGTCGTAAACTTCATATAGGATGTTTTTGATACGAATAGTGGGTTCTAGTTCGCCTGGAATCGTCTAAAGGCTCGAAAAAAGGCAAACGGCTCAAAGCTGGCTGGGACAATGACTTCCTCATCCGTGTGCTACTCGCTTGAGTATGCGTTTGCCCTGGCTAACTACCTAGATCATAACGGTTGTAACGCGATCGCTTAAATATAATAAGAACGGAGAGGGGGGGATTCGAACCCCCGTTAGGTTTGACCCTAAAACAGTTTTCGAGACTGCCGCATTCAACCACTCTGCCACCTCTCCAGAGTGGTCTATATCTTACACCGATTTTGCCTGCGCCATAGCCAGATGCAAA
>JBGTIK010000401.1:0-15913 GCA_041745715.1 Phormidesmis sp.
CTAAAGAAGAACTGAGGAAAAAACGACATGGGACTGTTTGATCGCGTCAGCCGGGTAGTGCGCTCTAACCTCAACGCGGCGGTAAGTTCCGCTGAAGATCCAGAAAAGATTTTGGATCAGGCCATCATGGATATGCAGGAAGACCTAGTGCAGATGCGGCAGGCCGTTGCTAGAGCGATCGCCTCTCAAAAGCGCGTCGAGCAGCAGGCTGACAAAGCTCAAACCGCCGCGACTAGCTGGCAGCAGCGCGCTCAACTGGCTCTACAAAAAGGTAATGAAGACTTAGCCCGCGAAGCCCTCATGCGCAAAAAGACCCAAGCCGAAACCGCGATCGCGCTCAAAGGTCAGCTCGATCAGCAATCTGGCTCAGTCGATACGCTCAAGCGTCAGCTAATTGCCTTGGAAAGCAAAATTTCTGAAGCCAAAACCAAAAAAGACATGCTCAAAGCCCGCGCCAGTGCTGCCAAAGCCAACGAGCAGCTTCAAAAGAGTGTCGGTTCTTTGGGCACAGGTAGCGCCATGAGCGCGTTTGAGCGGATGGAAGAAAAAGTGCTGATGATGGAAGCTAGTGGACAAGCAGCGGCTGAATTAGCGGGCGCTGATCTGGAAAGCCAGTTTGCCAGCTTGGAATCAGGCGGCGACGTGGACTATGAGCTAGAAGCCTTGAAGGCTCAAATGCTTAGTGGCTCAGCGCCGACTCAAGAGGCTTTGCCTGCTGCTGATGAACCTGCCGTAACTCCCACCGACACCGCCGATCCAGTCGTTGATGCTGAGCTAGAAGCACTAAAATCCGAGCTGGATAGCCTGTAAAATCAGGATCTAAACTCATCGGATCTAAATTCAATTGACTGTTTGCTCCCCTGCCTGGAATTAAGTTCAGGTAGGGGATACTTATTTTTTACTGATGCCAATTCCTCGCACACCTTCTAGCGTCCCTTCCAAACGCCTTTATCCATGCAGATTGCTGATCGCCTTGCTCCTTTACAAGCCAACGTTTTCGCCGATATGGATCGCGCTAAGGCTAGGGCAATAGCCATGGGTAAATCGATTATCGATCTGTCCCTGGGATCTTCCGATCTGCCCACGCCGCCGCATGTTTTGAGGGCGATCGCCGACGCCCTCACTGACCCCGACACCCACGGCTACGCTTTATTTAACAGCACCAAAGACTTTCGGGTCGCCGTTGCCCAGTGGTACGAAGAAAAATTTGACCTTGCGGTCGATCCTGAAACCGAAGTCCTGCCGCTGATTGGCTCACAGGAAGGCACCGCGCATTTGCCCCTGGCCGTACTCAATCCTGGCGATGTTGCCCTGCTGCTCGATCCGGGCTATCCCTCCCACGCAGGCGGCGTGTACCTTGCTGGCGGTGACATTTACCCGATGCCGATTTTGGTAAAAAACGATTTTTTGCCCGTGCTTGCTGACATTCCAGCAGCAATATTAGCCAAGGCCAAAATGATGGTACTCAGCTATCCGCACAACCCTACAACCGCAAGTGCGCCCTTGGGCTTTTTGACCGAAGCCGTTACTTTTTGTCAGCAGCACGACATCGTGCTGGTTCACGACTTTCCCTACGCCGATCTCTATTTTGAGGGCGAACCAGTGCCTTCTGTGCTTCAAGCTGACCCCAGCAAATCAGTTTCTATTGAATTTTTTACCCTTTCTAAGTCCTACAATATGGGTGGCTTTAGAGTTGGGTATGCCATCGGAAACGCTGCCCTAATTAAGGCACTGCGGCAGGTCAAAGCGACGGTAGACTTCAATCAGTATCGTGGGATTCTCAGAGGGGCAATCGCTGCGCTTACCGGCCCTCAAGACTGCGTTGTCCACATGGTCAACACCTTTGTGAGTCGTCGAGATGCAGCCGTTACCGCCCTGCAAACCATCGGCTGGTCAGTGCCTAAACCCTCCGCCACAATGTACATTTGGGCCAAGCTACCAGTGCACTTACCCAATGGCTGGGCAACTGACTCAATCGCGTTTTGTACAGCGCTAGTAGCAGAAACCGGCGTCGCTCTTTCGGCGGGGCGCGGCTTTGGTAAATCTGGCGAAGGCTACGTGCGCTTTGCACTTGTCCATGAGCCTGAAGTTTTGGAGAGCGCCATCCGCAAGATAGGTGATTTTATCCAGTCTGGGTTGCGCCTAAATTCCACCGAAGACACTTCTTGTTAGTAAGCTAATCAGTTGAATGAATGGGTGTAAGTTAGCTATCTGAATTGACCGTGTGAATTGATTGAATGAGTCAACTGAATGAACCCGCTATGTGAATAAATACACCAGATGTGATCTCAGCCTGTATGTTTATGAAATAGCTCAGTTCATAATAACCACAGCCGCTGCTGCAGAGCCCTGATTCAAGCAACTGCTTCCTAGTGCCTAATGCCCCTCTAGCCTGCTAGAAAATGCCTTTTCTCATGTTGGGCCGAGTTCTCCTTTTAGAAAACGATTACAGTAACCGAATTTTATTTGCGGAGTACCTTGAGCAGTGTGGCTATAGCGTTCGTCCGCTCGCAAACGGGCAACAAATTTTGGAATGCTTAGAAGCCTTTCAGCCCGCTGTGCTTATCCTCAATTTGAGGATGCCAGTCATTGATGGTTTTACCATTATTAAGATGATTCGCAGCCATCCTACTTGGAATCTGCTGCCGATCTTGGTGGTGAGTGGCTATACCTCGGCAAGCGATCAGCAAAAAGCTATTCAGTTAGGAGCTAATGCCTACTTGACTAAACCAGTACTACCGGCTGACTTAAGTGCAGCCGTAGCTCAGCTCGCCAGATAGTTTTCGATTTTAGCCAGTCTTCGCTCTTGGCTAACCGTCGCCTACTTACCTTCCGCCCGCTGTTTGCTATCCTAGCGTTCGCTATGAGGATCGCTTGATACGCCGTTGCTGATTTAAAAAGTCTTCTACCATTTGATTGAGGTTTTGCACGGACGTACCGACCTCAATAATATTGCTTTCTAGCCGGTTGGTAATGATTGCCATCGACTGTAGTTCATTCAGGATTTTACTGATAAATTCTTGATACTGATGCTCGAATTCTTCAATGTTCACAGTGACTTAGGGGTTTGTATAGATAACAAAATAGCCTGACCTGAAAAGGCCAGAACTCGTAGACACGTAGATACAGACGGGTAGATACAGACACGTAGACACAGACACGTAGACAACAAGGTGCATATCAGTGTATAAGCTGATATATTGATTTTCCTTCATCTCAGATTCGGTGGCAAGCTACACATCGAATCTTTGTGATTTATAGGACTTTTTTGAAGACAGGCCACGGATGCTAGGAAAAAAGTAGCTTTGTCCTCAGCACTCGACAAAATCTGCAAAGGCGAATGGCATTCTGATGCAGTCTTCAGAAACCCCTCTAGAATGGTACGTGGCTACTTTTTTTCGTTAGCTTTGCCTCGTGACTATTTCTTCCACTTCTTCAGTGCCTCCCACCACGTCAGCGCCTACCGCCGTTACTGTCACCATTGACCCAGCCCTGCTAAGCGATCCTGATCGCCTAATGGCTCGGCTTCAAGAAATTCCCCAAGAGCCGGGAGTTTATTTCATGAAGGATGAGACTGACCAAATTCTCTACATTGGTAAGTCAAAAAGTTTGCGTAATCGGGTGCGTTCCTATTTTCGCGATGCGGCCCATCATCACACGCCGCGCATTGCCTCAATGGTGCGCAAGGTCAGCGACATCGAGATTATCGTTACGGATACCGAAGCCGAAGCGCTTGCTCTAGAGGCGAATTTAATTAAGCAGCATCAGCCTGAGTACAATGTGCTGCTTAAAGATGACAAAAAATATCCTTTTCTCTGCATTACTTGGTCAGAAGATTATCCGCGCATTTTTATCACTCGTCAGCGCCGTAAGAATGCCAAGAATCGCTATTACGGCCCCTACGTTGATACCGGACTGTTGCGCCGAACGCTACAAATTGCTAAGCGGATTTTTCCGCTGCGCCAACGGCCTCGGCCTCAGCATAAAGATCGCCCTTGCCTAAATTATGACATTGGTCAGTGTCCGGGGGTCTGCCAAAAGCTGATTACGCCTGAGGACTATCACAACATTGTGCAGCGGGTGGCGATGGTGTTTCAGGGGCGATCGCACGAACTGGTTGACATTCTCACCGCCAAAATGGAAACAGCGGCTGAGGCGCTTGATTTTGAAAAAGCAGCGCTCATTCGCGATCAAATTAAAGGTTTAGAAACCCTTAGTGAAACACAAAAAGTCGCGCTGCCGGATGATACGGTTTCGCGCGATGCGATCGCCCTTTCCACCGATGCTGACCATGCCTGCATCCAGCTCTTTCAAATCCGCGCCGGTCGCTTAGTCGGTCGCCTTGGCTTTGTGGCTGACGCTCAGTCTGGCACCGCTGGTGAAATTCTTCAGCGCGTTCTCGAAGAGCACTACCGCTTAGTCGATCCGGTTGAAATTCCAGCCGAAATTTTAGTGCAGCACCTCTTACCCGAAGGCGAAATGCTGGCCGAATTTTTGACGGTTGCCAAGGGCCGCAAAGTCTCTATTGACATGCCCCAAAGGCAGGCCAAAGCTGAACTAGTAGAAATGGTCGAGCGCAACGCTCAGTATGAACTGGCCCGCACTCAGCGCTTCGCTGATCGCAACGCTCAGGCTATGCAGGATCTGGCCGAACTCGCTGATCTGCCGGGGCCACCGAAGCGGATTGAGGGCTACGACATCTCTCACATTCAGGGCTCAGATGCGGTGGCTTCACAGGTAGTCTTTATCGATGGCCTCCCGGCGAAGCAGCACTATCGCACCTACAAAATCCAAAACCCTACCGTCACCAGCGGCCACTCTGACGATTTTGCCAGCATGGCCGAAGTCATTCGCCGTCGCTTTCGCCGCTACGCTGAAGACCCGACTAAACAGCGAGTGGGCAATGCCGACTGGCCTGATTTGGTGATGATTGATGGCGGCAAGGGCCAGCTCTCGGCAGTCGTTGCTGAGCTAGAAGAAATGAATTTGCTGAGTGATTTGCGAGTGGTGAGCTTGGCCAAAAAGCGAGAGGAGATCTTTTTGCCCGGTGAAAAGCAGCCCTTACAAACTGAAGTCGATCAGCCGGGAGTGCAGCTATTGCGTCGCCTGCGGGATGAGGCTCACCGCTTTGCTGTAAGCTTTCATCGCAAAAAGCGAATGGGAAGGATGCGGCGATCGCGCCTAGAAGACATTCCAGGGCTAGGCCATCACCGCCGCAAACAGCTACTGGCCACCTTTCACTCTATCGATTATATCCGCGAAGCTTCCCCTCAGTTGCTTGCCACGGTCGATGGCATTGGCCCTCAGCTGGCTCAGCAAATTTATGAATACTTCCATCCTTCATCTGCGCCTGAGCCTAACCCTTAAAGAAAGCTCGCTGAAAAATTTTGAGATCAAGCGAGATCAATCCAGAGCTGTTAGTAAAAGTAGGCTTTTAGTGGGTAATAAAACTGACAACGCTATTTCAAAAGATACCGACCAAAAGTCATATTGGATACGTTTTTATGAGCAAACTATGAGTATCTGAAATCTATCTTAATTACACTACATACTACGAGACAAAAAAGTGTTGAGAAGGATAAAACGACTGGCCGCCAAATCTAAAGCAAACCTGTAGTTATCGCCTAATAATTGTTTTCGCGGTCGCTTGATGAGGGCAACTTTAAATAGCATAAATACTCATCTAGCCTTGGACTGGCAGGCTTTTGAACAAAATGGGGATCGCCCATCCTCAAACCGATCCCCGGTTTTTTATGCCTTTGGATGCTTTGCTACCAAGAAGATAAGTTGCCATAATGAATCAGTTAATCAATGCTGTTGAAAGCCATAAAATGCCAGATGAGTTTTTATACTCATTGACCACTTTAACCCTCAGATCAACGACGACATCCACTAAAACTTCGGATAAGCCATTAAGAACTATGAAGGCCATGGAAAGACCCACAAAGTCACTTTTGGAGTCATTTTTATTAAATGATTCCAAAAAAACGCCCACCGCTGCGCCCATCGCCGCGAAAGTGCAAAAAGTTCACTGTCCTACCTGCGGCAGATTGGCCGAGCGCTACCACTTCATTGAAGAAGGTAATTTGTCTAGTCTATCTAGAAGAATTGTGCGCACTCAATGCTCTCACTGCGACTATTTGATGATTACCTGTGCAGATACGGGGCGCGTCATTGAAGCCTATGCGCCTAGTTTCTCTCCAGCTGCTTTTGCTTCAGCAGTGTCGGCTATGGGTTAGTTGGGGGTTAATAGAGTAATTAGCCCTGTTGAGCTGATATTGGAAAAGCGCACTCTATTACATGAGGTGCGCTTTTTTTTGTGAGGCACCTAGGGACTTAAACAGAGCATTGACGCTATCAGCGCCGAACCAGCGCTTGTTTGAGCGCCACAATGACTTCGGGCGGTCTTTGATTGCTCTCTCTAGCGCTGGTTTGTAAATTATCAACGCCTAACAAAGCGTACAGCGCCAATGTAATGACTGTCGCTTGCATCAATCTAGCTAACATTGGCAAAATCTCCTTTCACCCTCACTCTCGCTTAGAGTAATGAGTCTCAATACGCTGGCGAATCGGCAATGTTACCCAATTAAAATTGGCACAACATCGGCAGTTTGAGAGACTTTCAACGGCGAGCTATCGGTTCTATAGTTGTGTGTTTCAGTGTAAATTGCGGCGTGAATTTCAGTGTGAGCGAGGTCACTTTTTGGCATCGCGACACTTTTCACCTTGTGAGTACCATAGCCTCTACGTTTTGAGGACATGGTATAGGTGAGATAAAGATTTGACAAGTATTTCTAAGGTAGTAGATGGAGTCTTTTTGCAATCCTCATCTCAGGCGGGAACAAACGCGAAAACAAGTCCAGCAACAAGCCAGTTTTGGCCTTCGTGACTGAATATTTTAGCCTATGCTTTAAGGGCTGGTTTATCAGGAGCATTCTTTTGAAATTTGCGTTCATTATTGATCCCATTGCGCGATTAGATCCAGGCCACGATACCAGTGTGGCCATTATGGAAGCGGCGCAGGGACTAGGGCATGAGGTCTATGTCACTCAGGCGAATCGCTTAGGGGTGGTAGCGGGGTGTGCATGTGCTTGGCTGCAATCAGTAACGATGAAGCCGGTGACGCAGGTGGGCGATCGCTGGCAATCAGAACCTGACTGGTATCAGCTTGGTGAGAGTCAATGGCGACCTTTAGAAGAGATGGATGCGGTGTTTATGCGCACCGATCCGCCGGTAACGGTGCCCTACCTCTATGTGACTTACATATTGGACTATATAGATAAATCCAAAACTCAGGTGATCAATTCGCCGGGCGGGCTGCGGGCGGCGAATGAAAAAATGTACGCGCTGCAATTTACTGATGCCATTCCGGAAACGATTGTTAGCGCCGATAAGCAGGTGATTCGAGAGGCGGTAGAGCGCTGGGGGGCCGGGGTGCTCAAACCGTTGGGCGGTAAAGCGGGGGAGGGAATTTTGTTTTTGGAGGGAAGCGATCGCAATTTCAACTCAATCATTGAAGTGAGTACGCACCAGGGCAAAGAACCCGTAATGGTGCAGACCTATTTGCCCGCTGCCAAAGCAGGCGATAAGCGCGTTGTGATGCTGAACGGCGAACCAATTGGGGCTGTGAACCGAGTGCCTACCGGCAAAGAATTTCGCGGCAATATGGCTGTTGGGGGCCGCAGCGAAAAAACCGAACTCACCGCTCGTGACTTAGAAATTTGTCGGCAGGTTGCGCCAGCTTTGCGTCGAGACGGCCTGATTTTTGTAGGCATTGACATCATTGGCGACTACCTGACAGAGGTAAATGTCACCAGTCCAACGGGTATCCGTGAAATTGATCGACTCGACGATGTGCGCTTAGGGGATCAAATGGTGAAATGGGTGGTGGAATCTGCTCAGGCCCAAAGTCAATGACATCAAGCCACTAAATCGAGCCGCTCGATATCAGTCGCTAAACATCCGCAGGATCAATGCCCAGCTCCTTTAGTCTAGCGGCCAATCGCTCGGCTTTCTGCTGAGCTTGATCATGTTCTTGCTGAGCTTCATCGCGTTCTTGCTGAGCCTCATTACGCGCTTGCTTGGCCTGATCGCGTTCTTTGCGAGTATCGGTCAAGCTCAAAAAGGGCTCACCGTCTGGCCGATAGATTTTGAGCGTATCTGGTGTTAAAACGAAACGGATTTGCAGCAGCGGGCTGAGCCAATCTTGGATATCTTCAATGACTTCTAGGTAGTTGCCAACTCGCTGCCAACCGGTAAACTCAATGTTGTCAGGGTCATAGACATAGTACTCCTGCACGCCATAGCGCTGATAAAACTGAATTTTTTTGGCCATTTCGCCTTGGCGGTTGCCGGGTGAGAGCACTTCAAACACGACTTGGGGAGCAATATTATCTTCTTTCCACTGCATGTATGAGCCGCGATCGCCCTTAGGCCGACCAAACGCCACCATTGCATCGGGCGCTCTACGAGTCGTATTGCTGCCCTCAACTGGGTACCACAGTAAATCGCCTGCGACGAAAACATTGGGATCTGCGGCAAAAATCGCTTCCAGGTTCTCTTTGATATCGACAATCCACTGGAACTGCTTGGTGTTGTCCGCTATCGGCTGACCGTCGCTATCAGGGTAAAAAACGTCTGTTTTAGAAAGCTGCTGAACCATCGGCTTAAACCTCGTCAAATCGCGGAGCGGCTACTTTATAGTGTAGCGTTTAGCACTATCTGTTTTTTTGTCATCGAAATAAGGTCACTAGAATGCCTCCTTTTTGTGAAATTCCGAGCGTTTCTCATTACTGGCTACGCAATGGCCGTGTCCCGCTGACGCTATTGGCTGACGAGGCTTTAGCATTGCTGCAAAAATCGCGCTCGAACTCAGATTTAAACTCGGACAAATCAGATACAGCAACCGTAGATATCGAAGTGCATCAGGGCAAAGTGATCACATTGCGGCCCGCTAGCGTTGGTATGGCAGATGATGTGCCCAATGAATTACTCCCTGAATTACCCACTGAGGTGCCTGCTGTTGACTTGCGCTCAGGACTCATTTGGCCCTGTTTTGTTGATATGCACACTCACCTGGACAAGGGGCATATTTGGCCGCGCAGTCCTAACCCGGACGGGACGTTTGCCGGGGCATTAGAAACGGTCCATAAAGACAGCGCGCAGCGGTGGACGGCGGCAGATGTGTATCGGCGGATGGAGTTTGGGCTGAAGTGTAGCTACGCGCATGGAACTCAGGCGATTCGCACCCATTTAGATGTATTTGATCAGCAGGGCAAGATCAGTTTTGAGGTGTTTCGCCAACTGCGAGAGGAGTGGGCAGATAGGGTTTTGCTACAGGCGGTTTGTTTGGTGACTCTGGATTATTTCATGGGGCCAAAAGGTGAGGCTCTCGCTGACTTAGTCGCTGATGCTGGCGGCA
This sequence comes from Phormidesmis sp., assembly GCA_041745715.1. GTDB lineage: Bacteria > Cyanobacteriota > Cyanobacteriia > Phormidesmidales > Phormidesmidaceae > Phormidesmis. The sequence goes on from JBGTIK010000401.1 coordinate 9,422, forward strand.
TTTTGGGCGGGGTAGCCTTTACGAATCCTGAAATTGTTCAACAGATGGATCGGGTGTTTGAGTTGGCTAAAGCGCGAGGCTTGGATTTGGATTTTCATACTGATGAGAGTTTAGATCCAGATGATATGGCTTTGCGCTATGTGGCGGAGGCGGCGATTCGGCACGAGTTCTCTGGGCGCATTACCTGCGGGCACTGTTGCAGTTTGTCGGTGCAGTCGGAAGAAGTTGCAAGTACAACCATTAAGCGGGTAAAAGAAGCGGGGGTTTCGGTGGTGAGTTTGCCGATGTGTAATTTGTATTTGCAGGATCGGCAGGTGGGGCGATCGCCTCGGTTTCGAGGGGTCACCATTCTGCACGAACTCAAATCAGCAGGTGTTAAAGTCGCGCTAGCTTCTGATAACTGCCGGGATCCGTTTTTTGCCTATGGCGATCACGATGGGCTCGAAGCTTTTACGCAGTCTGTACGCATTGGCCAGTTGGATCATCCGATTGCAGACTGGCCGCAGGCAATTACGCGATCGCCCGCGCAGATGATGGGATTAGAGAAAATAGGACAGCTAGGGGAAGGTCTATCGGCGGATTTGGTCGCGTTTAAAGCGCGTAGCTTTAATGAACTGATGGCAAGAGGGCAGAGCGATCGCGTCGTCATTCGCAAAGGCAAACAAATTGACACAGCGCTACCTGACTATGCCGAACTCGATGATTTGATGAACAATTAAAAGAACAACTAAGGAACAACCCGTGAAACTTATCATCGGCAACAAAAACTACTCCTCATGGTCTTTACGGCCTTGGCTATTACTTTCTACGTTCGAGCTTGAGTTTGAAGAAATTCAAGAATCGCTTCAGTCAGCAGGGCTCAAATCACGCCTGAGCCAATATTCTCCCACTAGCCGAGTGCCGGTGCTGATAGATGAGTCTCTAACCGTTTGGGATTCTTTAGCAATTTGTGAATATGTCTCTGAAAAATACCTAGCTCATCAAGGCTGGCCAAAAGATCAGGCGCTCAGGGCCAAAGCTAGGTCAATTTGCGCTGAAATGCATGCTGGATTTATGGGGCTGCGCAGCGAACTGCCGATGAACTGCCGCGCGATGCGAAAAGTGGAGCTTTCGTCCTCCGCTTTGCAAGACATTGCCAGAATCGATCAGATTTGGTCAAAATGCCTGCAAGAAAACAACGGCCCCTGGTTATTTGGAGACTTTTCGATTGCAGACTGTTTTTACGCGCCGGTTGTGATGCGGTTCAAAACGTATGGTATTTCACTCTCGGAGACGGCCCGCGAATATCAAGCCTTTTTTCTTCAGCACAGTGGGTTGAATCGGTGGGTTGAGGCGGCTCAAGGTGAGAGTGAAATAGTGCCGGAGGACGAAGCCGGTGAGCCTTTGTCTTGATTGCTCATGGCACCAGGCTGGGCGGCTGCGCGACTGAGCCAATTTGCTCGATAAAATAGTCTTCGCGCAGGTTGAGATCTCTGGCAATTACGAGGGCTTGCTCAAAAGCTTGAAAAGCGGCCTGCAAATTGCCCTGGCGGCGCTGAAGCTGACCGATATTGTCATAAGCATTCATCACGCCATAGCTGTTGTAGGCTTGGCGCTCGACTGGGATGAGCAAGCTGTAGGCTCCAATCGCTTCGTCGGTGAGGGCAAGGCTGCGATATAGCGCCCCTAAGTCTTTGAGGACTTGGGCTGAAAAGCTAAACTGCTGAAAGCTTTGAGCGGCGCTGTAGGCGGAGCGATAGTATTCGATGGCGGATTTTGGCAGGTTGAGGGTGCGGTAGTTTTGGGCGATCGCTACTAATAGCTGCGGCAGCTTTTCGGCTTCACCTTGGCTCTGATACAGCCCAATCAAATCAGTTTGCGCCCTAACCGCGTTCGTCAGCGAATCGGCCTGCTGATAGCTGTAAACTAGCTGCTCTAAATAGGCCGTTTCACTGACTACATCGCCATTTGTTCTGGCCGATTTGAGCAGTTCTAAATACACATCGGCGGCTTCAGCAAATTGAAACCATTCCAAATGCAGCTTGGCCAGACTCACTTTTTGAGCGGTGAGCTGATTGTTAGGCGCAGGAATTTGAGCGGCTGTTAGGGTGTTTAGCTGCTCATAAACGTCTACGGCAGAATCAACATCGCGCAGGGTGGTGAAGGTTTGAGCTAAGGCGTTAAGCACTTCTAGATCAGCTGCGGGGTTGCCGCTCACTAGCAGCCTAGCAGGCGCAGACTCATCTATCGGGAATGCGCCAAATTCTGCTTCTATCGGCAGATCCAAAGCAACTTGAACCGTTTGCCAAATCTGCCGGGTGCGCAATGTCAAGAGCTGTATGTCTTCCGAACGCTGCTGCTGCCATGCAACGTCGGCAACTTGCTGAATTGCGGCAAATTCTTCAAAAGGCCCTAATAGACGACGCAGGCGCAGCGATCGCCGCCAAAGCGCAAAAGCTTGATCCGCTTCTCCTGCCGCTAACAGCTGCCGCGCACTTTGATCAAGCTGCGCTAAGTCAATGGCCAACGCGCTTAGCTCCAAAGGACTCAGATCTCTTTTCACCGTCAGCATGGGCAACAGCGGATCGGGCGTTCTATCTCTGAGCGGATCGCTCAAAAACTCTTGGCGCAGCTGAGGATCAACTTGCTGAGCTAGCGCCGGACGCGCCAGCAGAATAGCGCCAGAAATAGCGCCCCCAAGTGTCAGATAAACTGCAAGCGCTGGAGAAATAGCTGATTTGATCAAATGACGTAACAATGAATACACAGTTGTTTGCAGAACTTTATGTTTTAGCAGAGGCTTTGTAACCCTTGAGATCTGAGTGCTACTGCCCTGAGTCAAGAAGGAAACAGCCCCTAGCATGGGTTTGAGTGCTTCAAAGCAGACGCCTATTGCGGTAGGCTTGTGATCTTATGCACTCTGTGTCAAAGCACATCGGCACTGGTTTCGACTAATCACCATAGCAAACGCTCGCTTTAGTATGTCTTCTAACGTTGCCACTCGGACGGTACGGATCGGTTCTCGCAAAAGTCAGCTGGCGCTTGTGCAAACGCACTGGGTGCAGGCCGAACTGAGCCGCGCTTTTCCTGACATTAACTTTGAGGTGTCGACGATGGAAACCCAAGGCGACAAAATTTTGGACGTGGCGCTTTCTAAAATTGGTGAGAAAGGGCTTTTTACCCAAGAGCTAGAAGACGATATGCTCAGCGGCAAAATTGACTTTGCGGTGCATTCGCTCAAAGATTTGCCGACGAATTTGCCAGCAGGGCTACAGTTGGGCTGCGTGACTGAGCGCGAAGATCCGGCAGATGCGATGGTGGTACATGCCAAGCACAAAGATAAGCAAATCGATACGTTGCCCGAAGGCTCGGTGATTGGCACCTCTTCTCTACGGCGCTTGGCTCAGCTGCGTCATCACTTTCCTCACTTTGCGTTCAAAGATATTCGCGGCAATGTGAATACTCGTTTGCGTAAGCTAGATGACGGGGAGTACGATGCGATTATTTTGGCGGCGGCAGGTTTAAATCGGCTGAATATGAGCGATCGCATTCATCAAATTCTGCCTGCCGACATTTCTCTTCATGCTGTGGGTCAAGGTGCCCTCGGCATCGAATGCCGCATTGGCGATAACGACATTCTGGCGCTGCTTAAAGTGCTAGAACATGAGCCCACCGCCTATCGCTGCTACGCAGAGCGGGCCTTTTTACGTGAATTGGAAGGCGGCTGTCAGGTGCCCATTGGGGTGAATACCGTGATTGAAGATAGCAAACTCACCCTCAAAGGGATTGTCGCTAGCCTTGATGGTCAACAGATGATTACAGGCATCGTCACCGGCTTGCCTACCGAGGCGGAGCGGATTGGCACCGAACTGGCCACTCAGCTCCGCAGCCAGGGTGCACAGGAAATTTTAGATGAGATCAATACTCACAATCGCGCCTAAAGCACCCTTCTGATAGAGGCTAAAAAGCTTGTTTTTGCTCATAATAAAGCACTCTTTAGACTACAGAGTCCTTGTAAATAACGAAGCAAAATATGAGAATTTCACCGACTATCTCCTACCGAGACGTGCCTAAAACAGACGCGTTAGAAAGCCTAATTGCTCAAAAAATCGAAAAGTTAGAGCAATATTACGATCAGATCGGTAGCTGCCGCGTCGCCATCGAAAAAACGCACGATCATCCGAGCAGTGGTTCGCCCTACCGAGTTCGCCTCGACATTACCGTGCCTGAAAATCGTGAGGTGATTGTCGGAAAAAGCCCTGATGAAGGCGTGCAGTATCCGCCTTTAGAAAATGTGATTAGAGACGCTTTTGATGCGGCTAATCGGCAGCTTAGAGAACTCAACGATCAACAGCACAACCACATGAAAACCCACATACCCGGTCAGCGTGAGATTGTTCTAGATGATCTTGCAGATGAGCCGATGGGTGAAATTGCAGCACCATTTGCCGATGTTGCGGATACCAGCGCAACCTAAGCGGAACGCTCATCCGGTGATGTCCTATGGGCAAGCGTGCCTCACGGGTCAAATCACTATAAACTTGAACGTGATTAGACCAGTGTGATTAGACCGGTGTGATTAGACTGGCGCGATTAGACTAGGATTTTTACTTAACCAGTTGTAGGTGGGCATAATATGCGAATTTTATTTGTGGCGGCTGAGGCTGCGCCGCTAGCGAAAGTTGGCGGGATGGGTGATGTCGTGGGTACATTGCCCGCAGTGCTAAGAGCAATGGGCCACGATGTGCGTGTGTTGATGCCCTATTACAATTTGATGGCAGGCAAAGTAGAGGTGCCGCCCGATCCGGTTTGGTGGGGCTACTGCATGTTTAATTCCTTTGCAGTATACGAAACCAAGCTGCCTAATACCGACGTACCGCTCTATCTATTTGGCCATCCTTGCTTTGATAACGGCATGGTTTACGGCGGCGCAGATGAAGAGTGGCGCTTTACCTTTTTTGCCAATGGCGCGGCTGAGTTTGCCTGGAACCACTGGAAGCCGAATATCATTCACTGCCACGATTGGCACACGGGCATGTTGCCGGTATGGATGCACGAAGTCTCTGATATTGGCACCGTCTTTACGATCCATAATTTGGCCTATCAGGGGCCATGGCGCTGGAAGCTAGAAGAAATTACCTGGTGTCCGTGGTTTATGCAGGGGCACAACACGATGGCGGCGGCGTTGCAGTATGCCGACAGGGTGAATACGGTGTCGCCGACGTACGCTGAGCAAATCAAAACGCCTGAGTATGGTGAGAGCTTAGAAGGGCTGCTGTCTTTTATTAGCGGTAAGCTCAGCGGCATTGTCAATGGCATTGATCTCGATTTGTTCGATCCGGCGACGGATTCTAAGCTAGCGCATAACTTCACCGCGAAGGATTTGGATAAGCGATCGCTTAATAAAACCGCGATTCAAAAAGAAATGGGCCTTGCTGAAAACCCTGATGCCTTTTTAGTCGGCATGGTCGGTCGGCTAGTAGAGCAAAAGGGTATTGACCTGATTTTGCAGACGATGGATCGGTATTTGGCCTATTCAGACGCACAGTTTGTGGTGTTGGGGACGGGCGATCGCGCCTACGAAAATCAGCTTTGGGAACTCGCTGCTCGCTATCCAGGCAGAGCTAGCGCCTACATTATGTACAGCGACGCGGTGGCTCGCCGCATTTATGCGGGCTGTGACGCCTTCTTGATGCCCTCACGCTTTGAACCCTGCGGCATCAGCCAAATGATCGCCATGCGCTACGGCTGTGTGCCGATTGTGCGCCGCACGGGTGGGCTAGTCGATACTGTCAGCCACAACGATCCGATTAATGAAGTGGGCACAGGCTACTGCTTTGATCGCTACGAACCGCTGGATCTGTTTACTTCGATGGTGCGTGCTGCTGAAGCCTATCGCTTTAAGCCGCAGTGGGAAGCGCTGCAAAGAAGGGCAATGGCGACTCACTTTAGCTGGGAACAGTCTGCGGTTGAATATATCAAGCTGTATAGCCAAGTCATGGGCCTATCTCCAGAAGATCAGCTCCCAGTTAAGTACGGCGGCACAGTTGAAATCTAAGCTTTTCAAGCTCAGCTCTGATGAGCTAAAGATGAACTAAAAAAACGGGCCCGACGAGATTCGAACTCGCAACTTCCGCCGTGACAGGGCGGTGCTCTAACCAATTGAACTACGGGCCCTTGCTGCTTGAGAGGCAGTTAAGCTTCTCTTCCCAAGGCGATCTCTATTGTGCGGATTTGGGGGCGCTTTGTCAAACTTATTTCGATAAAAATTTGAAAGACTTTGATCGATGGCTAAACACCGAGTAAATGCCCAGTAACTGCATTAGTCTTGACACAACCTTTTGGCAGGAGTTATTTAGACTCCTTTATTCATATAACCCACATTCCGCCCTTTGAAGTGTCACACTCAGGTATTAATGATAGAGCCCTGTTTTGGAAAGACTTTCATGGCTTAGCAGTTCAAATGAACTAAGTCATAAAAATTCTCAATTAAGGTTAACTATTGAGAACCAT